>JAZDFO010000147.1:0-5916 GCA_043807785.1 Microcaldota archaeon | reverse complement strand
TTGGTAGCGTCATCATGAAAACGAACGGCCGCCTTATTGTATTAGCAGGGCCCTTTCAGACCCCCCGGGCGACCAGTTCAACCCACCTTCACAGAATCCGCACAATACCTACTCTTGCCCCAAATATAAGCCTTTCGATTCGGCAGGCGACGTAATGAATTGGATGGATTACTCGCCGAATGAATTAGGGGAAGTGCACGCTTGCGGGATATTGCCGGTGAAGGTGTTGCCGGCACATGTCCCTGAATCCGCCGGGCATACCGGGCCGCACGG
Source organism: Microcaldota archaeon (assembly GCA_043807785.1). Taxonomy (GTDB): domain Archaea; phylum Micrarchaeota; class Micrarchaeia; order Norongarragalinales; family SBBD01; genus JAZDGU01. The sequence continues at coordinate 5,643 of JAZDFO010000147.1, read as the reverse complement.
GCCATCAATGCAATTGTTAAACGCGCACGCGCCGCCGGCAACCGAATTGAAATTGAATTCACTAGTCCTGACCGTGGCGGACAGGTAAATGCCATAGGCGCCGGGGACGCTTAGGAGGATATTGTTGTGCTGGATGTTTGCGCCGTTGGAGCTTTCCAAATAGAAGCCTGCGATGCTCGCGTTGTTGATGGTATTAATGGCGGCAAAGAGGTTCGCGCCGCCCTTTGACCATACAGCATAGTCGACATCGTTGAACGCGTTGCCTGAAACGTTTGCGCCATTGGCGTCGGTAAGGTTGGCGCCGGCGGAAAACCCGCTGATATTGCAGTTGACGAGCTTGAAGTCGTTGGCTCCCCCGCCTTCGAGCAAGACCGCCTCGCCTGCTGCGGAGCCGGTTATCGAATGGCCTGCACAGTCGATGCTCACATCGTTGCCGCTGACCGTAAAGCAGGTTGAATCGGTAACCAAATCGCCGGTCAAAACATGGGACTGGCTGTTGGCCGCAAGCGCCTGGCAGCCAAAAACGCATTCGGCGTTGCACGGGATGCACCCGCCGCTGACGCACTCCTGCTGGCAGGATTCTTGGAGGGAATACAAGGCCGGGCAAGTGGAATTGGCTTCGCAAGCGCATGCGGTAGGAAGTCCTGCTTGGGGCGGCGCGGAAACGATTCCTGCGCGCGCACTGGGGGCAAAGCTTGCAAACGCCGTTGCCACTGCCCCGGAATCCGATTGCACGTTGGAGGCGCCGGAAGAAATGAATTGCGTGCGCACGACGGCGAATGAGATTATTGCCAGGAAAATCGCGCCGGCAATGAGAAATATCGTCTCGGCCCCTGTTTGCGCGCGCCTTGCCATAAGGCAGTCTAGAATGGCTCGGTTTAAATGCGTTGCAGCGGCTGAAAAGCCCGGCTGCCTAACGGGTTACGTTGGCGTAAATGGATGCAATCGCGTTGGTGTTGGTGTCAATGGCGTGGCCGGAGGGGTTGACGATGCGGTCCTTGACCACGAGGAAAAGGATGACGACGAGGAAAATCACCGCGCCGACGAGCAAAATGTATTCGACGGCGGTCTGCGCGCGGGATTGCATGCAAGGCATTTGCCGCAACGGCAATATAAGGCATGCGGTCAGCGCGGTTTTATCCCGCAGCCATAGTTCGCTCGCGGGAGGCAAAACAGGTCAGCGCGAGAAATTGGCCAGGGCGCCGCCAATCCTGGATGACACGTCGTCAATGGCCTTTCCCGCTGCGTTGAAAATGTTGCCTTTGACGGCCAAAAACACGGCTACCACCAGGAAAATCACTGCGCCGACGGGCAAAATGTATTCGACGGCGGTCTGGCCGGGATTGCATGCAAGGCATTTGCCGCAACGGCAATATAAGGCACGGGGTGGTCAGCGCGCGCGTCAGCTTCCCGAAAGCGCTTTGGCAACCGCCCCGAACTGCCTTGCAACCAGCTCGGTGATGCGCCCGTTGGACGCGAAATGCAGCACGAAAAACAGGAAAATGAAGGCCAGCACGACCATCACCACGTAATCCCCTCCGGCGGCTGCAGGCTCGCGCCATTTCCTTTTCATCTCCGCACCCACCTCGCCCCGGTTTCGCTGCCGAAAAACGCGCCGTGCACGTTGCGGGAAAAAATGCCGTTTGCCGCGATTCCGGGAATGGCACAAAGCCCGGCTTCGAGCTTGCCTGGATTGGCGATTGGTTTAAAGTGCGCGTCGGCGAGGACCAGGCCGTTGTCGGAAAGCACTTTGCGGGCAACGACTTTGGCGCCGAACTCGCGTTGCACCTGCCTTGCGGCGAGCGGCAGCGCGAAAGGCAGGATTTCGAGCGGCACCGCGCCGGCAAGCCGCGCAACCAACTTGGACTCGACAGCGATTACGACGAACTTGGCCGCGGCATAGTCGACGACTTTCTCTCGCGCATGCGCGCCTCCACCGCCTTTTATGAGGTTGAGCCTGCGGTCGACTTGGTCGGCGCCGTCGACGGCCAAATCGATTTTTTTGACTTCGCCAAGGCCGGCGACATGCAGGCCGAGGGCGCGCGCCTGCTTTTCGCATGCGATGGAAGTGGCGACACAGGTGAGGTCCAAATGCTCGCGGCGGTTGCGCGCTGCAAGCTCTTCGATGAACACTGCCGCGGTGCTGCCGGTGCCCAAGCCGACGGTCATCCCGTTGCGGACGAGTTTCAATGCTGCTCGCGCGGCTTGTGCCTTTGCCTGCATGAACAGTACAAAACCCGCAACCGTTTTTAAGCTTGCCTTTGACTAAAGGGCTTGCATTGTTCACGATTGGGGAAAGGGTGGATTGCAATGGCGGGGAAGAAAGTCATCATCATGGGCGCTGCCGGCAGGGACTACCACGACTTCAACACGTGCTTTCGCGACAACGCGGAGTACGAGGTGGTGGCGTTCACGCAGGCTCCGGAGCAGAACCTCAGCGAAATCGGGGAAGAGGTCCTCCGGGTATACCCGCCGGTGCTGGCTGGCAAGCTTTACCCCAACGGAATACCGACTTACCACGAGAACAAGATGCCCGAGCTGGTAAAGAAGCTCGCAGTCGACGAAGTCGTATTCTCTTACAGCGACAATTCGCACGAGTTTGTCATGCACCGCGCAAGCGAGGCGATCGCCGCCGGAGCCGACTTTCGCCTCATCGGCACCAAGCGCATGCAAATTGCGTCCGCCAAGCCAGTAATTGGAGTGAACGCCGTGCGCACGGGCTGCGGCAAGAGCCAGACCACGCGCAGGATTGCGGAGATTCTCAAGGCGCATGGCAGGAAAGTCGTGGTAATCCGCGAGCCCATGCCTTACGGCGACCTTGCAGCGCAGGCCGTGCAGCGCTTCGCGAAATACCAGGACATGATAGGCCAGGGATGCACGGTTGAGGAAATGGAGGAGTACGAGGCGCACATCGAGGCAGGCACGGTTGTGTACGCCGGGGTCGACTACGAGAAAATCATCCGGCAGGCGGAAAAGGAGTGCGACGTGGTGCTCTGGGACGGCGGCAACAACGAGCTGTCGTTCTACAAGACAGACCTGCTTTTCGTCGTCGCCGACCCGCACCGCACCGGCCACGAGACGAGATACCACCCAGGCGAGGCAAACCTGCGGGCAGCCGACATCGTGATAATCAACAAGGTTGACACGGCAAAGCCATCGGATGTTGAACAGCTCAAGAAGAACATCAAGGCGGCCAACCCGCGCGCGCAAATCGTGGAAGCCGACTCCCCGGCAATAATCGCGGGCGGGGCCGACATCCGCGGCAAGAAGGTGCTGGTCATCGACGACGGCCCGACGCTCACCCACGGCGGAATGAAGTACGGCGCGGGCACGATTGCGGCACAGAAAGCCGGAGCGGTCATTGTCGACCCAAGGCCTTACGCGAAAGGGACGGTCGCACACACCTTCGCGAAATACACTCACTTGGACAAGGTGCTTCCCGCGATGGGCTATTCCAAGGCCCAGCTTCAAGAGCTCCAGGACACCATCAACGCCGCGCCCGTGGATTTCATCGTCAGCGGCACGCCAATCGACTTGGGCAGGCTGGTGAAAACCAACAAGCCCATGCTGCGCGTGACATACGACCTGAAGGAAAAAGGCGACGCGCTGGCAAAGGCCGTGGCAAAAGTGGCAGGGGTCTAGATGCAAACGGAAAAGGGCGACAAAATGGTCGGCGCATACATAGCCGCCATCATCATCCTTGCGGGGGCTTCCTCGTTTGTCTACTTCCGGTACATCGCAGCGCACGCGACTGATGCCAACGGCCTGACGCTTTACGCACGCTTCCCGGCAGAAGAGCTGCGCACCGCGATTTCAACGGGCAAGGTGATAATCCGAGAGGAGCTTTTCGCAGGCGGCGACGACCGCAACACCGTCGTTGGCGTGGTTGGGGCGGAAATCTCGGGCGCGTACAGCCGCAACAACCGCGTGACATACGTCTACGGGCACATTGACGGGGCGCAAAACGAGGATGCGTGGGTCAATTGCCTAAACGAGACCGACTACTGCGCGCACGAGCGCATAATAGTCAGGATTGACCCGTGCAACTGCCTGCGCATCGAAGGCGGCAAGCTCTACGTGCTATTCGACGAGGAGACGGCGAAGAATGCGGCGACGCGGACCGCGCTAAGCGGCATCATCAACGGGGTTTTGAGGTCGGTTGACAGTGAAAAAACTGGAGTTAACGCTTCATGAGATTGGCGCCGTGAAATTCGGGGAGTTCACGCTCAAAAGCGGGATGAAGTCACCCGTTTACATCGACCTGCGCGTGCTGGTTGGCCACCCGCAGGCCATGCGCGAGGCGGCAGGCGCAATCGCAGTGCTGCTTGAGGGAATCAAGTTCGACAGGATTGCCGCAGTCCCGTACGCGGCGATTCCGATTGGCACGGCAGTGATGCTTGCAACTGACAGGCCGTTGATTTACACCCGCAAGGAGGCAAAGGGCTACGGCACGAAAAAGCTCATCGAAGGCGAGTTTTCGCCAGGAGAGACCGCGGTCCTGCTCGACGATTTGGTGACGACCGCGAAAAGCAAGTTCGAGGCAATCGGGCCGCTTGCAGCCGCAGGGCTCAAGGTAACAGACGTGGTGGTGCTCATCGACCGGGAGCAGGGAGGGAAAGAAGAGCTCGAAAAAGCGGGCTTGAAGCTGCACTCGGTATTGACGCTTTCCGGCATCCTCGGCGTTTTGGAAAGGGAAGGAAAGATTACTGCGGCACAGAAAGCGCAAGTGGAGCAATTCATCAAGAGCAACCGCGCCTGACACCGGGAACGAATTCACGCAACACCTGCAAAAACACGCAAACAATTCGGGGGGCATAAAGGCATGGAAGAAGACGAAGGCATACTCTCGGAAAACGACCTGTCGGTGGCGTTCAACTCGGCGGCCAGGATACTGCGCCTGGAGGACTACTACGTCAAGGCCAAATTCTACGGCTACGCCGGCCTCAAAAGCACGGTCTACTCCGACGCCAACCGCATAATCACGGCGAAAGTCTCCGACGGATTCCGCAGCGCAAGCGACGAAGCCGCCCTTGGGCTGGCGCTCGAGCTGCTTTCCAAGGCGTTCCGCAGGAGGGTCCCCGCGCCGGCGCTGCGCTACGTCACCGCCTACGACGAGGCGTTCGACGGCAAAAGCGCCATGAGCCTCCACGACACCCTGCGGCGCACGAGGGGAAGAAAGAGGACCGGCGCAGCGCAGGGCGCGACTTTCGACCTGCAGCGCGTGCTCGACAAGGTGATTTGCGACTATCCGCTCACCTTCAACGGCGTGGCGCGCCCGGCAGTCCACTGGAGCCGGAAAAAAAGCAGGCAGAGGCTTGCGTTCTACGACTCGGCGTTCCGCGACATCGTGGTAAGCCGCGCATTCGACTCGCTCTCGGTCCCGCAATACGTCGTCGAATACCTGATTTTCCACGAGCTGCTGCACGCCAAGCACGACGTTCGGTTCGGCAAGCGCAAGCGAGTGCACCACCGAGAATTCCGAAAGGACGAGAAAAGGTTCGCGCTCTATCGCCAGGCCGACGACTTCCTCAACCGCAGGGCATGACCCAAAAGCCGACGGCCGCATAGCCGCCAAATAGTTTTTTGACATAATGTCCAAAAAACCGAATTCCTGACGATTTAAGCAAAACAATATATACTGCC
>JAZDFO010000146.1:0-7527 GCA_043807785.1 Microcaldota archaeon | reverse complement strand
GGACGATGAGGTTCACGGGCGTTGATCCGGCTGGTGCTCTTGGTTCGGCCTATGAGTATGCCGCAAGCAACCCGTTGAAGTTTGTCGATCCCGATGGAAACCGCGTTGTTTTTGTTTCTCAATATCGAGCCAATGCTGATTCTCTGAATGAAGAAACTTGGGCGTATTACCGTCAGCATCCGACGCTTCAGAAATGGATGCGTTGGTTGATTCCGACTACCGCTAAAGAGTATCGCGATTGGCAAGTGGGGATGGCAATAGGCATGGTTGCTCCTCTTGAAACGCCCGGAAGCAGGGCGGCCGACGCCGTGGGCGAGGGAATTGTGGAAGGGGCAGAACAGCTTGAAAAGGCATTGTCAAAACTAAGTTTTCTGCGGAAAGAGGCCGCAGATATTTTGCCCGGGGCTGAGAAAACGGCCGCGGAGGGCGTGGAATCCGCCGCTCAAGCTGCGGGCACAGGGGCAAGAACAGCGCTTGAGACTTGGAACCTGGCCGTGGCTAAACGGGTCAAGGAATTGAAATTTACCTACGATAATATAAAGTCTAATCCCGCATTGAAGGATTTCGTGAACAGCAAGGAAGGTCAGGCTCAGGGCTGGTCATACCTCCCTGCAAAGGGTAAACGCTCGTATAATATATTAAATTACAAAGGAATATATGTTGGCGACTTTTCCAACAAGAATGTGAAGCCAAACGTACTATTGAAGCGGATGGTAACGGCGGTCCGGAACGATCCGAACCTGATCCCGCGGCCAAATGTGCCTTAATCGCATCGCTGCTACTCCATCAATTTCCTGAATTCCTCTATTTTGTCCTGGAGGTTCAATGAAAGCATGGTAATGTTGGCAAGATTTGCTTTGACGAGGGCGCGGTTGTCCGGGTAAACCATGGGGGCGCCGGGCGCGCGCCGGAGTTCCCTCATTGCAATCTTGAGCATATCCCGCGCATCCGAAATTTCATCATTGTGCTTACCTGTCGCGATCCGCCTTCTGATTCCCTCCAGGTTGCTCCTCATTTGCAGGATGGTTTTTTTGAGGTGGGTGTCCCGTTCCCCGGGGTCCATGGTTTTCCCTTCCGTTTCAAGGTGGGTCAAACGCAGGCCGGCTTCGTATGTTCTTAGCAGGCTCTTCCGTTCGTGTCCCTGGAATCCAAGCAGATCCGCGGCCATCGCGGCGCAGTCGAACCTCTTCATATAAAATTCTCCGTAATCGCGGCTGCCTTTGGGTTCTCCCTCTGCCATCGCCTTACCCCTGTTGATTTGGTTGTATGCTCTTAATCCCGTTGCACGTTTTTCCATCCTCCTGAACCATTCCAATAGAAGATGTCCTTGAATTGGTTTATAATTCCACCGGCCTTCACCCCCCTTCCGCGCGGTTTTTTATTGCATGCCTGCGTCAGCCTTCCAGGTGGTATTTCCATGGCAAACAACAGACAGAAGGTCGTGATTTTGATGGGCAGCAAGTCCGACGAGGATCATGGCAAGAAGATTTCGGCAAAGCTCGCGGAGTTCGGAGTGGCGGCCGACATGCACGTCGCCAGCGCGCACAAGAACACGAAAACGGTCCTGCGGCTTATCGAAGAGCACGACGCGAGCGCCAACCGCGTGGTCTACGTCGCGGTCGCCGGCCGCTCCAACGCATTGGGCGGCGTCATCGACGGCAATTCCCTCAACCCCGTGGTGAACTGCCCGCCGTATTCCGACAAGTTCAAGGGCCTCGACGTGCTCTCCAGCCTGCGCATGCCGTCGAACATGGCCGCGCTGACGATATTGGAGCCGGAGAACTGCGCGCTCGCGTGCGTCAAGATTCTCGCGTTGCACGACGCCGAGCTTCGCGCGAGGCTCGAGCAGTACCGAAAGGGGCTCTAGCAACAACGGGCTAAAGTAGTCACCCGCACTTCTGCGCGTGCGGCGTTACCCTGGGCAGTGCATCGCAGGCGCGCATGAGCATGACTGCGGTCGGCCCCGCGGATTCCGTAATCTTTTTGAGCGCGTCGAGGGAAATTTCGGCGCACGCGGGCTGTATCTCGTCGCAGTAGAACAATTTGCGCCTCTTGGCGCTGACGTGGAAGATTAGCACGTCGCCTTCCCCGCCTTTGGTAACCAGCGCGGGCTTGAGCCCCTTGAGCTTCTTGTCGAATCCCCCTAGCTCCGGGTGCGTGTTTTCGTCGAGCTTTTCCCAAAGGCCCGGCGAAAGCTTTTCGACCTGCGCCTTGCGCACGACCAGGATTTTCATGCCGCAAGCACCATTTCAGCTCACTTCCTTCTGCTCCGACTTGCGCTCGCTTGAAGCGGCTTCCGAAGCCGACGCCTTCCACACGCTGCCGTACTTGTCGCGCAATTGTTCTTCGATGTTGCGGCTGCGGTGTATTGCGGTCTTGACGAAATCCTTTTCGATAAGCGTTGCGCCTTCGCTGACCGCAATGTCGCCGGAGAGGCGCACTACCCCGCTTAATTCGCGAAAGCGCAGGGTCAGCGCGTCGCTTGCGTCGTCGTAGAGCTTCGCCCTCCTCCGCGCCTCTTCGACGATGTCCGCTGCGGCCTCGACGCTGGCGTGCGGTATCTTGCCGTCCTTGGTGATTTCCTGCGCGATGAACTGCATGTACTTCTCGCGGTTCTCTGGCGTGTCGGGCATGTGAGTCTCGAGCAGGACCTCGTAGCCGGCGCCGGAAATCCTCGAGCGCAGCGGCGGCAGTATCATGTGCAGGTCGTTGATGTTGCTTGCCGCGACGAGCATGAAGTCGCACGGCACGTCCTCGACTTTCACGCTCGCGCCCGAGCTCTGCGGGTTCTTGCCGACAATCGGGTACCTCTTTTCCTGCATCGCCGTGAAAAGGTACCTCTGCAGGCCCGAAAGCGCGGAAAGCTCGTCGATGAAAAGCACTCCCTCGTGCGCCTCGTGCACGCCTCCGGCCACCACGCGCGCGTAAGGCAGCACGCCAATCTGCTGGTGGCCGCCGTACGGGTCGTGGCGCACGTCGCCAAGCAGTTCAGTCTCGCTCGCGCCGGTTGCGACCACGAAGTTCTTGCGCGCAAGCGGGATAATGACCTTTCGGGGCCTTTTGGCCTTGAGGGCGTCAATCTTTTCGAGCGCCTTTTGGTCGAGCACGCGGACTTTTTCGCCGGCGCGCTCGTAGACGATTACCTCCTCCCTGTTGTCTTCGCCGACGCGGGTTGTGTGCACGCGCTCGTTTTGAGCAGCGTTGCGCCCCTCGAAGAGCAGGTCACCGAACGGCGAATAGTCCCGGCTGTTCTTGTCAAGGCCGCAGCCCGGGCACGACATTTCGCTTGCGTTGCTGAGCCTCCCGCACTTGCGGCAGCGGAATCCAAGCCGCTCGGCGACAAAGCCCGGGATCTGCGCCGGCGACGAGAGCCTTCCTTCGACCGCGCGCTGGAAGCTCTTTTCCTTGGCGATGTCGCGCTCGTCGCGCACTTCAATGACGGGGCGCTCGGGGTTTTCAGGGTTGTGCAGGACGCTGACCTCCTGCGACGGCTTTTTGAGGTGGAACGCGACGCTTTGCGCAATGAGGCTCTTGCCCGTGCCGGGCGGGCCGACCAGCAGCAGGTGGCGGGACTGGCGCGCGCACAGCTTGGCGATTTTCACCACGTGGTCCTGCCCGATTATCTGGTCGAGCGGGTCTTTTGGTATTTCCACCTGCGCGGTGGTGTTGATTGAGATTTCGTTCTGCATTGTTTTCCCCAACCGATTTGCAGATGCAATGCCTTTAATCCTTTGGTTTGTCCGGGTTTGTGCCGTCGCGCCTGGCGTGGCATCGACCGGGCAAATTTATAAACTCTCCATCCGTTAGTTCGTTAGTAGTTGTTGCCTGCAGGCAAATCCGTTTGCAGGCGCAAAGTTGTCTTTGCATTTGCCGCAAATCCGGGTATCGCACGAAATGGCAGACTCAATTCCTTTGCAGGCGCAAAACTCCCCTGCCCCCGCGGCACCGGATTCCGGCGGCGCGCTAAAAAACCTTTACATTTCCATCGAGGACGGCTATTACGGCTTTGCCACGTGGCTTGAAGCGCACGGCATCCCGTTTGGCAAATACTTTGTCGAGCCAATCGAGAAAAACGGCATTCCCTCGTTCCCCATATTCGCTTTCATTGTCCTGCTGCTGCTTGCCGGCGCGGCATTCGCCGCATCATCGCTTCTTGTGCCCAAGACCTCCAACCTTGCGGTAATGGTCGGCGACGAGGCCGGGCCCATAGACGGCGCCAGCGTGACGATATTGGGCGAAAAGTTCTCCCAAACGCTGTTGACTGCCGCGGGAAAAGCCGATTTCAAGTCGCTTCCTTCCGGAAAGAAAGCGACGGTGTCCGTGAGTGCGCATGGCTACAAGGATTTCAACCAATCCATCACCATCGGCGCGCGGCCGGCAATGTCATTCACCCTCGAGGCCGACTCGGTAACGATGTCCGTGCGCGTCTATAATTTCGAAGGCCAGCCCATTGCCAACGCCGAGCTTGAATACACTTATTCAGTTGAAGGCGGAACGGAAGTCCCCGGCACTGCCACCACCGACGATGAAGGCAAGGCACAAATCACAGTCCCCGCAGAATCGAGCCTTACCGTCACCGCAAAAGCCGAAGGATACGAGCCGCGCAGCTCACAGTTCTCCGCCACTTCCGCCACCAAGAAAATCACCCTAAAGTCCATCCCGGTCGACCCCGTCATCCCCCCAATAACCGAGCCGACCGAATACTCGTGGCTGACGGTCAACTCCAAGGACGCCGACGGCAACTCGCTCAACGCGCACGTTTCCGTCTACGACGCCTCCACCACTGAAAAACTCGCCGAAAGCAATGCCGAAATCGGCTCCGCGGAATTCACCGTGATAAAAGTCGGGACGGAAGTGCGCATCTCCGCCGAGCTTGACGGGTACAAGACCGCATCCAGGACCGTCACCCTCTCCCGCGCCACCACCGTCGAGATGATTCTATCGCCGCAGGACGTTGCCGGCACGGGCCTTTCTTCGACGATAACCGTCAAGGACGCCGCGGGCAAGCCGCTCAAGGCCGCAGTCCTCGCAATAATATCCTACGCCCCGGAGACGATGAACTTTTCGCGCGTAAAGGAAGCCAAAGACGCTTCCACGCTGACCGCATCCTTGGCCCCCAACGTGTTTTATTACGCCGTGGCGTACAAGCCCGGCTACCTCACGCAAAAGACGCTGCGGTTTAGCGCCGGGGACTCCAGGGCCATTACGATGCCCGCGGCGACCGACGCAAACACAGCCAACCTGAGCGTCTACGTCGTCGACGAGGACGGCAAGGCGCCGGCATCCGCGACGCTTGCATTCTTCGACAACGACCAAGAACTCATCCCGCCATTCGATGCGAAAACCGTCTCGGGCAAGGCATCATTTGCCGGGTTTGCGCGCAGCCAGTTCACGGTCCGCGCATCCAGCCCGCCGCAGAAAGGCAATTCAAGCGTCGACCTCTCCGACGGCGAAGGCACTGCAAACATCACCATGCTCTACCCGCGTGCGACGTTGCGCGTCAAGGCCAAGGAATTCGGGACCAACACTTCCATTACCACCTTCAACGCCACCGCATATTACGAGAAGTCATTCCGCAACGGCTCGGCAATGGACTCGTGCATCGCCGTCAACGCGGAATCCTGCGACTTGTGGCTGCGCATAGACAAGAAGCTCAACCTGACAATAACCTCGTCCATCTACCGCCCGTATTACTCCGCAGTCGCCGCGAATTCCTTCAAGGCCAACAATGTCACCGAGCACTCCGCCAGCATGGTCTTGCTCAGCGACACATCCATAGCCAAAATCGAATTCAAGCAGGCCGAGAACGCCGAAGGCACAGTCGTCACGTCATTCATTTCCGACGCGTACTACCTGCTCAAGTTCGCAGTCTACTTCGCGGACGGCACCGACGGCGCGGGCACGTTCATCAAGCTCGCCAGCCCCAACAATTCCGCCGTCGCGCACATTGTGAACTTCAGCTATTCCGAGTTCCCCGAGTCCGCCAACGGCTCCACCAGACTCCTCGACGACGCAAACCACTCGCTTTCCCCGTCGTTTTGCACCGCCGACTTCAACAGCGTATCCTCGCCGTATTCCCTCGCATGGGCCGACCTTGCGTGGGGATTCCGCGGCGCGCGCGAACTGGCGGTCTGGGTGAAAGCCGACGCCAATGTCGGCAACGCCGCCTCGGCGGTCGTCAGCTTCCGCGCCTACGCAACCGAGAACGGCAAATACTTCCGCGACCCAATTGACGCGCGTTTGAACGGCTCGTTCAATTCAACTGCGGTGCCGTGGTGTTTTGCGCAGGTCAAAACCAAGGAATTCCCGCTCATCGCGTGCGGCTCGTTCGGCCAGGCATGCTGCAGCACGCGAATGGACGGAACGCGCGTCAACTCCTGCGACGGCCCGTACCAGTGCCTATCCGGCAAGTGCCAGTATCCCACTTCATGCGGAGCAGCGACGCTCCTGTGCGGCGACGACAACCTCTGCTGCAAGACTTCCGCCAGCACCAAAGAGTGCAAGGCCGGTTCCACTTGCCCGCTTGATTCAGCCAACACCGCACAGTGCATGCCATTGTGTTCCCCCGCCGACCAATTCTGTGACTCGTCAGACTCCACGCGGGGCGGCATGTGCAGAAACGTCGACTGCGGAAAGGAAGGCACCACCTGCTGCGGCGGCAGCCAGTGCGCCAGCGGCCTGACCTGCGACCCTGCAAGCAAGGAATGCAGCCAGTGCGGCGCGTTTGGCCAAAAGTGCTGCGCTTATGAAACAACTGCGCCTGAATACGCGTGCAGCCCCAGCCTTCAGTGCAACTCCGCGGCGTGCACGCCGTCCACCTTCTGCGGCTCTGCGCAAAACGAGTGCACGGGTGCAACCGTATGCTGCGCCGACCCCGAACCCGCAAAATTCGGCGCCTGCACGCTGGCAACCAACTGCACAATACCGAAATCATGCACTCCGGCCTGCGGCTTCGACAAATACTGCGACGCAAGCGACCTTCGCCGGTCCGCACAATGCCTTGCCTGCGACAAAGACCACTGCCCGTTCGGCAAGCCCGGAGGCCTGTGCGATGCATCCAACCCGTGCCTTTCAGGCAACAACATCTGCACTCCCGTAGCCGGCAGCAATTTCGGCGTATGCAAGCCGTGTGGTGAAGAAAACCAGGGCTGCTGCGCGAAAGACTCGTGCGGCGCCGGCCTGGTTTGTGCGGCAGGTGCGGCGGGCGCCGGCAACGCCTGCTCGCAATGCGGCGACGTCGGCGAGCAATGCTGCCCGCAAGGCGGCACAACGCCGGAATGCCGCTCTGGCTATTGCATGGATTTGGGCGGAAGCCGCATGTGCACCGCGCCGTGCGCCGACGACATTTCCTGCGGGGGGCTTAACCCCCAGACTTACTGCGACCCTGATTCCGCAAGCTGCATTCCCGTCGAAGGAAGGGCATGCGCCGGCGACGAACAGTGCCAGCCGCCGTCGTGCGGCGCAAACTGCGCAAACCTGCGCTGCATACAGGACGAGTGCCAGAAGGTCGTGGATTCCAGCTGCGGC
>JAZDFO010000145.1:0-2780 GCA_043807785.1 Microcaldota archaeon | reverse complement strand
CCGGAAAATGAGATGGGCAGTGAAGCCGAGTTCATGGAAGCGAGAAGCGCGTCGGGGGAGGCCGTGCCATCCGCAGGGTCGCGCAGCACCTCGCGGGAGGTAAAGAACGCCGCGCGGTATTGGATGCTTACGGTTGCCTTTGCAACGGGCTTGGTGCGGATTTGCACGACGATTTCCTTTGTTCCCTCAAACGGCGCGTAAGAAAAGTCGACGTACTTGAAGCCCGAGGAAGCGGCATCCTCGCCGGCGAAAAACAGGCCTGCTGCAGTGGAGTTGGCTGCCGGGGACGGGGAAGGCGTTGCAACCACGGCCTGGGAAGTCGCTTCGGCCGCATATTGCTCGCCTTTGGAGACAACGGCAGTGCCGGCCTCGTAGCCCGTGATTTGTGCAGCGTCGCTTGAAAGCGAGGAGTCGGCGTTGCCGATGCGCACTTGCGCGCGGATTCTTGAAACGGATACCGCAGGCCTGGTCAACAGGAACTTGAGGTTGTAATTGGCAGACGGGGCGAGTGTGAATGCGCGGTTGCCGTCAAGGTCGAAGGCGCCCACGAAAACGAGTTTCGAGGCGGATGCCACTCCGGAAGGCATTAGCTCGAATTCCTGGCGGTTGTTGGCGCCGGGCTTGACTTCGAAATCAGCGGAGAGCAGCTCGTCATAGCCGGGGGCGGAAACTTTTGCGGAATAAAATCCTTCAAGGAGGGTCGCAGTGCACGCGCCTTTTGCGGTTGTGCAGGAAGCCGCGGAGGAAAACGCGCCGCCGGAAGACGAAAAGTCGATTCTCGCGCCGTCAATGGTCTTGTTGGAGAAGTGGTCGCGGACCTTGGCGGAAAGCTTGCCGGGAGCCGGCTTTAGCTCGACGCTCAAGAGGTTTACCCCCTCGGTTTCACCAGTGCCTGCAACGGTGAGCGTGGCAAGCGCGCTTTTTCCGGTCCTGCCGCCCGAGCTGGCAACCGCCCCAATTGGCAAGAGTGGAAGGCCATCGAAGTCCGCGGTCCCATCGGCGGAAGTGAACTTCTCCGGGATTCCGGAAGGGGTTCCGTCGCCGTAAATGATTGCCACGGAGGCGGAGGGCACGAGTTCGCCTGCGCTGTCGGAAACCTGCACGCTTGCCTTGGCTGAATTGGATTCCGTCGCGTCCTCGAGGGCGATTTCATAGGCATTGCCCTTTTGCGCGTTTTGTTGCTTGGCAGGAAGGTAGCCTAGCTTGTAGGCGGTAATGGAATAGATGGCCGAATCAAGGCCGGGGAAAACCACGGTGCCATTCTCGGGGATTTCTTCGGCGGCAATTGCCCCGCGCGGGCTGTAGAGCCGGACGACGGGATTGATTACCGCGCGGCCCAAAGAGTCCTTGACTGCCACGATGATTGACTGCAGCGTTTCCTTTGGGATTTTCTTGAGGCTGGCCGCGATTACAGTCTGGGCTTCCACTTCCGTCTCTTCCGAAGAATACGGAGGATAGCCATTTGAGCGCACTACGGCAATGACCTTTGTCCCGAGCTTTACGGAAACAACCGGGGCGAAGCCATCCGAATCCGCCTTGAGGTTGCGCGCAATCGATTTTTTGGTCGCCGAATCCGACAAGTCCACGGAAGCATTGGCGATGCCCTCGCCGGAATCCGCGTCCACGGCCCGCACGCTGACGTTGCCGTTCACGGCGCTGTTTAGGAGAGAGAGGGAAAATGCCGCACTGGCCACGTCGCGGTCGGCGACTGAAACGGTCTTGCTCTCGGAAGTGTAGCCGGCGGCCTGTGCGATGATGACGTAGTCCTGGTTGGGCGCAACGTCGAATGAGACGGAAGTGCCCTTCTTTGAGTCGGAAAGCGGAAAACCGCTGGTGTCCTGGAGCCAGAATTCCGCCGAGTCGGGCACGAGCACGGATGCCGAAAGCGAAACGGCATTGGTGGAAGCCGGCGGGGCAAGGGTGAGGGAAAACTCGTTGTCCTTGGCCGACTTTTCAACGGAAACCGTCGTGGACCCCCCGCCGCTTTCGAAAAACAGGGACTGGCTGGAGGAATCAAGCGCGGTGACGGTCAGCGAAGCTCCTATCGGGACGCCGGCGAATGAAACCGCCCCGCTTGAACCCGTAGTTGCCGACTTTTGGGCCATGCCGTAGGCGCCATCTGGGTCGGAAAGGTACACCGTTACATCCGGGACGGGAATGCCGTCCGCGCCCATTACGGTGATGGTGATGTCGGAATTCTTTGGCTCGAACGCCTTTGCGCCGCCCATGGCAACGAATGCGATTGTGCCGCCAAGAAGCAGCAGGATGAGCATGAAAACCGGGAGGGAGGGAACGCCTTTTTCCTCAAGCCAGTCTGCCGCGGACTTGAGCGGAAGCCCCTTTTCCTCACACCACTCGAGAAAACCCTGCCATTTGCCGTTAATGGAATCGAATAGGTCTTCGAACATGGGGGCGCAACTCAAGATTAATGAGCGAAAAGCATGTATTTAAAGGGTATTGATGAAGCGGCCCCTCTCCCACAGCCCACAGTTCACTGGCGGGGCAAAACCGGTTCAATCGACGGGTCTGCCGGCGGCTTGGACTCGGGAGGTTTTTGCTTGCGCAGGGTTGACGAATAGTACACCGCGCCGACGACGAGCGCGAGTGCCGCCAGTCCCGCAACCCAATAATTGTACGACGCCTTGTTCGCCCGCGCCTTTGCGAGCAGGCCGGCAACTTTCTCCTTCGCCTTCGCCCACAACAATTTCGCCTGCTCGAACTTGCCCTGCGCCTCAAGCTGCTTAGCCTCGGCGATGATTTGCCTCGCCTCGCTGGTCTCC
>JAZDFO010000144.1:0-3993 GCA_043807785.1 Microcaldota archaeon | reverse complement strand
ACCTGGCTGACCGAGAAGGTCCCTTTGGTATCGCGCACAACCTTCGCGAGCCGGTTTCGAGACTCTTTTCCTAAACCTGATATGGTTTGCATAAGTATACTCTAAGCGTAATAGTTCACATCTGGTGCGAACTATAGCATACATAATGTACTTTTTGTGAAGAATTTATGCTCTCATGATACCCCAAGAATCCATCCCTCGATGCTCGCATCTTTCCGCTCGCCGGGTATAAGCGGGGGATCGAAAAACCGGGGAAGGTAATCAAGACGGTCCATCTCGTGAAGCCAGCGACAGGTGGCGTAGGCATCCTGCTGGTCGGTTGTTCGGCCTTCAACAGGATAACGGCGACGCCAGAGGACCGGATAGACCTCCGCAACGACATGACGGTCATTTTTGGGTGTCCAACCATCAAAGGGCCAGAAATGCAGGGATGAACCATGCTCTCTTCGCAATTGGCGAAGCCAGGGTACTCCCGCGTGAGTTGACTTGGCCACTGATCCCTGCACGTCGAACTTGAATACGGATTGGGTGCCCGGTGCATGCGTCTCGGTGATGCGCAGCCATCTGCTGTTGCCTTGCCGTTCCGATCCCTTCCCGCGGAGGCCATCGCGGATGAAGTCCACGTAAGTATGCGGTGCGTCCGTTGGCCAGTGATTGCAGAAGTCGTCGAGGAATGTATCCCAATCCGGTTTGATTTTATATTTAGCGAAGTAGGAAATGGGGAATGAAAAGCCGTGATCGATGCCGACGATGGTTCTCGGAGTTTCTCGAAGGGTTGTCGTCAGCCACTCGGCCAGTCCGCGCCTCGTCCAGTATTTGCGGGGGCTCGGTGGCGGTTTTACTTCGCGAGGTGTGCCGTCTTTACCGGTGATGTAAATGCGGAGTCCTGGCAGGCTGGCCTCAGGGGTTTCGGCACCCGAGTAGTCGATGCCGATATAGTGTGCGAACTGGCTCATAACTCACTCTTCAAGTAGCATAACCGTAACGGTTAACGATCCCTGTTAGCAAGAGGTTTGTTAAAAACATCGTCAAATGCCGCCTCTACTTGTTTCCTTATTAGCTCACTGCTGCCTGGCATCTTATGTTGAATAACGTACCATTTAAAGTCTGAATATGGTGATTTGTCCACATTAATGCCATTGATTCCATTTTCTATTTTCATGCACGCAGTGAAAGGCATTTCAGAAGACTTCCCGCCTTCTTTTCTTTTTTCGTAGCCAGCATTATATGTTTCGTTGAAGAGGTGGCTTTCAATTCTGCGCTTCAAAGTCCCGGAATGTCCTCGATAGATAGCTTTGAATTTCTCATGGATCGGAAAAATGCATCCATTTTCGTCATGCTTAAAGTCAGTTGCTATTACATAAAATCCGGGACCAGAATATAGAAGGTTTAAATGTTCATGTTCCACTACTTGAATAATGGATATATTGGGTGTGCTTGAGCCGATATTGTTGTAGTCGATGCTCCTCAAGAATTCAACGAACATGCCTGTAACCTTGCTTGTAACTTGCGATAGTAATTTAGCTTCGTATTTCTTCGCTTCTTTTACAATGTCTGCTAAATTCATGGGCATATCCATTATGCCTTAAGGCTCCTCCGTTCAAGCGGCACTTTGCGAATGCGTTCTATCAAGGCGGAAGCGGGTTCGTCGTTTTGGTCTTGGGGGACGAGTTCGCCGCGGAAGGCTTTGGCAAGGATGGACTGGATGAGTTTGTCAATGTGCGCCTTTGCCTTCTGATAACGCTCTTCAATCTGGTCGGCAATTTTAAAGAGGGCTCCGATACGACGGACGATCTCGTGTTGTTCGGCAATCGGAGGAACCGGTGTCGGGAAATTCTTAATGTCCTTGACATTCAAGTGCGGTGACGCACTGCCACCAATTAATTCTTGAACTCGGTATTGAATTGTTCGGCTGTTAAGCCAATGCATCAGCAGCATACCTGAGAAGCTTGGGTGAGTTCTTAACAACATCATTCTTTGCCCGAGACATAACTCGACTTCTTTGGGGATCATACAAGCGATACCCAAAATACCACCTTCCCGGCTGTATAGGACATCTCCAGGCTGTGGCTTAACACGAAGAATGCGCTCCATGAATGTCTCGTCGGATACGTAACGGACCTCGGTCAGATCGAGTAACCCAGGTTTGAAATTTGTAGTTCTCACACAGAGACGACCTGAGTTAGTCCATTTAGGTGTCGAGTGCGGACAATCAACAACCTTTTCGCATACAGTTGCTAATGGTTGCCAAAACCAAGTATCAGGTAACAGTGGGAAATCAGATAAGGCTTCTTGGGTATAGTTGACGTCAACTGCATATTTGTTCTGATCTCTCCAGTCAGCAGTAATGCGGCCGGAGCAGGCGGCGGCGAGGACGGATTGACGGAAGCGTTTGAGGAGGGCTGGGATTTTATTCAGCCGTTCCTGACAGGCTTCCACCTTGGCAAGGAGCTTATCCAGTTTGGCGACAATACGGCGTTGTTCATTAAGCGGCGCGAGCGGGACTTCAAAGTCAACAACCACTTCATCCGAAGTCGTCGGATACATAGTACCAGTGCAATTCTCGCCGAGGTGATTGAGGTATTTATGGTTCCAAGCGAGAAACATCCAGAGATATTTTTCAGCCATTGCCCCCTTATTTCGCAGTACGGTGAAAGCCGACGAAACATGAAGATCTTCCTCACGAACATAGGTGATGGCTCCGCGGGTCGGCCTAACTTTCGAAACCAAAACGTCGTGCCGCTTTGCGAGTCGGCAACCTTTGACTGAAGGTTTCTCGGTCAACGTATAGTCCTTAGAAACGATGCTGACGTTGCTGATTTCAAGATAGGGTGTGACAGATTCGCTTCCCTTCTCCTTTAGTACGTTGCAGAGCTCGCTGATTTGCGTTGTCGTCCACACTTGCGGAAGCTGGTCGGTCATTTCTCTACGCCTTCCTCATTTTCCATAAGTGCGATAATGTCTTTCAGCTCATCCACCACTGCTTCCAATTCTGTTATCGCCTCGGCGGCAAGGTCCTGCGGCTCCGGCAGGTCGTTGGCGTCTTCAAGGGATTCGTCCTTGAGCCAGGTAATATCAAGTTTGAAATTTCGTTCCTTGATTTCACTGATGTGAAATTTTCGAAAGCGGCCGGTCTCCCCAAGGTCTTTACGTTCGCTCCGGCCGTTGGGATCGGTGCCGTAGCATTTCCCGAACTCCTCAAAGTGGTTGGGCGTCAGCGGCCGTTCTTTTTTGGTAATGCCGGGTACATTGGAACGGGCGTCGAAGATCCAAACGTTTTCCGTGGGAATACCTTTCTGGAAAAAGATGACATTCGCCTTCACGCCGGGGCTGTAAGGCGTAAAGGTTCCTCGGGGAAGGCGCAGGATCGTGTGCAGGTTGCAGTCCTGCATGAGGATTTCGAAGACCTCGCCCGCTTTGTCCTCAAAAAGGCAATTGTCGGGCAAGTGGCGCAAGGTAAGGTTCAAGCCGGGCAAGACGCCTTTCTGGAAAAAGATGACATTCGCTTTCACGCCGGGGCTGTAAGGCGTAAAGGTTCCCCGGGGAAGGCGCAGGATCGTGTGCAGGTTGCAGTCCTGCATGAGGATTTCAAAGACCTCGCCCGCCTTGTCCTCAAAAAGGCAGTTGTCAGGCAGGACGATGGCGGCGCGGCCGCCGTCCTTGAGGATGTTCATGCAATGCTGGACAAAGTTGAGCTGCTTGTTGCTCGTTTCGATGGTGAAGTCGTCGCGATCCGGCGCCTGGGTGGCGCCTTTTGTACCGAAGGGCGGATTGGTGAGGATGCAACTGTGCAGTTTGCCCCGGTAGGGTTCGTAGATGGAATCGCCGAGATAGATGAAAGTTTCCAGTCCATGAAGGAAGAGATTCATCAGAGCAAGGCGGCGCGGCCGCGGGACGAGTTCCTGCCCGTGATAGGTTTTGTCCTTGATTCTCTTGATGATCCTGCGGTCGATGGATTCTTTGGTGATATCCATCAGCCATTCATAGGCGCAC
>JAZDFO010000143.1:0-6119 GCA_043807785.1 Microcaldota archaeon | reverse complement strand
AGCTCTTCGTCTTCTTCCCAGTCCTCGTCTTCCTCCCAGTCTTCGTCTTCCTCGTCGAACGTCCCGTCGCCAGCCGGCTTTTTCTTGCCCTTGGGCATTAACTTCACCTCCGTAAAACCTTGCTCTTATTCCCCACCTTCCTTTTTAAAGGCTTTCTATGCCATTCTCGGGCGTTTTACAGGCGTAGTTACCCTCCCTTGAGCAAGAACCCAAGGCTCTTTCCCGGCATCATGTCTTGCGCCCAGTCGACCTTGTCCGGCTTCCAACTTTTCACCGCGGCAAGCACTTCCTCCGCGTCCCTTTTCCTCGTGGCGTCCAGTTGCAGCACCATGCCCCTGCCGTAGTTGATTTCCGCGCGCACGATGCAGTAGTCGAGGGCTTCCGCAAGCAGGTTTTCCTTCGCCTTTGCCGCAGAATATCCTCTCTTGCGGTAGCGCGCGCGCAACTTGAGCGGGTCGCATCGCAGCACGATTACGGCGTCGGCGGGCAGCCGGATTTCGCAGGCGAGGTGGCCTTCGACGACGTAATCCTTGACTCCTGCAATCTCGGCGTTGATCGCTTTTTGCAGGGCCGCGGGTTCGACCTCGATTTCGCCGGAGTTGTCCTTCTTTCCCAGCCTGCGGGACTTGACGAACTCAGTGATTTCAATTAGATGCGCGCCGGTCGTTTTCGAGATTTCGCGCGCCAGCGTGGTCTTGCCCGTCGCCGGGGTTCCGGTGATTACGAGTTTCATTGAGGCGTTTTGCAGGCAATCCTTTTTTACCGCTTGCCTTGGAGGCGTTTTTGTGCTGCCGGCATTTTCGCGGCGCCCATCACAATATTTTTAAGCCCGCCTGGCGGTAAAGCACTCTGGGGAACAAGATGGGCTTTACTGAAGTTCTGGGGCAATCCGTTCACTCGTACGCGCGCAACCTCAAGATGCTGTCGTTTTTCACCTTCCCTTTCGCGCTGATTTTCCCGCTTTCCGTGCTGATGCCCAACTTCGTCGCGCTTGGAGGCATTTTCCTGCGCTACGGCAGCATCCGCTCCGACCTTTCCCCCCTCGAGGCGGCGTTCATCGTCGGCGCGTACCTGCTTTCCCTGCTTTTGTTCTCGTTTGCGCTCGTCGGCATCAACCTTGTAGTCAAGAGCCAGCGCACGATTTCCAAGCTCACGCACTATGAGCAGGAGAAAATCGAGGCGCACACTTTGGAGCTGTTCACCATCTTCCTGTTCGTGTTCGTCGCCTCGCTGGTTGCAAACCTCCTGCTCTACGACTTGGGGCTGGCCGCCACGCTTGGCACGCTTGTCTCGCTTGTGTTGGCGCTTGCCACTCTATTCGCGCCCCAGGCACTTGTGATTGAAGACTTAAGCGTGGGCGCGGCAATCAAGCGCAGCATCTCCACCCTAATCTACAAGCTGCCGTACGTGCTGCTCTACCTTGCGACCGCTACTGTATTGCTGCTTTTTACCACTTATTTGTTCCTGCAGTTCCCGGACTTCCGGCCCGCGCGCTACCTCGCAGTGCTCGTCAATGCGGCAATCCTTCTGCCTTTCCTGGAAGTCCTCAAGTCACAGGCGTTCTTGAGCAAGTACACGCTGCTGCGCTAGCCGCCCTGGATTTCCATTTTCAGCCTTTCAATTGGGAGGGTAGATTTGAACCTGTAGTCGGCTTCATGAACTACGCCGTATGCAGTGCTGGCGATTTCCGTCCATTCTTCGCGTTTCTGACGGTATTTATCAGTTAAGCCTTTTGGCGGGCGCCTCTTGAGTTGGCTTAGGGCTATCGGCAGGGTCTGAAGCTTTTCCGGAAGACTGATTGAAATCCCCCTAATTACCCCCGGGCGGCGCTTGAGCCTTACCACTTTTTTTTCAACGAGATTGTCCACCGATTGCGGCAATTTATATCCGTGTTGCCTAAGCGTATCTGCAACCGCCTTTGTAAACCCGTAAGTGATTAGGCCAATGTGCCTTGGCGTGCAGCCCGGTGGGAACGCCGTGCCAAGGCGAACCGTTCCAGCCTTGGTGCCGAAGACCGTGATTTTGAACGGCACGATGTTGGTGCTTTCCTTTTCGTGCTGAGCTAAATCAATTTCGCGGTCGAGCACGTATTTCCTATGCAGCTCCCCGTATGTTTCGTTCCCGTGCAAGATGCCAACAAGCCGGCGTTGAAGGGTGCGCGCTTCCAGCGTGTTCAGTTGATTCAATTTAGTTTGAATGGCGGCGTCGTCGAATCCTTTTTTCCCATTGAATATTTCTGGCGTCACTGCCGGAATTTCTCCATTGCGCCTGAGCCTTGTGAATTCTTTTCCAATTAGCCCCTGCAGGACCCCTAAATACACGTATTTGTCCTGGTTGGTTATTCCCTTTGGCAATGGCACGATGAGATGGTAGGGCATTCCCCGCGTTTGTGAGAAACTCAGGTGTGGGAGAAGCGCTTTTGCCATGCCTGCATTAGTCTGGCAAAGGAATAAAACCCGTCAGTCCGAATTTCGCCAACGCGCAGCCAAGGGATTTATATACAAGTTCGCGGGCACTTGTAACCCTTTGGTTTTTACATGGCAACGATTCTCGTCATTACCGAAAAGCCGCGCGTGGCCGAAAAGCTTGCAGCAGCGCTCTGTAAGTCTGCCAGGCAGAAGTCCGCCGGGGCCGGGGTGAGCTATTACGAGCTCGAGCGCGGCAAGGACCGTGTGCTGGTGGCGCCAGTAGTCGGCCACGTCTATACTCTTGCGCAGAAGGAGAAGACAAGCGGCTACCCCGTCTTCGACATCGAGTGGGTCGAGTCAAGCAAGGAAGGCTCCTCCAGCGCGTACACGAAGAAATACCTCGACTCCATCAAGAAGCTCGCAAAGTCCGCCGACGAGGCCGTCAACGCCTGCGACTATGACACTGAAGGCTCCGTTATTGGGGGTAATGTCATTCGGTTCGCGTGCAAGGGCATTCCTGCAAAGCGCATGCTTTTCTCGTCGCTTACCGAAGACGAGCTGCAGTCCGCGTTCGACTCGCGCGGCGAGCTGGATCAGCTGTCCATTGACGCCGGCGAGGCGCGCCACACGCTGGACTGGTTTTGGGGCATCAACGCCAGCCGCGCGCTCATGTCTGCTCTGCGGGCGGCAGGCAAGTTCAAGGTAATGAGCATCGGCCGCGTGCAGGGGCCCTCGCTTGCAATCCTTGCGCGGCGCGAAAAGGAGATTGCCGCCTTCGTCGGCGTGCCGTACTGGCAGCTTGCGGCTTACGCCAAGGGAACTGAATTCATCCACGAGAAGGAACGCTTCTTCGACGAGGCCGAGTCAAAGTTAGTGTTCGAGGAAAGCAAGGCGTGCAAGACTGGCGAAATTTCGTCCGTGGACGTGCGCCAGTTCAAGCAGCCTCCCGGCCCGCCGTTCGACTTGACGACGTTGCAGGTTGAAGCGTATAAGAACTTCGGCTTCACGCCTTCAAGGACGCTCGAGCTGGCCCAGAGCCTCTACGAGCAGGCGCTCATCACCTACCCGCGCACTTCCTCGCAGAAGCTTCCCGAAAAGCTCAACCTGCAAAAGGTCATCCGCCAAATCGCGGCCCAAGCGCCGTATTCTGTTCTGGCAAACGAGCTCGTGTCCGCAAAGCGCTTTGTCCCCAAGGAGGGCGCAAAGGAAGACAGCGCGCACGTTGCCGTCTATCCCACCGGCCAGAAGCCCGCTAAGCTTTCTCCCGAGGATGAAAACCTCTACGACCTCATCGTCCGCCGCTTCCTGTCCTGCTTCGCCCCCGATGCCACGCGCGAGAGCATGAAAGTGCGCATGGCGCTCGCCGGCAAGCACGCCTATGTTGCCGAAGGCACGCGCACGCTGGAAAAGGGCTGGTTTGTGTTCTACGGGCCGTACGTCCACCTTGAGGAAATCCAGCTGCCGCCGTTTTCGCATGGCGAGACGGTGAAAATCGAGAAGGTCGAGCGCCGCGAGAAAATGACGCAGCCGCCCAAGCGCTTCACGCCCGCAAGCATCGTGCGCGAACTCGAGCGCGAAAACCTGGGCACGAAAAGCACGCGCTCGGCAATAATCGACACCCTTTATTCGCGCAGCTACCTTTCCGACAAGAAGAGCATCAAGGTCACCTCGTTTGGCCTGTCCGTTTACGACGCGCTTGCAAAGAACGTGCCTGAAATCATGGACGAAAAGCTCA
Source organism: Microcaldota archaeon (assembly GCA_043807785.1). Classification (GTDB taxonomy): domain Archaea; phylum Micrarchaeota; class Micrarchaeia; order Norongarragalinales; family SBBD01; genus JAZDGU01. Next base: position 1,976 of record JAZDFO010000143.1, on the reverse strand, counting down.
CGCGCCAGTTCGAGGAGGAAATGGATTCCATCGTAGAAGGCAAATACGGCAAGCAGCAGGTCATAAGCGAAGGCAAAAGCGCCCTCTCCAAGATACTTGAAGGCTTCAAGCTCAAGGAAGAAGTTGTCGGCAAGGCGCTTGCAGCGGGGCTGACGACATTCCAGCGGCATGAAGACGTGCTGGGCAAGTGCGACAAGTGCGCGGAAGGCAAAATCGTCATCAAGAAATCAAAGTTCGGCTACTTCGCGGCCTGCAACAAGTATCCCGCGTGCAAGAACACTTTTCCTCTCCCCCGCATGGCAAAAGTCGTCCCAAAGAATTCGCAGTGCCCGCAGTGCAATACGCCCCAGGTGCGCGTGTTCCGCAAGGGCCGCAAGCCGTTCGAAATGTGCCTTTTGCCAGCGTGCCCGTCGAAAGCAGGGTGGGCGAAAAAAGAGCCGCAGCAGGAAGCGCAAGGCACGGGAAATGCAGAAAAAGCGTCGCTACCGAATGCCGCCATTGCCGTCAAGCCTCCGGTTGCAATTAAGCCATCCGCCGAATCCAATTCTGCCGCGGCAAAACCGCCCTTGGCCTCTGCCGCGCCATCTGCCAAGCCCGTCAAGGCCAGAAAGCCGGCTGCGATAAAGAAGCCTGCCGTCAAAAAGCGCGCCGCAGGCAAGCCCCCGCAAGCACCAAGCTAGCGCTGGCAGTTGCCAAAAAAATGGAAAGAAGCCCCGTGCTTATTTCCTGTTCTTGGCGCGCGCCCTGATTTTCGCCTTGCGCTTGTCGTAGAAAAACCACGCGCTTGCCATCGCGGCGGCGCCAATCAGGACCGCGGTGGTAGTGAGCTTGTTGGCAGCGAGCCTCTGCTTCAAGTCAGCGACCGCCATCCGAAGGGATTGCAGCGTGCCCGGCGCGCTTGGCGAGCTTAGGTCCACCGCGCCTGCCGCCGCGGCTAATTGCTGGCCTTCAGGCAACGATTCGGCGGGAAGCTGCGCAAGCTCTTCGGCAAGCCCGCTCCGGAGCGCGATTGCGAGGCCCAGTTGCGGAGCCGGTATGCCCAACCGCGTGGTTTTGAAGGAATATTCTCCGCTGTAGGCGCAGTTGCCTGCCGGTGCGCAGCTCCTCACTCGGTAAAAGTATTTCGTCAAGCCTGGCGTGAGCCCGGAAAGCGAGATAATGTGGTATGTCGTGTTAAGCGGCGAGCCGGCTGCGTTGGAATAGTTTCCGCTCACCAGGCCGTATTCGACGCGGCTGTCGGAGGAAACGTCGGTAAGCCAGTATATTTTTGCGGTGGTGGCCGTGACGTTGGCGGCAAAGACGCTCGAGATTACCGGCGATGGCACTGCAGGCGCGCAGTATACTTCGGCATACGCTGCGTTGTCGTATTCGTTGGACTCAATGACCTCGTACCAGGCGTCTGCGCTCGCGTTGAAGTTGAACCATCCTTGGTAGGGGCAGGTGAACGAGTAGCTGTTCATCTGCGAGCCTCCCCACGGGGAAAGCGATGGTATTGCAAATACGTGTGGTTCCCATTCGCTTGAAACGTGGGATGAAGTGTGGCTCGGACCGCTCTGCCCTCCGCCGTAGTTCGTCGTATTCACGTATACTGTTACGCTTTGGCCTATGGTTGGGTTGCTGTTGCTAAAGCCGATATATGTTATGAGGTTGGGCAGGGGCTGTGGCGAGGGGCTTGGGCTTGGCGAGGGAGTCACATTCCCGGCAAGGCATGCGCCATTGATGCAGTACGGCGTTCCTCCGCCGCAGTTGACCCAGGAGCCCATCTTGGTGGTGCCGCTGCACCAATATTCGGTCAATGTCACGCTGAACGTGCAGTAGTCTGTGCTTGAATACGGGGCTCCATTGTACCATCCGTAGGCGGTTCCCTGCACCCCGTAGTTCTGGCCCCCGTCGGTGTCGGTGCACGAGTTGTTCGACTGGTTCGCTGGCGTGGCCTGGCACTTGCCTTCGACGCAGTACGGCGTTCCGCCGCCGCA
>JAZDFO010000142.1:0-4635 GCA_043807785.1 Microcaldota archaeon | reverse complement strand
GCGCGCTCTAGCACGAGCTCAGGGTATCCAACCAGTTCGATAGTCGTTTTCATAGTGAAATAGATAGCGAAACCGCTATTTAATGGTTTCGGAAACTAAAATCAGAAAAACTGAAGTGGGCCCGCGGAGAATCGGACTCCGAATCTCCAGTGTCTTCCCGGACTTGTCCACCGATTTCTCTGGTGGAGCTCTCTTTTCTAAAGAGAGGTCCTGTGAGACTGGCGTCTTACCATTCGACTACGGGCCCTTTCGAAGATTCTTGGCGCGACAAAGTTATAAAACGTGCGGAATCCCCCTGCAGTCGCAACATTTGATTTCCAAAAGGGGCATCGGATTTATTAACGGGGAGGGCAACGAGATTTCAGGTGAGGGAATGTATCTGGAATGGGTGATGTGGCCTGTCGCTATCCTTTTGTTTTTGATCTCCTTTCCCGTCGGAAAACAGAGGTTTGGCTCTCGCCGCCTATTATTCATGTTTCTAATTGCAGTCCTGTTCCTGCTTGTAAGCAATTACGGCGCTACCCTTGCCGCCAAGAATATGCTTCCAACAGGGGAACGGCTCGCGTTTGAAAACCAGGACTCAAGTTCATACTGGCGTAACAGCCCAATTTTCGAAAAAGTAGACGACCTGAAATGCTACGTCTTCATCGCTCTAGGCATACTGGGAATAGTGCTTCTCACGCAGCTTCGAGACCGAATGGAAGACACTGGATTTGCTCTCGGCTTGGCAGGTTCACAATTGCTGATATCCGGAGTAATTGGCTTCGCCTGGAAGCAGACAACCGAAATCAAGTTCGTTGTCGCACTCGTTGCCCTGGCGGCCATCATATGCCTGTTCTACAAGTACAAGGACTTCATCGTCGGCGAACCCGAGCCTGTGGAAAAAGGCAAGCGAACTTAATCGTACTTGGGCTGGCCGTGGCTGCGCACCGTGTGCACGCCCGTGGCCTCGTTGAAGCGCTGCGTTATCTGCCTCATGGGCGCGTTTTCGGCGCGCTCGCGGTCGCGCGCCTCCTGCTCGCGCTTCTTGTCGAAGATGCGCAAGTGCTTGCCGCACGAGATGCAGTAGCACACTTCGCGCGTGATGCGCGGCTGGTACTGGTCGTCGTAGACGTCCTTTCGCTCTATCGGGTTTGTGAGCATTACCTTTTCGATGCAGACGGCCTTGTCCTTTCGCGTGAGCCTGCCGCATTTTCCGCACGGGATGAGCCGTTCCTTTCCTCTAGCCAAGTAAAACACCTCGGGTTAATCGTTTTCGCCGCCGCCGAACTCGCGCTGGATTTTCGAAACCACGCTGGTTTTCGCCTTCCCGGGCTTTAGCGCGCAGGCCAGGACATCGTGCCAATGTGATGCCGCGACTATTTCAATCTTTCCCTTCTGGTCCTTGTCCAAGACAATGTCGCCGATGTTGGATGCCGGGACGATTGCCGTGCGCATGCCGGCCTCAAGGGCGGCCTCGATTTTCTGCGTCACGCCGCCGACGGGCAGGACTTCCCCGCGCACGGAGAGAGAGCCGGTCATCGCAACGCCCTGGTCGACGGGCACTTCCTCGAGCGCGGAAAGCACGGCGGTTGCGACGGAAATGCTGGCGCTGTCGCCTTCCACGCCTTCGTAGGTCTGCAGGAACTGGACGTGGATGTCGAAGGTGGACACATCCGTGCCAATGTGCTTTTTGAGGAGCGCGGAAACGTTCTCGACGGCCTCCTGGGCGATGTCGCCGAGCTTGCCGGTGGCGATGATGCGCCCTTCCGACTTGCTTGAGGACGGTGCGACTTCGGCGACGATGGGCAACAGGATGCCGGAATCGCCCATGACCGCCAGGCCGTTGACGCGCCCGATCTGGTAGCCCTTGTTCACGAAAACGCGGTAGTCCTTCTTGACGTCGATGAACTGCTGCGCCATCTGCTGCTCGAGCGTGCGCGCGACGCGCTTGGCCATGAACACGTGCTCGGAGGTCACCAAATCCGCCTTGTTCTCGCGCGCGATGTCGCCTGCGGCGCGGATGAGGCCACCCAACTCGCGGAGCTTGAGGGTAAGGCGGTTTTTCCTGCCTGCCCGCTTGCGGGCCTCGTAAATGACTTCCTGTATCGCGCTGGAATCGAAGTGCGGAATCTTGGCGTCCTTGGTAACCTCCTGCGCGATGAACTGCACGAGCTTGAGCTGGTTTTCCAGGTTGTCCTCCATCGTCTCGTCCATGTAGACCTCGTAGCCGTAGCCGCGGATGCGCGAGCGCAGCGCCGGGTGCATTTTCAGCACGTCCGAATAGTTGCCGGCGGCGATGAGGACGAAATCGCATGGCACGGGCTCGGTTTTCACCTGCGCGCCGCTCGACATCTCGCTCTGGCCGGTGATGCTGAGCTTCTTTTCCTGTATCGCGGTCAAAAGCTCCTGCTGGGCCTTTGGCTTGAGAGTCGAAACCTCGTCCATGAAAAGCACTCCGCGGTGCGCGCGGTGTATCGCGCCGGCCTCGATGCGCAGGTGAGGCGGCGTGCCCAGGCCTCCGCTGTTGTGCACCAGCACGCCGTTGGCGAAGTAATTGCCGGTCGAAGTGGTGATGTTGTAGACCGTGCCGCCAAAGCGCAGCTCCTTGCTGGAGGCCACCGATTGCGCGCTTGCCTTGATGCTTTTGACTGCCATGGATAATAGCGGAATATTGACGCACGGGATGTTTATAAAAACTGCCGTTATGCCCGCGGCATGCAGCGGAGCCACATAACGCAAAGGTTTAAAACGGGGTTGAATTAAGGGGTTTCGGGGGGATTTTGGCATGTCTGGCGAAATGGGCTTCGACGCGTGGTTTGCAGTCCTCAGTTTCGTGTTCTTCGGGATGCTCACGCTATACGCGGCGAGGACCTACCTGTTCTTCCGCGAAAGCAGCCTGGCGCGCCACCTCAAGATGATCAGCGGCGGGCTAATGCTCTTCTCGGCGCACAAGGGCGTGCAGCTTTACGAGGCAATTTCCGGCCAGCCGATTTACCAGGTCTCGAACATCGTGGAAATCGTCGGCGCGCTGTTCATCCTCTTCGGCCTGCTTGACTTCCGCAAGGAGTTCATGAAGTTCCGCTGGCTCAAGGAAATGGAGGACGAAATACGCTCCGAGAAAAAGAAGGCCGTCGTATAAGGCGTCCGGACAGCAGCTGCCAACAGGGTCCAGCCAAGCACCGCGGGAATTTAATCAGCCTATACCAGCAGCTCCTTGCCCTCCTGCGCGGCGTCGGTCTCCGGGAATACTTTCCTCGCTTCCTCAATCAATGGAGTGACGTCGGCATACCTGTTGCTGAAGTGAGTGATGACGAGCTTTTTCGCGCCAGCCTTTTTGGCAAGCTGTGCCGCCTGCTTGGCAGTGGAATGGAATTTCGCGGCGCAGACCTCCTTTTCCTTGTCCGAAAAAGTGCTGTCGTGGATGAGCAGGTCGGCGCCCTTTGCCGCCCGCGTGAGCGCAGCGCACGGCATGGTGTCGCCGCTGTAGACGATTTTCCTGCCCTCCTTGACGAAAGTCACGTCTTCGAGGAGGATTTTCCTGCCGCCGACGGTAACCGCGCCCTTCTCGGTTATTTCGGAAAACAGCCTGCCTTTGATGCCCATCGAGCGCGCCTTGTCCTCGTAGAACTTGTGCAGCGGCTGCTCTTGCAGGATGTAGCCCAGGGCCGCAGTGTTGTGCTTGACGGGAAACGCGCTGACCGTCACGAGCTTGTCGGCGAAGACTTTCCTGGCAGTAGAAACCTCGGTCACATCGAAAGGGTATTTGAAGCGGAAAGGCCGCAGCGAGAAAAGGCCTTCCAGGAATTCCTTTGTCCCCTTCGGGCCGTAGAAATGAAGCGGCTCGGTCCGCTCGGAGATGTTGAGCGTCTGGGTCAGCCCGGCGACGCCTATGACGTGGTCGGCGTGCAAATGCGAGAGGAAGATGTTGTCGACCTTGGCGTAGCTGATGGTGTACTTCATCATCTGCCGCTGAACGCCCTCGGCGCAGTCGAAAAGGAACGTCGAACCGGTCTTGACCGCAAAGCACGACGGCACGCGGCCCGGCGAAGGCACCGCTGCCGAACTTCCAAGGAACACAACTCTAAGCATTTTGGAACTACCTCCTAAAAACATGGCCCGGCATGACAAACCATCATTTACCGAAATAAGCCCATAAAATATTACGGGATTCCGATTATTAAGTCGCAGACATTGGTCCCCGTCGGCCCCGTCTTTACAAGCCCGACGCCGAGCATGGCAAAAAACGAGTTGGAGTCGTTGCGGGCCAAATACTCTTTCGCGCGCATCTCCAGGCCCGAACCCTCCCTTGTGGTCTGCGAGTCCACAATAGCCCCGGCGGCGTCGGAATTGCCGTCGATGCCGTCGGTGCCTGCAGACAAGAGCACGCCGCGCCACAGCTGCATTGCCGCGCTGAGCGCCAGCTCCTGGTTGCGGCCTCCAGTGCCGCTGCCTTTGACGGTCACTGTCGTTTCGCCTCCTGCGACGAAGCAGACGCCGTCGTTGACCAATGAAGCGAGGTTGCGGCCCACGATCCTGGCCTCGCCGCTGACGTTCTTGACAACCAGCGGATTGAGCCCCTTGCAGCGAAGGAAGTCTGCCGCGCAGTCGACGGCGAAATCGTTGTCGGCGAGCACGAAACTCGAGATTTTCGGC
>JAZDFO010000141.1:0-2191 GCA_043807785.1 Microcaldota archaeon | reverse complement strand
GTGGAATAGATTTTGCCGACGACGGAGTCCAGCTTGCTCACCTGCAGTATCACTTCCAGCATGCCCTGGGGGCCGCGGGAGAGCGAAATGATTTCAAGCCCTTCCCGGCGGTCGCGGTCAATGGCGTTGCCTTTGCTCCATACCTCCGGAAACACCGTAACCCCTGCAGTGCCCCGGCGCACCCACAGTTCCAGAAGGTCGTAATACACGTCGCGCGCCTTGGTGCCCCTCGGCGGCTCGCACGCCAGCTCCCAAACGGATTGCGCCACCGCCTTGCCAATAATGCTTCCCTGCATCTTGATGCCGTGCTTTGCAAACGCCCCCGAAATTCTGTCGCCGTCGATTTTTTCAATCACGGAGAGCTGGCGCCGCAGTGCAAGCCCGTAGTTTTCCATGCCCGAGCCGCGCAGGTCGGATGCAAGCGTGCCGTTGAAGTCGTAGAGCGCGGCCTTCTTCGCGCCCGCCAAACCCGCTGCCATGGGCGCGTCCAATTTTAGCAAAACATTGATTTTTTCTTCAAGATTCATTTTTCATCCCTCCAGCTTGTTCACTACCCCGTGGTTTGCCCTGACTTCCAAAAGGTCGCCGTCCTTGAACACTTTCGTGCCCACCTTGGTGGCGATGATGCAAGGCACGCCCAGTTCGCGGCTGACAATTGCCGCATGGCTGGTAATCCCGCCTTCATCCGTCACTATTGCGCACGCTTTCTTCATGGCAGGAACCATGTCCGGCCGCGTCGAGCGCGCAACGAGCACGTCGCCCTTGCGCACCTTGGAAATGTCTGCGGTCGTCAAGACGATGCAGGCGCGGCCGACGGCGTACCCGGTGGAGGCGCAGGTGCCCATGACGCTCGCAGACGCGCTTACCTTCTCCCGGCTTTCTCCGAGCAATTCCTTTTCTTTGGCCGCGGCTTGTTCGCCGGAATAGATTTGCCAGTCGTCGTAGCCGTATACGATGAGGCAACGCCGTTTGCGCAAGTGCAGTTCCTTGGCGAAGCCTTTCGAGCGCAGGTGCTTTCCGTCGATTTCGCGGGGGAGCGCGTAGAGCAGGTCGGAAAGGGGGATGCGGAAAATCCCGGCCAGCCGTGCAATCAGCTTGTGCGAATAGTGCACGGCAGCCAGCATGCTCGTCTTTCTGTAGTCCTGGAAGTACGCCACCTTGCCAACCAGCGAGAGCAGTTCCTCGAAGTCCTTTGGCACTCCGAGCTCCGCCAAGGCCTTTTCCCTGGCCTGTTGGCGCTTGCGTTCCTTTTCAGCGTATTCCCGGAGGGCTGCCCCCGCGCCAGTCTTGGCCGCGAGCTTTTCCTTCAGCTGCTCGATGAAATACTTCTCGCCGAGTTCGCTTGTCACGGCGTAGCTGTTGTTCATCCAGAAAAACCTGCGGGCGTGCGCCTTCAACCACGACTTGATTTCGGGGAACTTCTCCAGCCCCGCCGCAATCTTTTCAATTGAGCCTTCAAACAATTCCAGCGCGGCCTTGTCCTTTTGCGCCAGAGCGAGTATTTCCAGCAGGTCCTTGTCCTCGGTCACATGGAACGACTCGCCGTCGATGGGCGTCAATTCGACGAAATAACGGGAATATTCCTTCTCCAAGCCCTTTTTCTTCAGCAGCTCGCCAAGCCTGTCGCGGACGGCGTGCTCGAGGTAGAAGTACGCCGGCTCCATAAGGTAGCCCGGCACGTAGCAGGCCGTGTACGCGTCGTTGAGCCGCCGCTCCAAGGAGAACAGCGCGGATTCAGTTGCCATCTCCAAATCGGTTTTTTCGATTTCCCCGAATATTCCTTTCAGTCTCTTGAATTCAGCCGTGAAATCCGCCACGGCCCTTGCGAACAGCCCCTTTTCTTTTAGCAGCCGGTTGACCAAGTGCGCGCCGGACTTGAGAGTCTGTTCCCGGGGGATGCAATACCTTGCCTGCATTCCCGAAAGTGAGAGGACCTGAAGGGAAACGCACGCGCCCCAGTATTCCTCCATGCGCTTTCCGAACGGCTCTAAGGTAGGAGAAACCAGCGCAGGAGTCGCTTCCGCGAAATAATCGTAGAATTTTGGTTTGTCTTGCATCAACCCACCTTCCTTACCACGCCTGCGTCGGCGTCGACTTCCACCAGCTCGCCGTCCTTGAAGACCTCGGTTGCGACCTTGGTGCCAACTACGCACGGAATCCCAAGCTCTCTGCTGACGATCGCCGCGTGGCA
>JAZDFO010000140.1:0-7558 GCA_043807785.1 Microcaldota archaeon | reverse complement strand
GTAGCTGTCGCTGACTTCGTAGCCGGAAAGGCTCGTCTCGCAGTGCGGGCACCAGTAAACCGCGCGTTCGCCGGGGGAAAGCAGGCCTTTTTCGTGGAATTGCTTGACGGTCCACCAGCCGCTCTCGATGTAATAGTCCTTGTAGGTAAAGTACGGCTCGGCGTAATAGCGCCACGCGCCGAGGATGCGGTAGTATTCCATCCATGCCTTTTCCGTGTTCGTGACTTTCGCCAGGCACGCGGCGTCGAACTTCTCGATTCCGATGGATTCAATGTCTTTCTTGCTCTTGATTCCCAGCTCCTTTTCGACCATGACTTCGGTCGGCAGGCCGTGGCAGTCGAAACCGGCCTGGAAGTACGCGGTCTTGCCGTTCATTTGCCAGTAGCGGCTCCAAATGTCTTTTACAGTCGTGGTCTTCACGTGGCCGACGTGCGGCAACGCGTTTGCATAGGGCGGGCCGTCGAGGAGAAAAAACGGCTTGGCTTTCTTGCGCTGCTCGGCTAAACGCTGCGGGATTTTCTTGGCCTCCCAGTGGGCAAGGACTTCGGATTCAATGGATTTCTGGTCGTACGGCATGAAACTACACCCGGAAAAAGCTTTTCCAACGCCGCAACTCAAGGTGCGGGACGGAAGGCTCTAAGCGATAATGGAATTAGCATCAGGCCTCCTCGAAAGGTAATCAGCTCTTTCCATAAGGCATCGCAAATGCTTGAAGGCGGCAATGTTTTTAAACCGAAGATTCAACCGACGCTTCGTGCCCTTAAAGGATTATGCTCAGAAAAAACGGCGTCCCCTTTGGGGCTTTGGTGTTAATCGACGGTTGGTTCCGGACAGCCGCCACCATTATCTGCGGGCTGTCGATGATAACGCCGAATTCCTTGAGGAAAGATACGTCGCGGCTGATTGCCTCCTGTTTTCTTCCGAGAAACTGTGCCAGCTTGACCGTGCCAAAGCCCGGGTGCCCGCGAATTGCCCGAATCAACCTCAAACGCTGTTCGGAAAAAATCGATTGCACGCCTTTCGGATTCAAAAACATGACGCTCCTGCCGTGCGGCCCGCGGTCCATCCAGCGCTTCGACTCCTCTTGGATTTCCTTCAACTCCCCTACCCTGATTTCAATCGGCGGAATATTCATTTTGCTCTTCCCTCGCTTTCCATCCAATATTTCTTCCAATTACTTAAAACGTCATCCCTGGCCATGATAAACTGTTGTTTGAGCGGCAGGTCCGGCATTCTCTTTTTCCTCCGTTTGTCTTTCTCCGACAGGCTCGGCAGGTCCCGGTGGGCAAAACCATGCGCACAATCGTACCTGACGATTTCCTTCCTCTTGCCGCCTTCTTCCACAAAATATACTATTATGAAGTCCTGCAGTCCTCGGTCGTACCTGCAAATGACCAATACGAAGTGCATCCCCTCCGCATCCAGCTGGGTCGTATTTTTGTCTTCCTTCATCCAACTTCGCCATAACCAATCGAGTTATATAACATAAAAGGTTATATTTATCCCTTTCGCTTTTCGGCCGGAGAAATGTAGCGAGGGGGAAGGGAGGCACGGCAAGCAAACCGATGGAGGCAAAGAGAATCCCCGTGGCCCCCCTAAGAACCCCTCACTAATATGACACCCGGTTACACGACCAGAAGTATTCCGCCAAGCGCAAGGAAATTAAGCTGTCAAGCGAATCAAAGCTGCTGCAGGCAATGTTGGAAAGGGCGATTCGGCGAAGGGACTTGAAGGACTTGCGGGCCTCGCCGGCAAAGAACGCGCGCTCGAGGACGTCGGCGGAATTCCACTGCCGCCGGGCGTTGGAAATGAAGGGATTCGGCATCAAGCCCAAAACCCCCAGGCAAAACCCACGGCGAACGCGCACACGTACAAGGCCACCCACCCGAACCGTTCAAACTTGCGTTTCGAAATTGCAGGCACTTTGCTCCACCCGCATCATTACATCCAAGCCCCGGCTAATATTTGTTGGGTAGAAAGGCAATCAACTGGAAGTTTATCGCGAGCCTCCGATCCCGGTGCAAAGTGCATTCAATACTGCCCTCCGCCAGCCGATTGTCATTTATGAGTTTTCCTACAGTTTTGTAGGAAAAGCCAAATTCAATGCAAAGCGTTAAATACTATCGCCGGCACAATATTGCCATGGAAGCCGCAGTCCCATTCCTGACGCCGTCCGAGCAGAGGCTGCTTGCGCTTCTCCCCAGCGGCGGCGGCTTTTCGCTTGCGTCCGCCGCGCGCGTGCTTGGCGCTGGCTTGCGGCCGAAGTATTTGTCGGAGCTGCTGTCGCGGCTTTCCTCCAAAGGCAGGATTTCGAGGCTGAAAAACGGTTTTTTCTACGCCGGCGGGACTGCCAGCCTTAAAGGCGCATTTTGTGCCGTTGAATCGCTTCACCCCGGCGCCTACGCCGCGTTCTCGACTGCGCTTTACCTGCACGGCATTGCAGACCAGCGGCCTGCCGAGCTTGCCTTCGCCACCGAATCGTCTTACGGCACGGCAGACGCCAACGGCATGCGCGTGCGGTTCGTTGCCTTGCACGGCGGCTTTTACGGAACTGAAATAATCAACGGCATCCGCGTTTCGACTCTTGCCAAGACTTTCTTCGACTGCCTTTCGCGGCCGAAGTGGGCGGGCGGCTTCGATTCGGCAATGGCGCTGCTTGAACAAAACCGGCTTTCCAAGGAGCAATATGCCGAGCTTGCCGGCTACTTCAAGGAAAGCGCAAACCTGCGTTTGGCGGCAAGGGTTGCCAGGTGCGGACGCGGCAGGCTTCCTTCGGGCTTAATCCGGCAGCTTGATTCGGTTGCAATGGGGCGGTTGGCATGAAAATTCCCGGGAGCTTGTTGCTGCAGACCGGACTTCCGGCAGAGTACGTCGTCAAGGAGCTCAAGATACAGGAGGCTTTGGCCGGGCTTTCCGCGGGGTTCGCCGACGCCGGCCTGCAGTACGCGTTCTTCGGCGGCACTGCGCTCAACCAGTTCCACCTCAAGGCAAAACGCTTCTCGGAAGACCTCGACTTCTTCGCATACGGCTCTGCGCCCGGGCGTTTCACCGCATTCTTGAAGAAATCCCTTCCAGCGTTTGCATCCACCGGCCCCTCAAGGATTTTCGGAGAATTTCACCGCTGGAAGCTCGCTTATTCCGACGAGGAAAATGGCGTCAGCCGCGATTTTTTGTTCGTGGACGCCAATTTCGCTTTCCACACGCCGCCGACGCCACTCTCAAGGCTCGAGCCGCGGTCTTTCCTCAACGACTACGGGTTCTTCGTCCGCACGCCACCAATGTATTCATTCCCGCCGGAGGTCTTCGCCGCCCAGAAGATGGTCGCAATTTCGGCAAGGACCGCCGGACGCGACTACTACGACTTGTCCCGCCTCCTCACCGAATACCGGTTTTCCCGCCGCCAGCTGCTGCCCCACGCCCGCGTCTACTCCAAGCCGCTTTTCGGCTTCATGCCCTTCGACGAAAGGACTTTCTTCGCGTCCGTTGCCGCCAAGGCCGCGCTCGCGGACCCGCGTGAGCTTGCCGCCGCCGACGCCTTCATCCCCGCGCCGCACCGCCCGAACTGGCTTCAGCTGAAGAAGGAGCTCGTACAACGAATAAGGGGGCTCAAGTGACATGTTTCGGCATCATCCCATAATCAAGCCGGCAACCAGCCAAGTCCATGCAAAACAGCATACGAAAGTATTATAAATAATACGATGGTATTTTATATCATGTTTAAGCCGTGGAGGAAATTCGCCGGCTGGACCGTTGCGGAATACTTTTTGAGGAACCCGACGGCCAGGATCCACATAAAAGGGCTTGCGCGCGAGTTGGGAGTCAGCCCGCGGACGGCGGAACAGTACTGCAAGTGGTATGAGGCGGAGGGGTTGTTGGAGAAGGAGAAGGTAGCCAACGCTTCAATTTACTTCCTGGACAACGATGATTTTTTGGCCAAAGCGCTCAAGCGCGCCTGGTTTTTGTCGGAATTGCGCAAGGGCCTTGACTTGCAGGCGTTTGCCGAGGAAAACGCGTTGGTTTCGCTGGCACTCTACGGCAGCAGGGCTTCCGGCGAGTTCACGGAAAAAAGCGACATAGACCTGCTCTGCATCACGGCCGGCCGCAGGAAGGCAGGGCAGGGAAAGCTGGGGGGCTTGGAGGCGCGTTTTGCCGCGCAAGTCGGCCTGACGGCCTATTCCGTCGGCGAGTGGCGGAAGTTGAAGGAAGAGAAGACGCCGTTCTACGAGTCGGTGAAAGGCAACCACGTTCTGCTGTGGGGTGCGGGGTTATGAGTTTCCAAGACTGCGTGCGCAAGGGCCTTGTCTTCAAGGCCGGCACCGACCCGCACAGGATCACCGGAGAGCTGGAAGTCGCCGAACGGTTTTTGTCAAAGGCCCGCGGTTTGGTCAAGCCCGATTACTACGACGTGAGCCTCATGCTTTCATATACGAGCATGTTCCATTCCGCCAGGTCGCTGTTGTTTCGGAAAGGGTATTCCGAGAAGAGCCATGCGTGCCTCGTGCTTGCGGTCAAGGAATTCTTCAAGGGCGACGGGGGAACTCCAGGATTTGCTTGACGCACTCGACGCCTACCGGCGCACCCGCCAGCTCATCCAGTATTCCGGCGAATCCTGTTCCAAGGCCGACGCCGAGCAAGCCATCCTCGATGCCGGCAGGCTGCTTGCCGTTGCGCGAAAACAACCCTAGCCTGCACGCCGCCGGCGCCGACGCATTCATCCCCGCATGACACCGCCCGAACTGGCTTCAATTGAAGAAAGAGCTCGCACAACGCCTCCGCGGGCTCAAGTGAAACGGTTTGATATTACCCCACAACCAAAAGCCGGCAATGAAGCCCTTGGGGGAAACCAGGAGGATAGCGGGAACTGCCCAAGAAATCACAAGGATATCTGGACTTGCATCAAGAAGAATGGTAGTACTGCAGGCAGTTGAGCCTGACACCCTCGTTAGGAATGTATTGGCAGACCGTTGAATCGTTCTTTCGCTCGTAGTACGTCTGCATGCACCAGTCGTCTATTGATGGATTGAGCTCGAGGCATATGCGTGGGTTGCTTTCATTGAGCGCCTTGCTAAGAATGCGGTGGTAAGCCTCCGGCGAACTTGGGTTGGAACCACGCCGTAAGCCGTCTAGGAATAAATATTGAACGTTGATGTAAATAAAAAATGCAGCTAAAAGAAGAAAAAAAACAAAAAGGATTTTCTTGCATTCCATTGTTGTCACCCAATGCCATTATCTAGCACTGGCCATGCCACCATTGGACGTAGGTTCCCCACCACCATACCGGCCACGGGTACGAGAATATCTCCGGGTTCGGCTCAGGGGTTTGAGTCCAGTAAGTCCAGTGCCCGAGGTCGGGGATTGTATATGCCTGCGTTCGGAAGGAGCCCCATACGCAGTTGTACGCCCACACCCATTTCGTGAAGTCGTTCGCACAGGTATACCCGCCCTGTCCGCATCCGGGCCAGTTAGTGCCGTGAAATCCTTGCGCGGTCCTCAGATATGAAGCCATTTCGGCTTGTGTGTTGCGGTAAATGTGGGATAGTGGCCGAGAAGGGCAGTAGTGCGGGTGTTGTTGGTCGCCTCCACATACTAGAGAAGTGATTGCTCCTTGACCTTGGCCTTGGCGGTTGATTTCACCAGTTCCCTTAACGTGGTTGTAGAACGCCTCGATATCTTGAGGGACGGCGATGGTTTTGTTATTCTTTAGCGCCTTGATTTCAGCGTTTTGGTATGCCACGAACTTTTGCGCGAACGCAATTGTGGCTTCAGAAATTCCAGATGCGCGGGCCTTTGCCACGTCAATCGTGACGGAATAGTCGGCGTTGACTTTCGTAAACGGCGCAATCTGGTATACTGCCGCCGTCATATCCACCGGAGAACTGGTTGCCATGACTCCCCCTGCTGCCAACAACAAGGCAAACAGGCCAAACACGAACACTCTACTCATAACTCATTCCCCGCCCGGAACCCGGGCGTTGCAATCATGTTGCCCCGGCGGGTATATTACATTGGTAGAAAGGCAATCAACTGGAAGTTTATCCCCCTGACAACGGCACAGCACTCTGGCAAAAAAACTCTTGGAGGAAACCATGAGGATAGTGAGAGCAGGGCAAGAAAAGGGTTAAAAATCGGGTTAACCGATACCCTAGCCTTGGAAAACGATTGCCAACGGACGAAAACGCCCACCGCTCCAATAGGAAGGACCGAATTTGCCCACAACCACAGTCTGGCGAGGAAGCGGCTGGAGGAAACCAGTGGGATGGAGAAAGCCGCACGAGAAGAATAGAAGGGGGGCGGTTGGAGCGGCTTTTTCTCACGGGACAAAACCCGCAAAAAGCAAACGTTTATTTAGTGTGAGGAAAAACTATCATATGAAAGGAAAAGTTGGCGGTAGGGGGCGGTTGGAATGCGTTTTGTCAACGTCATCGAAAACGTGGCTGGCGGCAGGGTCCGTGCCAGGGTGTTGACCACGCTCTTGTCGTTTCCGGCCAAGCAGTGGACTGGCAGGCAGCTGGCGTTGCACGCGCGGGTTTCGCAGCCGCAGGCGGGTTTTGCCCTGGATGACTTAAAGCGGGAGGGTTTGGCCCAGTCGGTTGCCGTCGGCAATGCCAAGTCATGGAAGCTCAACCAGAAGCATTTTCTCGTCAAGTGGCTGCGGCCATTGGCCCGCGCGCGCGTGGAAATGCAGGAAGTGCTGCGGCGAAGGCTTGTAAAAGGCCTGGATATGCGGCAAGTGGAGAAAGTAGTGTTGTTCGGCAGCGTGGCGCGCGGTGACGAGACGCCGGAGAGCGACATAGACTTGTACATTCAGGTCAAGAGCGGGTCTTACGCCGCGAAGGCCAGGAAGGCTGCGCTGGACATTGCCCGGGACCTCGTCCCGGTTTTTGGCGGAAACCCAGTCACGCCAGTGGTCTACACGGCGGATAAAGCCAGGCAGAACCACGCGCTCTTGAAAGAAATAGCCAGGGACGGCGTCGTCTTATACGGGGATGGAGTGCCATGAGGGAATTGAGGACGAGGAAGGTCGACAAGCGCGATTACCGCGGTTTTCTGCGCAAGGCCGAGTCGTTCTATTCCGGCATGAAACACGCTGGGGAAGAGGGGGATTGGAATCTGGCCTGCTTGAACGCGGTTCATTGCGTGATTTCTTCGGTTGACGCCGTAACCACTTTTTATTTAGGCGAAAGGTCTGCCGGGCAGAGGCATGAAGACGCCGCAGGACTCTTGAGGCAGACGAGCCTGCCGAACGTTTCAGACAAGACCCGGCAAGTCCTGGATATTCTGGCACAGAAAACAATGGTCGAGTACGACCCCACGGAGCCTACTGAAAATGAGGCGCGGCACTTGCTCAAACAAGCAGGGCGAGTGCACCAGTGGGCCAAACAGGCAGTCAGCGTCGGAACGTGAAAACATGCTTTCCATACTAGTAGGCAGTCCGGCAATTAAGTTTAAAAACTATCGTGCGCTTCAGGTTATGTGCCTCGCCCCCCAATTGCAATAGTCTTGTCGCGAAAGGAGCGCAAGCTCTTGCAAGAAAACACTCGACCGAGTTCCCAGTACC
>JAZDFO010000139.1:0-5694 GCA_043807785.1 Microcaldota archaeon | reverse complement strand
CTCCTCGTAATAGCTCCACACCGGACCCTCGAAGGCGTTGACCATGGAGGCAAGCGAGACTCCAAGGCTTTTGTGCATGGAAGAATTCTCTCCGCAGCCGCTCTCGAAATAGACCACGGGAAAGAGGCTCGCGTCGTTTCTCCGATCAGACAAGACCCAATTTTTCATTTCGACACCCTTTGAATTCTGCGAACGACGCCGTGGTTGGCATTTACTTCAACGAAATCGCCGTCCTTGAAAACCTTAGTCGCAATCTTGGTCCCGATAACGCACGGGATGCCCAGCTCGCGCGAGATTATCGCGGCATGGCTGGTGATGCCGCCCTCGTCCGTCACAATCGCACACGCCTTCTTCATCGCAGGCACCAGCTCCGGGCGAGTCATCGTGCTGACCAGTACATTGCCTTTTTGAATCTTTTCTACGTCCTTGTCCGTCAATACCACGCATGCATTCCCTTGTGCGCGACCGGGTGAGGCGCAGGTGCCCTTCAGTTCCTCGCCCTGCACGCCCTCTTTCTTCTGCAACGCTTCAAAGAAGCGCCTGGCTGAGACGCCGACTGATAACTCAAACCCCTCAGGACTCCAAATGTACAGTGAAGCCAAGCTGCGCTCCTTGATCGTCGTCGCATCGATTTTTCCAGCTAAAGCGTCGCCAAACTCGTCGCACCGCAGCGCCTGCCAGCCCTTGACGTCCAATCCGCGCCGGCGGCTCAAATCGCGGAGAAAAAGCATCAAGTAGTGATTGCCCAACAAGTTGTCTTTCTTGCGTGCGTCCTGCCAAAGGGCAAACTGCTCTACGATCCGCAGCAACTCCGTCAAAGAACTGCCGGCATCTAGCTGCTTGAGCAACTTATCTTTCTCTGCCAACGCTTTTTCCCCGCCAGATTCCAAGCGGAACAGCTCGGCCTTCAAATCTCTTTTTTCTCCAAGCAGGTCGGCCACGCGCTGCGCGAAAAAATCTTCATCGAGGAATTTCGTGTTCGCATAGCTGTTCTGGATCCAGAAAAACCGCCTGGAATGCGCGCTTAACAACCTGTAGAATGGCGGATTTTTCTTCAACTCGGCCTTCCGCCTCCGGGGTGGCAGGCGCAGTGCCGACTTGATGGCGTCGCTGCCTTCCGCTTCGAGAGCAATTCGCAGGAGCGATTCGGTCTCCTCGACGGCGAACGATCTGAACGCCGGCGCAGTCAATACGGCAAGGTAGCGCGCTAACTGCTTTCCCTCTCCCTTTTCCTCAAGCAGCGGGAGCAAGGCCTCAGACACTAACTGCTCGGAGTAAATGCCGAAGGCGTCCACGAGCATGGAAATGCCCCACATGCGCACGTTCACGCTATTGTAGGAGTTGAATTCAGCAACCAATTGGGCATCCGATAGGGAATCCAGTTCCAGTTCTTCGACGCGCTGGCAGCCCTCCAGGAAAGCAGATTCGTCCTGCCGCCACTCCTGCATCCATGCCTGAAGGCAGCCGGGCTCCGTCTTTTCCTTTGCCACTACCCATCGCGCCAACCGGTCGATGTCATGCATCCAATAAAACCAGTAACCGTATCCCCGCGCAAGGAAGTTGATGCCGATTTCATAGCCTACGCCCAACCGGCGCCGCAATTCCCGCATGGTGGCCACAATGGGCGGATTGCCTAGGAACGCGGTCATCTCGGCGGCCTGGACGTACCACTCCTTTCGCAGCAGTTCGCGTTGTTTGAGTTGAAATTCGCTCACTTTTTCACCAGTTTACGTACAACCCCGTGGTTTGCGTTGACTTCCACGAAGTCGCCGTCCTTGAAAACCTTTGTGGCAATCTTTGTCCCGATGACGCACGGGATGCCAAGCTCGCGGGACACTATAGCCGCATGGCTGGTTATTCCCCCTTCATCCGTCACGATGGCAACGGCTTTCTTGAGCGCGGGGGTCAGCTCGGGGCGCGTCATGCCGCTGACCAGCACGTCGCCTTTGCGCATCTTGGGCAAGTCCGTGGTGCTCATGATGATGCGCACGGTTCCTTCCACCCTTCCGGGCGACGCGGTAGTGCCCCGGACGTCCGAGATTCCGTCATGAGTGTCTTTCCGAATTTTGCTGAACACCGACTTAGCCGCATCCCCAGCGAGGATTTCAAGCCCGTCGTTTGTGCAAATGAACAATGACGCCCGAGTGCGTTGTGCCATCGCCTTGGCGTCGATTTTGCCGGCGAGCGCGTCGGTGTATTCCGGAGCGGACAGGGCTAACCAATCTTCCTTGCGGTAGCCTTTCCTGCGGCAGAGTTCATCTTGGAAAAGCATCATGTAGTGGTCTCCGACGAGATTGAAATTCTTGCGTGCGTCCATCCATTCCGCGAATTTCTCCACGACCCCGAGGAGGCGTACCAGCGTCTCATCCAGCGCGAGCTTTTTGCAGAGTTCTTTCTTCTCCCCGGAAGCCTTTTGCGGCGCGGTTTCCAGCCGCCGGATTTCTTCCCCGAGGTCTTTGTGCCCCGTCAGCGCCTCCGATACCCTGTCCGCGAAGTAGCTTTCATCCAGGACGCGCGTTTGGAGGTAGCTGTTGCCCAGCCAGAAATAATCCCTGGCATGCTTGTGAAGACCGCTTGCGAACTCAGGGAAAGCATGGAGCGCCCGAGCGCGGTCTTTTACAGTCTTTGACAAGGCGCTGGCAATTTCCGGCGATTTTTCCGCCTCCTGCGCCAAATGCAGTACGGACGCCGTTTCGCCCATTGCGAAGGATTTGGTTACCGGCGCGGTAAGGACCGGCAGGTAGCGCGAGAACATCTTGCTTTCCCCACGGAGTTCAAGCACCGGCTGGAGCTGCTCACAAAGCAGCCTCTCCGAATTCAGGCTGAATGCGTCGGCCATGAGGGAAAGCCCCCACCCGCGCACGAACGCGTCATGGTACGAATCGAACTCCCCGGCAAGCCCCCCGTCGGCAAGGGACTGCAAGTCCATTCCGTCGATTTTCTTGCAGTAATCCAGGAACTTCGCGAATCCCCGGCTCCATTCTTCGACGAGCGCAGCCACATGCCCCGGCCTGGCCTCCTCTTGCGCCACTATCCGCCGCGACAGCCGGTCGGCATCGGCCTGCGAGTACAGCGAATAGCCGTATCCGTCCTCGACGAAGGTCATGATATTTGTGTACGCATTGCCGTAGGCGAGCGTGAGCGGCTTGAGGCTGCCGACAAGCGGCGGGTAGAAAAGCCACTGGCTGGCCTCGCACGACTGGATTACCCACTCCTTTTCCAGCAGCTTGTCCAATCGCTTCTTGTCCATGGGTTTTCAACCGATTTTCTTCACTACGCCGTGGCTGGCGTTCACTTCGAGGATGTCGCCGTCAAAAAACACCTTGCTCGCCGAGTGCGTGCCGACTACGCAGGGTATGCCGAACTCGCGGGACACTATTGCGGCGTGGCAGGTTATTCCGCCATCGTCAGACACAATCGCCGCGGCGCGCTTCATGCCCCTCACGAAGTCCGGCGTAGTCATGATGGTTACCAGGATGTCGCCGGGCTTGAGCTTTCCAAGCTCCTGCGCGGTCCGGATGATTTTTGCCGGCCCGCGCACAGTCCCGGCGCACGCGCACGTGCCTTTCAGCTCGGTAACCGGTTGGTGAGCCTTTCCCGCCAGTCCCTCGCGGGCAAGGAAGGCCTTCGCCTCTTCGCCGTCGAGCATCTGGCAAACGCCGTCCTTGGCGTAGAGCACGCGCACCGCGTTTGGGTCGGGATGGAAGTCAGTGCCGAGCAGGGCCGCGCTGGTTTCAACGGGAGTGGCGGCATAAGCCTGTTGCAGCGTCCAGCCGAGCCGTTTGGCTGCAGCAGCAAGGAGGGTTCGGTAGTGGTAGTGCGCCTTGGTGAAGCACTCCTTCTTGTAATCCATGATGAAGCCGGTGATGCGCAGGGTCGAAAGCATTGCCGCCGTTGGGCCGTCCAAGGCAAACTCGTATTCGAGCGCGGCCTGGCGCTCGTCGAGCCCGGAATAATACCTTTCGATTTCCGCCAGACGCTTTTTTGCGTCGAAATGCGACAACACAAGCGTGCGCGCGGAGTCCTCGAAGTGCGCCTGCGTCCAGACTTCGCCGGCGTAGTCGAACGGGACCCAGAAAAACTCGTCCGCGTGCGCGGCAAAGAGGCGGCGGGAGTCTGGGCCAATATTCCCATTCAACAAGTCTTTTTCCGCGCCGCGTTCCTGAATAGAAACGAGGATTTTCAGCAGCGACTCCTCTTCCTGCGTGGCAAACGGCTTTTCAACGGGAGAGACCAGCAGCGCAAACGCCTTGCCGAACTCCTTTTCCCTGCCTGCGCCGGCAAGCGCGCTGCGCACGCGGGCTTCGGCTGCGTTTGCCAGCGCGTCTTTCACCGCGAAAGCGAAAGGCTCGCTGTAAAGATATGCGGCCTCATACCGCGCCCAGAATTCGTCAATCATCGCCGAGAGCTCCTTGGCGCTTTTTTCCTCCAGGCCACCTTGCGACAGCGATTCGCAATATTCGAGGAACCCCCCGATTTTTTCCTGGAAAGCCGACACGATTTGCCCCGCGAATTCGGGCTCGCCGGCAACCTTCTTCAGCACCGACGCTTCAAGGCGGGCTACGCCGTCTGCGTCGAAAAAGGCCTCGAACCTGCCGCCGGGGCTCATGATGAACACTGCAGAGCCGTAGCTGGCGCCCAAAACGCGTGCCATGGAGCCGGAATAGAAGCCCCCGAACGAATAGACCATGTGCGTCGGCCAGTCGGCGGCCCTCTCCTGCACCAAAACCCAAGTCATGCCATTACCCTTTTCGCCACACAGTTAGAATGAGTAATTCATATGGCTTTTGTTAAATAAGCCATTTACCCCCTATACCGTGGTTTTCAACCGGATTTCCCGATTGCCGACGGATTCTCAGATTGCCGTCGCCTGCCGCACCGCCGCGCGCAGGACCTTGCCTTCCGCCTTGCGCAGCTCCTCGCGCAGCGTGCTCTCGTCGACGCCCTTTTCCTGCGCCATCGTCTCAAGGTTTTTCTTGCGGGGGAAGTCGTAGTAGCCTTCCTGCACCGCGCCGTAGAGGGCCTCGGCCTCTTTGTTCGAAAGCTTCCAGAAGGTGTTCTGCAAAAAGAAGTCCGGCTCCTGCGCGCTTATGCCGAGGATTTTGGCGCTTGCGCCCCTGGTCGCAGAAATCCTGCGCGCAAGCCGGTTGATGTTGGCCTTGGCCCAGCTTGCCACAGTCCAGTATTCGACTCCGCCGCGCGCCACAATGGGGCCTACGATGAAGACGGAGCCGTCGAGCGCCTGCGCGTGGAAGGTGTCGGTGGCCTGGTGCTCGTAGAAAATCTGGTCGCCCTCGTTTTGGCGGACCTTGATTTTCGGCGACGCAAGGATTGCCGCGGCGAGCTTTGCCTTGTCCGGCCCGCCGACGAAGATGACCTTGGTTACCATGTCCTTGCCGCTTTTGCGGAAGGCATTAAGGTAATACGAGGCGCCAAAGGCGTTGATTCCCGCGGTCGCCGCCACTACAATCGACTTTTCCCTCCAGATGCGAAGCTGCGCGACCCACATGATGATTTCAAGGATTCCTTGGTGCGCAGGCGTTAAAAGCGTTGTCGGCAAACTATTCTCCCATGCCTTTGACACAATTGTATGACATCCTTTACGGGCGCCGTGGCAAGGGAGTGCTCGAGAAGGCAACGCGGGTGTACCACGAGTCAGGCGAAGGAGTGCGCCTGCTGGAAGTCCAGTTCAAA
>JAZDFO010000138.1:0-8382 GCA_043807785.1 Microcaldota archaeon | reverse complement strand
TGGGTGCTCGCCAGCCTGCAGTTGGTGGGGCTGGTGAAGTTGGAGCAGGGCGTTACTTCCGCGCTTTCTAGCCTCAAGGGAATAATCTGCTAGGCATTTTCGATTGGGCTATGCGTTTGTTGCCTAGCCGCAGGCAGGAGTTCGGCAAGCTTTTCGCTCGGTAAACCTGGAAATCTGTTGCGGATGACTTCTGGAGGCTGTAAAGCTGGGTCTTAAAGTGCATGAAAACCGAGTGTAAGCCTGTTTTTTGGTCCTACCGAGCATAAAAGTTTTCAACGACAAAAGCCCCTCATTAAAAACCGCCTGCGAAGGAAAAGCCGCAAAAGGTAACGGTTTTTTAACGCCGCCTGGCACAATCCTCCTTGATTTGACATGATGCGAACACACTATTGCAGCGAAGTCACTCCCGCGCTTGACGGGCAAAAGGTGGGCCTGGCCGGCTGGGTGCACGAGACGCGGACTTTCGGCAAGCTCAACTTCGTAATCCTGCGCGACCGCTCCGGCCTGCTGCAGCTGATCTTCAAGGAAGGCGAGGCATCCGAGGAACTGATTTTGGCGGCAAAATCGTTGGCAAAAGAAACCGCGGTTGTCGTTGAGGGCACGGTGCGCGCTTCAAAAATCGCCAACGCAGGCCGGGAACTGGTCCCATCCTCTCTCGAGGTCGTCGGCAAGGTGCACGGCATGGTGCCGTTCGAGCTCACCGGCAAGGTGCCCGCAGACCTGGATGTTCGCCTCGACAACCGTTTCGTCGACCTGCGCCGCCTCGAAGTCCAGGCCGTATTCTTCGTCCGCGCACAAATCCAGCGCGCCTTCCGCGAGTCGTGCATGTCGCTTGGCTGCCAGGAAATCAACCCGCCAAGCCTTGTCGCAGCTGCAACGGAAGGCGGCACTGACCTGTTCGAAGTCAGGTATTTCGAGCGCAAGGCCTTCCTGGCACAGTCCCCGCAGCTCTACAAGCAGCTCGCCGTGCTCGGCGGCATGGACAAGGTGTTCATGGTCACGCCGATCTGGCGCGCCGAGAAGCACAACACGACACAGCATTTGAACGAGGTCACGCAGATGGACGCCGAGTTCGGCTTCGCCGACGAAAAAGACGCACTTGACGCACTGGAGAAAGTATTCTTGGGCATCCTTGCCGGCGTGAGCGCCAACTGCCAAAAACAGCTTGAAACCCTCAAGGCCCCGCTTTCCATTCCTTCGAAAATCCCGCGCCACTCGTATTCCGAGCTGGCCGACCTGCTCAACGCACAAGGCGAGCGCCTCGCATGGGGCGACGATTTCTCGAAAGAGCACGAGGAAAAACTGTTCAAACTCACCGGCGACGAGGCGTTCTTCATTACCGGCTGGCCGACTTCCGCGCGCGCGTTCTATTCCCAGCCCAATGCGGATGGCAGGACGTGCAAGGCATATGATTTGATGTACCGTGGCATCGAGATAGCAAGCGGCGCGCAGAGGATTCACGATGTGGAACTGCTTGAAAAGGCGCTGCGCTCGCGTGACCTAAAGCCGGAAGACTTCAAGGGCTATCTTGACGCGTTCCGCTACGGCGCAATCCCACACGCCGGCTGGAGCATCGGCAGCGAGAGGCTCACCATGAAGCTGTGCGGCCTGCACAACATCCGCGAGGCGTCGCTGTTCCCGAGGGACAGGAACCGGCTCACGCCGTAGGAAGTGGTTTATTTGGAAGGTACGCCAAGAAGCAGGATTCCGCCGATACTCCCGTTGACGCATGAAAGGACGGAAGAAGGTGTTGATTTTCTGCGTGCGAGGACCGAAATGGAGCTCAAAGAGCCTGGAGGCCATTACGCGGCCAGAAGACTTGACCTGCGCATCTTCAGTATGCCTTCTGGAACGCTCTATGTAGCGATTCATGACCTGGCTTACGACTCACAGAAGCCTCTTGGCACCCTGGAGCGGAGTGGCATGCTGACCGTCGACCACTCTGTGGATAACCGCGGCCATACTATCCAGTATACTGGTGTAGATCATAGGGGGAGCGTAATCCACGTCGAGCACTTCCGGGAGCAGATGGCGAGGCTTCTCGAACGTACTGTTCCCACGATCACGCAAACGCATGACCAAGCCCGTGCCGGCCAAATCCTCGAGCACTTCCGCAGAGTGTATTCGAGGTCCTGAGTGCCTTCAGCCGACGACCTTGAACTTGTACCCGTAGGCGATCGCGCCTTCCTCATCGTCCTCGATGACCTTGCGGAACGCCATCTTTACCGACGCGCCGATGCGCATCTGCGCTGCGTCGCTGTCGATAATCTGCGAGAGCAGCTTCACTCCGTTTGCCAGCTCGATGATTGCCATGAAGTAAGGCGTTTCGTGCTCAAAGCCCGCGGGTGCGACGTGCACGTGCGTGTACGAGAGGATTTTTCCGCTCTCGGGCATCTTCTTGTCCACGATTTTGCCCTTGCGCCTGCACTTTGGGCAGAACTTCCTGGTCGGGAAGAACTCTCCCTTGCAGTTCTCGCACTTCGAGCCAAGCAAGTAGTACCGCTCGGGAATCCTCCTCCACACCAGCGGCAATGCCCCTTTTACCATGTCAATCTCCTTCTAGCGGGTGTGTATCCTTACGCCCGCGTGCCTAAGCAGCGTAACTGCATTTTGCGTAAACGTTATTTGATTTTCGAGGGCAACTTTAGCAACTATCTGTCCGATATCCCTCGGAAGCAGGCCATGTTCCTGCTGGAAAAATTGTTTAACCCACTCTACTGCGTGTTCATCCAAAGGTGCGTTCGGTTGATGTACTAGCCGTATTCCGTGTTCAACTGCCACAGTCAGCGCCGCCTTGTATTCTGCGTTGACCTCGGTTTCCGTGGCCGGCCCGCTTGGTTTAACTGGCCGCCTATCCGCTGGAATTTGTTTCATTACCTCCCTGCTTGTTACTGTTGGCATTGCTGCCTTGATGCGCTTGAGTTTCTGGCTCAGAAATTTTGCCTCCAAATAAGCATCGCGAAATTCCCTTTTCTCGAGCGACAAAATAGCCTTCGGCCTGTAAGCTAATGCCAGCGGGTTTTCAATCGCATTCTCGCCCCGAACCGCCATTTCAACCCCTCTTGAAGATGTGAACCACTGCCGTCGCTCCGCTTCCTCCGACGTTGTGCGCAAGCGCGTTTTCTACCTTCTTTACCTGTCTTCCGCCCGCGCGGCCCTGCAGCTGCCAGACGCATTCCACGGCCTGCTTTACGCCGGTTGCGCCGACTGGGTGGCCGCATGCCTTGAGGCCGCCGCTGGTGTTGACTGAAATCCTGGCGTTGATTTGCGTCTCGCCGTCCTGCGTGGCCTTGCCGCCCTTGCCCTTCGGGAAAAACCCGAGGTCTTCGATTGCCATGATTTCCGCAATCGTGAAGCAGTCGTGGACTTCCGCGACCTGGATGTCCTTGTGCGTCAATTTCGCCTGCCGGAATGCGTCTTTTGCCGCAATCTGCGTTGCCGCAATTTCCGTCAATGACGCGCGGTTTGCCAGCGCCAGCGTGTCTGATGCCTGCGCGCTTGCGGCAATCTCGATGGGAGTGTCGTTGTATTTCTTGGCAATGTCTGATGCGCACATTATCACCGCCGCGGCGCCGTCGGTTATCGGCGAGCAGTCCATTATCTTGAGCGGGTCTGCCACCACGCCGCTTTCCATCACGGTTTGCAGCGTAACCGGCTTTTGGTACTGCGCGAACTTGTTGTGCGCGGCGTTGGCGTGGTTTTTCACGCTGCAGAGCGCCATCTGCTCTTCCGTCGTGCCGTACTCGTGCATGTGCCTTTTTGCCATCATCGCGTAGAGCGCGGGGAACGTCGCGCCGTTGAAAAGCTCCCACTCCTGGTCGCCAGCGCCGCCGAGCGCGAAGCTCACCTCTTCCGTGCTGACTTCCGTCATCTTCTCGACTCCGCCGACCGCGACGATGTCGTACATCCCTGAAGCAATCGCGAGATACCCGCAGCGCAGCGCCACTCCGCCGGATGCGCAAGCCGCCTCGACTCTAGTCGAAGGTATCGGGTTCAATCCCAATTGGTCCGCCAGCAGCGCGCCGATGTGCTCCTGCCCGATTAGCCTGCCGGGAGCCATGCTGCCGCCGTAAATCGCCTCTATGTCCTTGCCCTCCATTTTCGCGTCCTCGATGGCGACGCTCGCGGCCTCGAACATTAGCTCGCGGAAGCTCGCGTCCCACCTCTCTCCGAAGACCGACAGCCCTGCTCCGACTATTGAAACTTTCCTCATTTTTTCATCCTTTTTTCACAATCTTCTCATTTACCACGTTGCATAATACCCGAGCCCTATGAATACTACCGCCGACAATGCGATTCTCACCACAGTCAGTCTGAATATCTCATTGAGGTTGAGCTTCGCCGTTTCTCCCTGGAATTTCCGGTTTGCCCGAGCGAGGATTATGCAGACGTTGAGATACCAGAATATCGCGCTGAATGCCAGTGCCGGATAGAACTGTTGCCCTCCAGATTGCCACGGGAAGGGAAAGCCTGTCATTTTTCCTTGGATTGTCATGCCAGCGGCAATTTCCACAATCATTCCGATGATGAATAGGAGTATTGATAATGTGCCACTCAAAATCCAGAGTTTGAATTGTTCAGGATTGTTGAAAATATTGTCGAATATTCCCATGCTCACATTCCCCTCAGTTTCCTCCTGTGCTTGACGTACTCCGCGTAGCCAATGTAGCGCTTGTCCTTTATCTGCTCGAACACCGGCACGCGCTGCCGGCGGCCTTCCTTGGTGATTTCCTTGGTAACGGTCAATGAGAACGCGTCGCTGCCCGCGCCGCTGCCGTAAGAGGTCACGAAAATCCGGTCGCCGGGCTTCGCGACATCCAGCACGCTTGCCAGCCCAATCATGCTGCTGCCTGAGTAAGTGTTTCCAATGAACGGCGTAAGCAGCCCTTGGCGGACTTTCGCCTCGTCGAATCCCAGCATTTTCGCCGCGCGCAGCGGGAACTTGCCGTTGGGCTGGTGCGGCACGAAGTACTGGTAGTCCTTGGGCGCAGTGCCCAGCCTCTGCATGAGCCCCTTGGCAGCTGCGAGCACGTGCCTAAAATACGCCGGCTCTGCAGTGAACCTGCCTGCGTGCGTGGGGTAGTGAGCGTGCTGCCTGCGCCAGAAGTCGGGTGTGTCGGTGGTGTAGCTGTAAGTGCCTTCGATGTCCGCAATGCAGTTTTGCGTGCCGATTATGAATGCGCCCGCGCCGCTTCCGGCGCTGAACTCGAGCGCGTCGTTGGGCCTGCCTTGCGCGGCGTCGGTTCCGACTGCCAGCCCGTATTTTATCATGCCGCTGGCGGCCATTCCCATGCACGCCTGTATTGCCGCGGTGCCTGCCTTGCAGGCGAATTCGAAGTCTGCCGCCGTCAAGTGGGGTGTTGCCTGAATCGCTTCGGCGACAATCGTCGCAGTGGGCTTGACTGCATAAGGCTTGCTTTCGCTTCCGACAAACACTGCTCCTATGTCCGTTGGCTTGATTTGCGCGCTGGCAACCGCGTTTTTTGCGGCTTCGACGGCAAGAGTTGCCGAATCCTCGTCGATTGCCGCAACGGCCTTTTCCTTGATTCCCAGGCCTTCGCTGACTCGCACGGGGTCCTTTCCCCACACTCGGGCAATCTCCTCCGACTTTATCCTAAGCTTGGGAATGAACGTCCCGTAGCCCACTATTCCTGCGATTGAAGCCATAATCTACCCGAAATCGGTTTATGCCGGCGCGCCTTTAAAAAACCGAGCGACCCGACGGACAATTGTTCGTCACTTGCAGAAGATTCGCTTAATAATTGGTCTTGCTTGAAAGACGTTTAGGTTGTTTGGAGTGCTTGTCGAACTGAGGCTTGGACCCGAGAAATGGAAGGTCAGAAGTATCATGCAGGATTTGGGTAGCCGCATGCGCTCAATCGGGATTTCCGAAGTGCCTCACTTGACTCTTTATGGCTCTTTTGACGGAAGAAGGAGAGCGCCAGATATTGTGCGCGTCATTTCGGCAGTTGCAAGGCAATATGACTCTTTGGATTTCACTATCGACGGAATCAAATCAAAGCCCCATCTTCATGGCCGCGGCAAATTCATTTATTTTGATATAAAACCTTCGCCGGAGCTTGAGCAATTCCGTTCAGATTTGGCCAGGGGGTTGTGGAAAATTGCGCCTTCCCTGAATGAATATGACACGCCTAGTTCCAAGCACCCTTTTCTTTTCCACATTTCCTTGGCAACCCGCCTTTCAGAAACAGAGTGCTCGCGGGCAATGAACCTATTGACCGGAGAGGGCGGTCTCAACCAGACTTTAAACAAGCTTCTCGGAATGCTTTTAGGAAAAAAACCTCAAAGAGCGCATGCGCACCTGTATTTGCCCCTGACCGGTTTTCGAATAACCCTTTTGTCGGACCGAAGTAAAATAATCTGCGAGTACGACCTTGCCTTGAGGCGGCTTCTTTCCCGCCGAATGGCGTTAAGTAACCACATCTGGCGCAGTTCTCTGCGAATAAATCGTCTGGAAAGAGGGCTGGAGCTCTCAGTTCCAGATGTTTCTTCAAAGCATCAGGTGTTCGTAGCCAGCGATTTACACTTAAGCCATGAAAACATCATCAAATACTGTTGCCGGCCTTTTTCAGATTCCGCTGAAATGGATGGGGTATTGATACGCAATTGGAATTATTGCGTAAAACCCTCGGATAAAGTGTATTTCCTCGGCGACCTGTCTTTCGGAAGGAATTCCCGCCCTCCGGAATATTACCTTTCGCAGCTCAACGGCGACCTGACCTTAATTCAAGGAAACCATGATTTGAAGATTGAATCGTCAGTGGCTTCAGCTAATGTTTCGTACAAGGGGTTAGATTTCCTTCTTGTCCATGACCCGAAAGACAAGCCTAAGGAATGGAACGGGTGGACAATCCACGGCCATACGCACAATAACGAGTTGCGAGAGTATCCGTTTATCAATGGAGAAAAGAAGACGATTAATGTGAGCGCCGATGTGACAGGCTTTAAGCCCGTGGATCTTGACTATTTGGTTTCCCTGAATTTGCCGTCAATAAAACGGATGGATCTGATTTATAGCAAGCCCGTCAAATGGTAATTTCCCATTCTACGCCGGCGTGTATCCGTTTCATACGATCAGAGTGTAACAGCATACGTCAGCGCGTCTTTCACGACAAACGAGTTTTTGGAAACTTGCTTGAATTCCTTAGGGGTATAGCACAACAGGTCCCCTGCAATGCCCACCCAAGTGTGCCTCCAAACAAGGCCCGGCCGGTCGGCAGGAGATACCCGGCCAAACCCGTTGCTCACTATAATCAGGTCATAGTCCGAGCCGGGCCTGGCTTTTCCTCGGGCGCGGCTGCCGAACAGGTAAATCTTTGCGTCCGCGAACAGTGCCCGGATGTCCTCTGCTAGCGCCCGGAGTTTTTCATCCATTTTTCAACCATCTCTAGCAGATTTTTTGCACATTGCGCTCGTTTGGCGAATTCCTTGAGGGTGTAAAGCGCCTTGGGCGGCTTGGTGGCTGCGTCCATATACCGGGTTGCAGTGTAATCGCCCTCCAGGTCGGCTATCAACTCCCTTGTCTCGGCCAGCACCCCGCCCTGTCTGCAAGTTCCCTCAGGGAATGGCTCTTGGCAAGCTGGTTTTTCCTGGAAATGAGCAGCGCCTTAAGCGCCTTTTCAGCGGCCTGCTGGCAGTGAAAGCACGCGGCCGCATACAGCCTCGCCTTCCCCAAGTTCTCCGCAGCCTTCAAATCGTCTTGCGCTTCATCAAGCCACTCGCCAGCATTGACCATGAAACCATTCCGCCGTCGAAATATAAATAATCGTTGCTTGCGCCAGATCGTCGGCTGGCGCTCCGCTGAAGCCATTTTTCGTCATTTGCAGAAGTTTTGCGCTGCCTGCGGGATTGGTTTTATAACCCTAGAGGAAGAAAAGAGTCACAAGGATATGGCCATCTTTGCAGCCAAGGAATTCCTGAGGCCGACTAAGGCCAGGCTAGTGGTTTTCATCGTGCTCTTCCTCTTCGGCGGAATCTTTGGGTTCGTTGCGTTCGGCAGGTTTGCGACCGATTCTCCCCGTTTGTATGGCTTTCCTTTCGCGATGAACTCCGCGGCTTGCACGGAAATGGGAATGGGCTGGTGCGTCAACTACGCCTATTCTATGGAGTGGCTTGGAATCCTCATCGACGCCGCGATATGGTACCTCGCCGCCTGCGCCCTCGTCTTTGCCTACGCCAAGCTGGTGAAAAAATGACGACCTCGCGCCTAGAAGGATTCTACAAAAAAACTCTTGCACAGCGACTTGCCGAGCTTGAGGAATTGGGTGTGCTTTCTTTTGCAGACGTGAAGTTGCTGCAAAGGCAGGGCTCGCTTGATTCTGCCACCGCCGACCGCATGGCCGAGAACTGCATCGGCGTGTT
>JAZDFO010000137.1:0-23098 GCA_043807785.1 Microcaldota archaeon | reverse complement strand
TGATGCGGCCGCCGGGAATCGGACCCGGACCAAGGGCTTGGGAAGCCCTTATCATGCCACTAGACCACGGCCGCGCGAACAAGGTTTTTGTGCACAAGCGCTTATAATACTGGACGTCGCAGAGCAAGGATATGTTTTTAAATGTGATTTGATTGAAGTCAAAGTGAAAACGCTTTCAAAGCAGGTGGTATAAGATGGCGGTCAAGCTCTCGCAGCTGATGGGAATGGATATTTACACGGACAACGCCCAGTACGTCGGCAAGGTCTACGACGTGATTCTCGACCTCCAAAAGGGCGAGATTGCCCGCCTTACCCTCGAGCCCATTCACGTGACGAGCAAGGAGGAGGCCAAGCGCGTATTCCGCGAAAAGACGGTGCTCTACAAGAGCGTCAAGGCCGTCGAGAACATAGTAATCGTCGGCGCGCAGGGCCACATTGGAGGCGAGATGGACGAGGCCGAGCCGGTTTCAAGCGAGCCAGCAAAGCCCATGCCGTACAGCTACAGGTACAAGAAGTAATAGCGAATAAGGCAAGTATTGGAACATTTGTTGCCTTATTCTCATTATAGCGGCTCTACTGGAAAATGTTCCATTATTTTTCTTAGCCGCTATAAGAGCCGTTTTATGCCCTTTTTTCTCACAATAGCGCTAGCAATGGTTTTGTATGGCTGGTTATTCCTGATCTGGGCCTGCAATCTCCAGGCTAAGGCTATTGGGCTGTCGCTTTTTTCCCCATTCGCCTTTCACGCCGCGCGCAATTCTATTTTCCTGCGGACTTCGTTGAGGACGTAGCCGTAGTCGCGGTAGTGGGCGATGGCGTAGACGTGTATGGCGTAGTTTGCCGGCGCGGTGCGCTGCGTGCCCCAGACTTGCACTTTAAGGTGCCTCAGTTCGCCTGCGTGCAGTTGGCTGAGCCTGATTTCCTTCTGGTGCGAGAGCGCGCTTTGCTCGAACCCTAGCTCTTTAGGCAGCGTGATGACGATTGACGTGAGCACTTCGGTGTCTGTGGCGTTCTGGAGGCTGAGCTCGAGGTCCACGTAGTCCTGCTTGTGGGCGGCGAGCCTCATGGGGTGCAGCTCCAAGTCGAGCTTGAAAGTGGCTCCGCCTGCGTCGAACTTCTTTTTCCCGAACAATTCGAATATTCCCATAGGATTGCTACCTGGCTGGCTTGAATCTTACAACGCATGCAGTTTGAGCCTTAGCGCAGTAGGCATTATCATCTAAAGTTATTTAAACGTATTTTTGCGCCGCGCGGGCCGCGCTTGCCCTCGAGGGCATGTTTAAATAATCCATTTTCCTTGCAGACATCATATCCGGTGCTTTTACAATGGGATTGGGTTCGAGCCTCACCATAATGGTTATCGGGCTTCTCGTGCTTGCGTATTCGAGCAGCCGCCTTGTCAAGCTCATGGTCGCTCTCTCGTCAATCCTCAAGATGCCGAAGTTCCTGCTGAGCTTTGTCATACTCGGCTTGGGCACTTCCCTGCCGGACTTGTTCGTCTCGGCGTTTGCCGCGTCACAACTGCAGTTCGACATGGTCATTGCCACGATAATCGGCGCCAACATCATCGTGATGTGTCTGGTAGTGGGGGTCGTAACCATCCGCAAGGGCTTTTTTGCCGTGCGCGAGAACACGATTTTGGAGAATTTCGGCTGGATTTTCTTCGTGCTCGCCATCCCGTTCTTTCTCATGCTGGACAACAAGCTTACCTCGATGGAGGGCTTCATTCTCATCGTCGTCTATGCCATGTACTTGTACAACATCAAGGAACAGGAGCCTGTTGCCAAGAAGGAAGAGGACGAGACTCGCCAGGTGTCTGTCGCACAGGGCCTGCGCGAGCACGATTTAGGCCGGACCGTGCTGATGCTCGTGCTTTTCGTAGGCGTCGTTGTGGTCGCAGCCAATTTCGTAGTGGGTTCAGCGCTGACTTTTTCAACGGACTTTAAGGTCAACCCCATGCTCATCGGATTCATAATCCTGTCCCTGGGCATGGCGCTGCCGGAGTTTGCAGTTGACCTCAACGCCTTGCGCAACCGCGAGGAGGAAGTCATCTGGGGCGACGTCATCGGCAGCTTCATCACGGAGCTGACGCTCGTTTTGGGCTTAGCCGCGGTGGTCAGCGGCGGCATGGCATTCCAGTTCCAGAACTTCATCGTAGCCTACGGCTTCATGGTGCTGGCGTTTTTGCTCGTGTTTTTCTTCGCCTACCGCAAAAAGCAGCTCTCGCGCAACGAGGGCATCATGCTTGTCCTGCTTTACGTAATATTTATTAGCGTGCAAGTGGACTTGGTGCATAGTCTTTCCAACGGCGCTCCAGGCGTGCTCACCGCGCTGGCGTCCGCAAAATGAGGGGGTTTTTGTGCTTCTTGAAAAGCAGGACAGCGAGATAGCCGCGCTCATTGCCGCCGAGACAAGGCGGCAGAACGACGGCCTGGAGCTGATTCCGTCGGAGAACTACGCCAGCAAAGCCGTGCTTGAGGCGCTGGGCAACGCTTTTGCCAACAAGTATTCCGAAGGCTATCCCCACAAGAGGTACTACGGCGGCCAGCAATGCGTCGACGAGATGGAGGACCTGTGCATCGCGAGGGCCAGGGCGCTATTCGATGCCGAGCACGTCAACGTCCAGCCGCTCTCCGGCTCCCCCGCCAACCACGCCGTCTTCTTCGCGCTCTTGCAGTACAAGGAACGGTTCATGGGCATGGACCTTGCGCAGGGAGGCCACCTCACGCACGGCTCGCCGGTGAATTACAGCGGCATCCAGTACTCGCCAATCGCATTCGGCGTCGACCGCGAGACCGAAATGCTCGACTACGATGCCATCCGCAAGCAGGCAGTGGCGGAAAAACCCAAGCTTATCGTCTCCGGTTTCACCGCATACCCCCGCAAAATCGATTTTAGGGCATTCCGCGAAATCTGCGACGAAGTCGGCGCCCTATGCATGGCGGACATCTCGCACATCGCTGGCTTGTGCATCGGCGGCGAGCACGAGAACCCCGTGCCGTATTTCGACGTCGTGACCACTACCACGCACAAGACCCTGCGCGGCCCGCGCGGCGCAATCATCATGTGCAGGGAGCAGTACGCCAAGGCCATCGACAAGGCCGTCTTCCCCGGGCTCCAGGGCGGGCCGCACGACCACGTGCAGGCGGCAAAGGCTGTCGCATTCAAGGAAGCATCGCAGCCTTCATTCAAGGCGTATGCAATGCAAATCGTCAAAAACTCGAAGGCATTGGCCGACGAGCTGCTCGCGCAGGGCTTCAGGCTCGTTTCCGGCGGCACGGACAACCACCTGCTTCTCGTCGACCTGCGCAACAAGGACGTCACCGGCAAGGAGGCCGAGGCGGCGCTCGATGAGTGCGGCCTGACGGTCAACAAGAACACGATTCCCTTCGACCCGCGCAAGCCGTTCGACCCCAGCGGGATTCGCCTGGGCACTCCGGCAGCCACAACCCGCGGAATGAAGGAAGGGGAGATGCACGAAATCGGCAAGTTCATCGCGCGCACGATCGCGGCCAAGGACGATGCCGCGCTGAAGCAGAAAATCCGTGCGGAAGTGAAGGAACTGTGCGGCGGCTTCCCGGTGTATTAGAATCGGCGGAATCGAAAAAATAATAAAAATATCGAAAGTGCCGGCTGTTTATTCCTCTTCCTTTTCCGCCTTTTCCTCCTCCCACAGCTCGTCTGGCTCTTCCTTCTCCTGCGGCGCCTCCTTATCCATCTTCTTTACCTTGGGCGGATGATTTTCAGTCATTGAAACCACCGTTGGACTGGCCTGTCGCCTGCGGACTCTTTTTTTCTTCGTTTGGCTTGCGGATTTTTGCACTCGATGGCAAGCCGGCCCGAGCATTTGCCTTCAACGCTTGTCTTGCGCGAGAATTAAAATACCTTTCCTTTTTTTCCCGCGCGTCCGAAATTCGACAACCCGATTGATGCGGGCGGCCCGGGTCAAAAGAGGGTCAGAAGAATTTTTCGAGCGTGTTTTGGCTGCTGCCCGCCGGGTCGGCAAAGGCGCGCTTGAGGGCGGAGTCGATGCGGTCCTGCGAGAAGCTGTGGGAGAGCATGAACTCGCCAAGCTTTTCCCTCTGCGGCGGCTTGGCGCGCAGCTGTTCGCGTCCTGTTTGCGTGTAGGGCGGGTTCATGAAAAGCTCCTCTACCGGCGCGTAGTCGATTTCTTGGCCGATTTTTTCCAGTATTCCCCCGAAGCTGTCGTTTTCGCGCACGAGCTTGAGCGCCTTTTTGGCGCCGATGCCTTTTATCCCGGCGTTGAAGTCCGTGCCAGCCAGGATTCCTATCCACACGAGCTTTTTCCTCGTGATGCCGAGCGCGTCGAGGTTTGGCTGCAGGTCGATTCGTTCGGGGAGCACGTCGATGAAAGAGTTTTTTCGCGGCAGCTTCCTTCTCCCTGCGATGGTCAAATTCTTTATGAGCACTGGCGCGCCGAACAGGAGCGAATCGTAGTCCTGCGAGGCAGCCGCCTGCACCAGCCCGTTGGCGCACATGACCGCGCACTGCGCCTCTCCCTCGCTTAGCGCCTGCACCACCGGAATCCCTAAAAGCGAGAGCAGCTCCTTTGATTCGTCGGCCATTTCCCGCGTGAGCCTGGAAGTCTGCTGCGAGTACAGCCGCATTCCCTCCAGGTCGCCTTTCTCGCGGGCTGCCGCGAGCTTTTCCTCCGCCTCGCGCTTGCGTTCGGCGCGCTGTTCTAACGTCTTTTTCTTGAGGTCGCTTGGCTTGCCGTCGAAGACGTAAACCGGGCTGATTCCCCTGCCCAGCAAATTGCACGTGCGGTAGAACAGCCCGGAGAGGTGCGAAGTAACCCGTCCTTGCGCGTCTTGAAGCGGCGTGCCGTCGGCCTGCCTTACGCTGCTGAGGAACTGGTATATCGAGTTGTAGGCGTCGACTGCGACGAGCCTTGGCACTTCGTCAAACGACAGCTCCTTTTTTTCCACGATGTCGGCGATCTTGACTCCCATGGCGTTCTCCCTGTTATCCCCGCTGCAGGAGATTACTTTAAATTACTTAAAATTTACTTTAAGTTAAAGTTATTTTAAAGTTTCCAGCTCGTAGTATGCCCCCCTGAACTTGCCTATTTTGCGTATTTTTCCCTGCTTGGCCAACTCGTTCAAATCGGCGACGGCCGTAGGAACAGAAACGCCCACGAGCTTCGCGTATTCGGCCGCCTTTAAACTCCTGTTCTTTTCAAGGAACGCCAGTGCCTGCGTTTGCCGCTTGTTTTCGCCACCGGCAGGAAACCGCTTTTTACCACTGGCGCGGCCGTACAGCTTTACCTGAAACATGTTTCCAAAGTTATAAAACTCGGGGTCAGGAAGCTTGACTTCTCTAAGCTGCCTGCGAATCAACCGAACCCCCAGCCCAAGGCCTTCTCCAAACCCAAAGTCTCGAAGAAGACGGTAAGCAATCGGATTCCGGTGCTGCGGCGTCTTGTCAAAATTAGCGATCGTTTGCCCATTCAGAAGCCCTCCAGGGTTTGTCACTTGAAGCCGGTCTTCAAACAATTCCACCAATACTCCCTGCCCGTCCGAGTAATCGCGGTGCCCCAACGCGTTGGTGAACACTTCCCGAAGGGCTTCTCGCGGGTAATCCGGAACTTCCCTGCGTTTTAATCCAGACAACTTGAACGTTTTGCCCGCGTTTTCCAAAACGGCATCCAGCGAAGCATCAATCATCTCCGGCACCGTCCCCTGGATACGTTTATCCAGCTTGAGGACCCCGAGTTCAGGCTCCGTGCCCGCGTATTTTACGATACGAACTTCCAAGTTCGAAAAAAACTTTTGAGGTTCTTTGGCGAAAAACAAGAGAGCCGCGTTCTTCAAGAAAAACTCTCCGTTGTAGTTCGCCACGTTGATTGCAGCTAAAAACCGCTGCATTTCCTCGTTCTTCCAGCCCTTGGAGTCGATTTTTCGCGCCTTCAACAACCTCTCGATTTTATCAAAATCCAAGTCCTTCAACGACGCATTGCCCCGCGATTCCTCGAAATTCAAGAGCGTCC
Organism: Microcaldota archaeon; assembly: GCA_043807785.1. Lineage (GTDB taxonomy): Archaea > Micrarchaeota > Micrarchaeia > Norongarragalinales > SBBD01 > JAZDGU01. Next base: position 17,088 of record JAZDFO010000137.1, on the reverse strand, counting down.
TCTTCTTCAAAAAGTCGATTAAATCTTCTCCCGCAAGTTCGAGGTTGGTCGTTCCCTGCCTTACCCAACAGCGCTTGCTGTAAAAACAGGGGTTGTGGGAATACGGGAAAGGCTCGATTTTCAGCACGATAATAGTTTTTCTCTCGTGTTTGATGAACTCCTGCCCGGGCTTTGGGTTGGGCCTGCATTGGTCGAGAATCTCCCGCAATCGTCTTGACTCCTCATCGGAGTTTGCCAAGCCCTTGAAGTCCTTCTTTTTCGCGTCAACACCGAAGACAATTATCCCGCCGTAAGTGTTGGCGAATGCAGAAATCGATTCCCCTGCCGATTTCTGGACGCTGGACTTGAACTCCAACGCAGGTCCCTCGCCCTCCTCCACCCAACGCTGCAAATCAGAAAACGAAAAACCCATTACTTGACCGCCTCCTCGACAATCTTACTTTCTTCAGCAGATAAGCCGTACAAATCGTAAACAAGTTCGGTTCAGGCAATTGAATTCCCCCAGAAAAATACTTTAAGTATCTTTAAATAACTTTGCAGACTGCGTTTCCGGTGGGCTTAAAGTAATTCTTGGGAGGGCAGCTATTTTTCGTTGCCCCCTCCGCACGTGTTTTAATCCTTGCCCGGCTTGTCTTATTATTGTTGTCGTCTTGTGGGGGTGAGCATTATATGGAGGAGTGCCACGTGTGCGGGAATCCCGCGTCTGCCCGGGGAAAAGTCGAGGGCGTCACGGTATGGCTCTGCCGCAAGTGCGTTTCCTTCGGCACTGCCGTTTCTTCGCCGCCTCAAACCTCTCCTCGACGGCAGGGCCAGCCGTCCGGGCAATATTCGGCGCCGCCGCGGCCGGCGTTTCATCCGGTTGTGCATTCCATCGCAGCCGGTGCGGGTGCGCAAATCGCTGCTGCGAGGGAAAAGCTCGGGCTTTCGCGCAAGCAGCTTGCGGCCCAGATTTTCATCATGGAAAACGTGCTAGAGCGCATCGAGAACGGCCACCTCACGCCGGACATCAAGACTGCGTCCAAGCTCGAGAAGGCGCTAAAGATCAGGCTGGTGGCCGAGGAATCCGCCAGTGAAGGCGATGAAGAGAAGGTTTTTATGGGCGGGAAGGATATTGTGTCCGGTTCTGCCCTTGCTGATGTGATAGACGTCAAGGTGAAGAAATAGGCGTTGTCAATGCGTTTTGGAGGTTTGCTTCTTCTGTTCGCCGCGGCATTCAACTTGGTTTCCGCGGCAACATTTTACGTGAGCACTACGGGCTGTTCGGACTCCTACGCCGGCACGCAGCCGCAGCCGTGGTGCACCATGCAGAAGGCCGCCGACGTTGTAAATCCGGGCGACGTGGTGAACATTGGGCCCGGAATCTACCGCGGCGCCGACAGCGTCTATTTCCGGCGTTCCGGCTCTGCGGCGAGCCCCGTCACTTTCCGCGCGGACGGCGGTTTTGTCATCCTGACCGGCGGCTTTCCACTCGACGAGTCACTTTTCGCAAAGACGGCCGGTTATTCCTACGTGTATGAGATCCGCGAGGACCAGATTCCGAGCGTTGTTTACTACCAGGGCGTCTTTGACTTCGGGCGAAGCGGCTTGGCGCAGCTCGACGGCAGCACCACTTCTACCTGGGTTTCCCCATGGTCCTGGGATCACGTGCTGACGCAGAACCCCGCGCAGCATGCATCGAGTATCGCCGAGGTGGACTCGACCCCGTATTCGTTCTACTTCGATTCCGCTTCGAGGAAGCTTTTTTTGCGCACAAGGGACGGCGACTCTCCGGCGGCCCACGAAATCGAGGTCATCCGGCCGTTCGCGGACAGGTACTTCCAGCCCATGAGCGGAGTGAGCAACCTCGTGTTCGACGGCTTCATTTTCAGGTACGCCTCTTTCTACTTTGAGGGCGGGAACAAGAATATAACTGTCGAGAACTTCGAGTCCATCGGCATGGGGATGGGAGTGGGAACTGTCGGCTCGGTGCCGACGGAAAACATTGTTGTGCGCAACGGCTACATGCACGACGGCCTCGCCGGCAGCCGCGGCGGCGGCGTTGACGGGCTCGGAGTCTACAAGAGCGTCAATGCGAAAGTGATAAATGTAACCGTCCGGCGTTTCTGGAACAACATCCAGTGGGGGCCCAACAACGACACCGTGTTCGACCGCGTCGTCTCGACCGACTGCCCGAATCATGGGATGAACGGGGACGGGTCGATTAATTTTACTGTCAAGAACTCGGTTTTCCTAAGGTGCCTGGACGCATTCTACCTGCGGTACGACCGCAACATGACCATCCTCAACACGCTTTTTGACGGCATCCTTTTCCAGCGCCAGAACCCCGGCTGCGGCTATGCGCAGGAAATCCACATGAGGAACAATGTCTTGAGCGGCTATGCCACGCTGTCCATCGACGGCTGCCCCGCGCTGCCTTGGGCCGGCATCGGGCTCGATTCCGACTACAATTTCTTCCTCCCGGGCGACGGCACCTCCGGAGACTTCTGGCTCGACCAGACCGGCTGGTTCGAGATATGCCATTCTACTCCCGATACGCTGGCGCAGTGCCAGGCCGAAATGGGCGGGCAAGACGCGCATTCGCTCGCCGCGGACCTCGTCAACCGCCCGCAGCTGTGGGAGGACTGGCAGTCGGACAATTTCCGCCTGGTTTTTGGTTCTCCGCTGGTTAATTTGGGAACGCCGGTTGACAACGACCACGATTACGATTTGGCAGCGAGGCCGCAGGGCGGAGCATTCGACATCGGGCCGTTCGAGTACCCCCAGTCTGCTGTGCCGTCTCCTACCCCAAGCCCTAGCCCTTCTCCCTCTCCATCGCCTTCCCCATCCCCCAGCCCGTCGCCTTCTCCTTCGCCGGCGCCGCCGTCCGGCTCCCTTTCGTTTGCCGCAGACCCGTCATTCGACGCCAACGCGCTTTCGCCGCAGATGCGCACTTGGTACGACCGCATGCTCGCTGCCATGGCCGCGTCTTCGGTCACGATGGACTGGCGGGCAGGCAGCGACGACACGTTCATCCTTGGGCGGTACGTCAATGACTATACGTCGTCGTTGCTGATGGCGTTGAGGGCAACCGGTGACTTGAGGTTCCTCGACCGCGCGGCGGCTCTGTGGGAAATCGCGCGCGCGGACCTGCAGGACGGCAACTGCGACCCGGACAATCCGGGCCAGATCCTCGCCGGCACGCAGGACGGCTACCTGAACTGGCGGTGGCGCCAGCCGGCGTCCGACCCGACGTATGGCTGCAAGGACGTGCACTCCATGGACGAGTCGATGGCGCACGGAATCGTGGCAGAGCTCGCATATGCCCTCGGCCAGAACCGCGGATTCAACCCATCCTACGGCGAGAAGGCGGACTTCTGGAAGGATTACCTCCAGAACCACTTCCTCGCGAAATGGTATTCCCGCGCCGGGGGAAGCCCGGAAACCGCATGGGAGACGGAGTACCCCACGGGCTTCGCCAAGCGCTTCACGCACCCGCGCTCCAACCAGCTGCGGATAGCGTACTACCTCTACAAGCTCACTGGCGACTCCTTCCTCCAGCAGAAGGCCGACAGCATCGGGCAGCAGCTTTCCGCGGCGGTGCAGGCGAACCCGAGCGTCCCGACGGCGTATATGTGGAAGCACCAGGTCTGGGGAACCGACCAGGGATGGCAGGCGGTCAGCTATTCCGGGTATTATATGAACGTCGTGTTGGACCTTCACTTCGAGGGGTTCGGCAGCTACTCGCCGGATGCGGAGATGGAGAAGTACATGTCCACCTTCCGCGACGTCGTCTTCAACAAATACGGCGCGCCGTGGACGAGCATGGCCGATGCGGTCGACGGCTCGGGGACGGCGGGCTTCGGTTTCTACGACCTCGCCGCCTTCGGAAGGTGGGATGCGTCGGATTACATTCTCGGCATCGCGGAATCCAAGTTTTCAGCCGATGCCGACGCTATTGGCATGCGCATTGCGGCCGGCGCTCTTGCAGCCTTGAGCCAAAGGGAAGGCGCTCCGGCAGTTACGCCGACTCCCAGCCCTTCGCCGTCACCCGTAGCGTGTTCTCCGGTCAATTCAACGCAGGACTGCACCATCGTCGGCTGCAATGGGACGCAAGCATGCAATGGCGGCTTTTGGTCTGCATGCGTTAAATTCGACTTGTGCTGCGGCGTCAGCTGCGACGACGGAAATTCGTGCACCAGCGATTCCTGCAACCCGGCGGACGGCCAGTGCTCGCACTCCGGCTCATGCGACAGCGGAGGCAGCCCGTTATTATCCGGAATGCTTAAGGGGCCTGGCGGTGGAGGCGGCGGAGGGGGAGGTTATTCCGGCGGAGGGAATTATGGCACGCCGACGCCCACGTTGCGGGCCAACGCCACCCCGGCGCTTAGTTCGACGCCGACAGCCGCGCCGACATTCAAATATGTTTCAGTTCCGGAAACCAGCGAAGAAATCGAGAATGCCTTGCTTGAGCTTCCCGACGACGCCGAAAGCATTGAGGCAAGGCAGATTGTTGCGGAAGCGAGGCAGCTGGAAAAGCAAGGCAAATGGGCGCAGGCGAAAGTGCTGTGGGCCAAGGCGAAGGAGCGCGTCACCGCGCTGCTGACGAAGGCAAGGCAGGCTAAGGTGAACTACGCTTACTACGTGGCGGGCTTGGCGGCCGTTTTGCTGGTGGCAGTCGCTTTCTACTATTCGTCTTCCTTGCACGAGCCAAAGCCGCCAGTTGAGCCTCCCGCGCAAGACGGGGAAATCATCATTCCAATGCGAACCTAAGGACGGCTGCTGGTTTACTCGTATTCGATTGTAGCCGGCGGCTTTGAGCTCACGTCGTAGAGCACGCGGTTGACCCCCCGCACGTCGTTGCATATCCGCGTGCTGATTTTCTGCATGACTTGCGGCGGAATCTTGGCCCAGTCGGCGGTCATGCCGTCTTTGCTGGTGACCCCGCGCAATGCGATGATGTATTCGTAAGTGCGCTGGTCCGCCTTCACCCCGACGGACTTGACCGGAAGGAGGGCTGCGAAATACTGCCAGATTTTCCCGTCCAGCCTGGCCTTCGCGATTTCCTCGCGGTATACTGCGTCGGCCTCGCGCACGATTTCCAGCCGCTCCACCGTGACCTCCCCCAGGATGCGGATTGCCAGCCCCGGGCCGGGGAACGGCTGCCTCCAGACGCGCGAATGCGGCAGGCCCAGCATTTCCCCCAGCTCGCGCACTTCGTCCTTGTAGAGGTCCTTTAGCGGCTCGATGACCTTCAAATCCATTTTCTCGGGCAGCGTGAGGTTGTGGTGGCTCTTGATCTTCTCCGCGGCCTGCGAGGCCTGAGCGCTTTCGATTCGGTCGGGGTAAATAGTGCCCTGCGCGAGGAACTTTATGTTCGCCTTCTTCCCCAGCTCGCGCGCCTTTTTCTCAAAGACCTCGATGAACGCGTGGCCTATAATCTTTCTCTTCTGTTCTGGGTCCGTTACTCCTGCCAGGCCGCCGATGAATACTTGGCTTGCGTCCACGACCTCGAAGTGGAAAAACCCGGCCTTGCGGAAGAATTCGCGCGTCTCTTCGACTTCCCCTTTGCGCATCAGGCCCGTGTCGATGAACACGCAGTAAAGCTGCTTTGGCACCGCTTTGTTCAACAGCGCCGCAGCGACAAGCGAGTCCACCCCGCCGGAGACGGCAATGAGCACGCCGTCGCCGCCTGCCTCCTTTTTTACCTCATCGATGAGCCTGCGGTCGAGGCCTTGCAGGGAGTAATCTTTATTTGCCTTGCACGCGCCAAATACAAAGTTGGACAGCATTTTTGAACCGTTGGTGGTGTGCACAACCTCCGGGTGGAATTGGACTCCGTAGAGCTTTTTTGCCCTGTCCTCGAACGCAGCCACCTGGCACTTTGGCGTGCTTGCCGTCGCGTCAAAGCCTTCGGGGAGCGCGCTTACCGCATCGCCGTGCGACATCCACACCTGCTCGGATTCGGCCAAGCCCGCGAATAGCTCGCTGCCCTTGGCTACCTTGATTTTTTCCTTCCCGTATTCATTCTGTTCCCCCCGCTTGGCCAGTTTTCCCCCGTAGTGGGCCGCAATCATCTGCTCGCCGTAGCATATCCCAAGCATCGGCAGCTTCAAGTCAAAAATGCGCACGTCCGGCATTATCGCGTCTTTTGCGGTAATTGCCGCAGGGCCGCCGGAGAGGATGATGCCGTCCGGCTTGAGCGCCTTGATTTCTTCGAGGCTGGCATTATAGCGCATTATCTCCGCCTTGGCGCCGAGGTCCTTTATCCTGCGGGCGATGAGGTGGACGGTTTGGCTGCCGAAGTCGAGAACGACAATCATGTATGCTCTCCTCCCTGTGAAATGCCTGCGAAAAATACTTCAGAATTAGCAGTCATTAGAGGAAAAAGGGGTTAATAATGGTTGCGCACAAGCGCACAAAAGGGCTGCAGCCAATTTTTTTGCAAGGGTCCGCAAAGCTTTCACATAGTTTTTCTTCGCTTTTTGCCGTTGTTTCGTTCGTCTGGCGCAAACCCTTATAAACATCGTAAGGCAAATGCTGTGAGTATGGAAACAGGCATCAAGGTAGGGGATGTGATGCAGTCGCGCCTGGTCAGCATTGACTCGGAAAAGACGGTCCTGGACGCCGCCAAGCTGATGAAGAAGAACAACATCGGCAGCGTCCTGGTCGAGGATTCCGGCAGGATTTGCGGCATCGTGACGCACACTGACCTGGTTGAACGCTGCCTGGCGGAAGGGAAAAGCGTGTCGTGCAAGCTCAAGGAAGTGATGAGCAAGCCACTCATCGGGGTCGAGCCCGACGCGGACATTTCCGACGCCGCCAAGCTGATGGGCAACGAGGACCTGCGAAGGCTTGTCGTGTTCAAGCAGGGCAGGATAGTGGGAATCGTCTCGGATAAGGACATCATCAAGATATCGCCTTCCTTGTATGACCTGATTGCGGAGAAAGTCGAAGGGCATTTGCGTTGAAGGAACTAGCCGGTGTTTACTTGAATTTTTCGAAAAGCGGAAGGCTTTTGTGCATGGGATGGCTCGCAAACCGCGCAAGCGGGATGAATGCGCTGTAGTCAACAATGAACAGAGCCCTCAATTGCCCGGCTAATTCCATTTTACGGCGCGCGCCCATTTCGGCATTATTCTCCGTTGCACGAGGGTGAAACGGAAAATGGGAAAGACGTACATTGATACTGTAAAATACCTGGTAAAGGCCAACTTCGACATCGGCGGAATCGTCGAGAAGCCCGACGTGGTCGGCGCGATTTTCGGCCAGACCGAGGGACTGCTTGGCGACGAGCTCGACTTGCGCGAGCTGCAGAAGAACGGCCGCATCGGCCGCATTGAAGTCAACATAACGATAAAGGGAGGCAGGAGCATTGGCAGCATCCTTATCCCCAGCTCGCTGGACATGGTGGAAACCAGCCTTTTGGCCGCTTCGCTTGAAATCGTCGACCGCGTCGGCCCGTGCGAGGCCCGAATCAGCGTCGACAAAATCGAGGACACGCGCAACCTCAAGCGCAAGATGCTCCTCGACCGCGCAAAGAACCTCCTTCGGACAGTCATCGTCGACGAAATCCCGGAAAGCAAGGAGCTTGCAGACATGGTGCGCGACGAGTTAAAGACCACCGAAGTGCAGTCGTTTGGCGAGGACAAGCTGCCGTGCGGCCCCGAGGTCTTCAAGAGCGAGTCCATCGTCATCGTCGAAGGACGCGCGGATGTCATCAACATGCTCAAGAACGGCATCAAGAACTGCGTTGCAATCGGCGGCGCCAACGTCGGCAAGACCATCATCGAGCTCGCCAAGCAAAAGGATGCAACTGTGTTTCTCGACGGCGACCGCGGCGGGGACATAATCCTTCGCGAGCTGTTGGCCGCCACCGAACTGGACTGGGTGGCGCGCGCGCCGGCAGGCAAGGAAGTCGAGGAACTCGCGCGCAAGGAGCTCATCATGGCATTGCGCCGCAAGATTCCCGCCGAGCAGGCCGCAGCCGAGCTAAAGGACCAGATCAACGAGCGCGAGGCGCGCTACGACCGCTCTGCGCGCTTCGACCGCAGCCGCAGGCCGGAGTCAAGGGATTCCCGCGACAACCGTGCCGGTGAGGCCAGGCTGGTAAAGCCGGCAGTGCCGGGCGATTCCGATGGCCAGCAGTATGCCCCGCGCGAGCCCGTTGCCGAGCCGCAGCCCGCAAGGCCGGTAGTCCCGGAGCTTTCTCCGGCTGACGCGGCCAAGGCAGAGGCGCTCAAGGCGCAGCTCAAGGAATTGGAGGGAACGCTCAAGGCGCGCTTTGTCGGAGCCGACCTTGCGCCAATCGCCGAAGTTCCCATCCGCGAGATCATGACGACGCTCACGGACGCCGCCGGAGTCCACGCCATCATCCTTGACGGCATCGTCACGCAGAGGCTGGTCGACCTGGCCGAGCAGAAGAAGGTGGAATTCGCTGTGGGCTTGCGCGCGGGCAACCTCGAACGCATTCCGGCTTCACTCAAGATAGTGCTTGCAGAGAAGGGCTAGGGCAAGCCCTTCACTTTTTTTATTTTTTTCCATTTTATTTTTTTCCCTTCTTTTTTCACTGACTCCCGTTGAGACCACCCAACCCCAGCGGTTTAAATACCGGTTCTATTACACTCCTAATATCACTTTGATTTTCCCGATAGGGAACTGACAGGAAATAAGGATTTTATTGCTTCGATATGGGGGTGGTTTTGCGTGCCTAATGTTTTAGACCAGTTAAAGTCAGTCATCGCCAAGGCCAAGCGGGAAAAGACCATCGCGTGCTTTGTCGACGGCCCCAACATGATTCGCAAGGAACTTGGCGTCGACCTCGACAAGATTCGCAAGAGGCTGCAAAAGCACGGCAGGATAAAGGTCGCAAAGGTTTTCCTCGACCAGTTCGCCTCCGACAAGCTCATCGAGGCCGTGACCAACCAGGGCTACGAGGCGATAATCGTGCCCTCCGACGTGGATGTCGCTCTGGCGGTCGATGCAATGGAGTTCGTTTTCAACCCAGACATCGACATCATCGCCGTAGTGTCGAGGGATTCGGACTACAAGCCGCTGTTGACGAAAGCCAAGGCAAAAGGCAAGGAGGCGATAGTGGTCGGCACCGAGCCGGACTTCTCGTCGGCGCTGAAAAACACCGCAGACATTGTCATTAATCTAAAGGAATAGTGTCGGATGCTGCCATGCGCGGGCTTTACTTGCACGGCGGATACTGCTCCGGCGCCCTGCCGTTCCTGGCAAGAACGCGCGGGTATTTCATGCCGCCCTTTACCTGCCTCTCTTGCTGCACTTGCACGTCGAACCAGTGGTTGTCGCCGTAGTCGAACAAGTACTCGAATTTCAGCCCCAACGTGAGGCCGAGCGAGGAAAGCCGTGTTCCGGAACTCTTCCTCGGCGGTTCGAGCTCGAAGGGGCAGGCGTATTCCATCTTTGCGCCACTCAATTCCGCGTCAACCAGCCGTTTTATCTTTCCTTCCGGCATTGGCTCAAACTCTGTGAGGCCCGCGCAGTTTTTTTCCAGCGCCTTGCGCATGTAAACCCAGTCTTCCGGCCTCGGCTTGAAGAAGAACGAGTACAAGTGGTCGTTGCGCCAGCCAATTGATTCTTGGATTGCCCCGTGCAGCGCGGCAAGCGACTGGTCCGCCCGCACCTCGATAGTCCGCGTCACGTCTGGATGCTTCCTGAACCTGACTTCAAACAAGTATGTCTTCATTCCAAATCCCATTCCCTGCAAGCAGCAGAAAGCAGCTCTCGCAGTTCCTGTGGCACGAGCGCCACGCGGTAGAGCCTGCCGGAATTGTCGAGCGCCATTTTTCCAACGTAGAGGAAGCCGTGCAGCCGCAGGAGGCCTGCCGCTGACTTTGGCGGGCGCTCGTTCCAGAAAAAGCTGTCTTCATCGCCGAACTTGTCCGAAAGCTGTGAATACTTGACTATGCCGCCGCGCTCCAAGACGAAAGCAAGCGCATCCCCGGATTCTTTGGGTAGTCCTCCCAATATTTCCGTAACTTTGCCTGTTTTGAGTACCGATGCAATGCTTTTTGCCTTGTCGTCCTTGAATCTCTCGCGGACTCCAAGCGCCTTGCACATCCCATCCACCCACTGGAACGGGTATTTATTGACAATGCTCGATACCGTCGAGTGCCGGTAGAGGATAATGCTTTCAGCGTCATTTATTGACTGGTCCGTATAGTAATTCATCATTTGTTTTGGAGAAATCAGCCCGAGGCGGGCCAAGGCTTCGTCATTGCTTTCCTTGATGCGGGCGATGCCGTTGAAGCGGTAAACCTCCCCCCAAGGGTGGAACAATGAAACCACTTCCCTCCCCGGCGCATACCTTTTCGCATGCGACAAATCTATCAATTCGATGGTCATAAGCCCGCCGCTGGCCGCGTCTGTAACCTTCATGATTTTTCCCTCCACGCTTACGACTTTAAACTCGCCCAGGCGCAATTGCCTCATCTGCAGCATCTTCGCCTTCAGGCCTGCATCCATTTCAGTGTTTTCGACGAATTCCTCCAGAATCGTTTTACCGGTTTGCGGGTTGAGCCATTGCATGAAAAACCATGCCATGCGCTCCTTGGAGCCGTGCTCTTGCGAGAGGTCTTCCGTGTCGTACGGGCATTCGCCGGCCACCTGCTGGAAAACGCGTGCGTAGCCCTTTCGGTCCGCGTACTCGAACAACTCCTGCCCGCAGTTTTCTTCCGTGATTGCCATCCAACCCCCCGTTTTCATGCAACCGCCTTCCCGATAATCTTTCTCTCCTCGTCCGTGATTCCGTAAAGCTCGAAAACCAGCCCGTCAATCTCGCTCTCAAGGTTCGCTGTGTTGGCATTCTCGTCTCTCTTCTTGAGCTTGATAATCTCCTTCACATTTGCGGTTATCTTTTCCGCGATTGCCTCCTCTCCCTTGTCGGTTGGGAGCTTTATCGGCAGTTTCTCGACGTAGCTCTTGCTGTAATTGTAATATTTGCCCTGGACATACGGGGATATTGCCGTGATATACGCGCTCAATAGCCTGGAATTTAGCAGGCCTAACAGCAAGTGGAGACTCGCTTTTTTAGGTATTATCGCCACGACTGAATCGGTTAAGAAGGCCCCGTTTTCGTCTAGCGCAAACCTGTTTTTTTCTGCTATGCGCGGGCAAACGATTTTTTGCTTCTCAAAAAATTCCGGTTCCCTTGCCCGCCACAGCTCAAACCATTCCTTATTCCATTTGGCTAAACCTTTGCCATCAAGCACCCTGCCGCTTAATTTTTCTTTGAACTGCTGGAGCCAATTTGACGTTCCCGGATAAAGTCGCAAATCTATTGGTTTGCCGTCAGTTTCATATGGAAACAGCAAGTCTTCTTCGGATAATGACGCTGAATATCTGCGGATATTCTTCCCCCGAATGACTTTTTTCAATAGCCGTTCTTCAATATGGAATGATTCCGCGTTCTGTTTTGTCACATAAAATATGCTGTCGGAACCCTCTCCGCCGCAAGTAACGCCCTGCATTATCTTATCCGTGTAATCCCCGAGCGTTTTCAAGCCTGCCAATCTGTTAATCAAAAAGCCCGTGCCAACCGTGCTGAGGTTCCAACCCGCGCTGTTGAGCGAATATTGTCTTATCGTGCTGAGCCTAAAGTAATCATTGTTGCATTTCGTTTCCTCCCACTGCTTTTTCACCATGGATAGGAGCTCTTCAGGAGCTAGGCCATCTGCCTTTGGCTTGAATTCTACAAACGCGAAATTATCAGGAGCATCGTTTTCGAATATCAGTATGCACGGGTAATTTGTTGCGTCTGCGAAAATCTTTATGTCGCCAAAATCGACTATTTGCTTTAACGCAACGGTCTTCGCCAGATAGCCCCGCAAAGATTCCGCGTATCCGACCTTAAGAAACCGGTTTTGTGTTATATACCCTAGTCTTCCTTTTTTCCCAAGGAGCTTCGCGCCTAATTCGATGAAAAGAACGTATATGTCGTATTTGCCCTTGGCAGAAAGATACTGTGAATAGGCCGCAGAGGCTTGTTTCTCCATTTTTAATATTCCCAGCCAAGGCGGGTTTCCCACGACGAAGTCGTATTTCTTGTTCTTGAGGTCGTCGGTTGCGGTCTTGTCTTTTGCCAGGCTCTTTCCCGTCTCGCCGTAGAAGTGCGTGAGGTTTGATTGCTGTGCCGGCATTTCAAGCGAGTCCGTCTCGTAGACTTGAAAACGAGGCACTTTGAAGGAATTGTTGGCTTTTGCGGCCTTGGAGTACAGGTCTATTATCTGGAAGAGGAGGTTCATCTCCGAGATGCTTACGGCGAACGGGTTGATGTCAAAGCCGTGGACGTGGGCGGCGACGGAATTGACGATTTCCTCGCACTCTTTCGGAGTGAGCCGGGCAAGCACTTCCGGCCATTGCCTGTTGTCGAGGGCCTCTTTCGGGGTCGCCTTGCCGAACTTGACCGCCTGCCGGGCAATCAGCCTTCTTGCTGCGCGGACGAGGAAGCCGCCGGAGCCGCAGGCTGGGTCTATGAGGTCCTTGCCTTCGATTGCCTTGTTAGGCGTGTATTCCACTGCGTCGAGGATGTAGTCAATAACTTCATCAGGGGTGTAGAATTCGCCGAGGCGCTTCCTTTCCTCCTTGGGCAGGTATTTTTCGTAGAGCTTGCCGAGGATGTCGCGGTCGACTTTCGTGAAGTTGAACTGGTTGAGCGCCCAAAGGACTCGGTTCAATACGCGGTCGAGCTCGCCGTCTCCGCTTTCGTACCAGTCGAGGGGGTTGTCCTTCTCGTAGAAGTGAGAGTAGATGTTCTTTGCCCCGCCGTAGGAGAACTGGACGATTTGCTTGAATACGCCTGTGTCGCCGAGGACTGGCTCGTGCAGCTCTTCGCGGAGGCGTTCGATGCCGCCGTTGGAGATTTTCCTGCTCAAGAGCCCCTTGTCCTCGCAAATCCGGATGAAGAGGAGCCTGTTGAGGAGGAGGTAGACGGACTCCTGGCAGAACACTTTCTTGTTTTCCTCTTCCTTGTCGTCGGGCCTGTTGCAAACCGCCTTCCAGAAGTAGTAGCCGAAGAACGTCGCGTATTTCTTGAACTTGCCTTCCGTCTTGAGCTCGAAGCGCGCTATGTCGGCGGCCTGCTTCTTGTTGCCGCCGTTTGCCTTCCTTATCTCCTCAAGCTCGCCTTTGGTCTGCTTGTATTGCGCGTACCCGGCGTAGTACTCGTCGAACGCGCTGTAGGTGAATTGCCTGAGCAAATCGTTTGAAACGTAGTTGAGCTGGGCAATCAGCTTCTTGAAGCCGTCGTCTTCAGCGACGTCTATGGTGGCGTAGAAGTCGTTGAACCTCCCGTATTTTTCCTCGTTCCAAACCCGTTCTTTCGTTATGTTGGCCAGAAAGAGGATTTGCTCGGTTTCCTTCGTCGAGAGCCTTGCTTCGGTAGCCCGCTTTTCCTCGATTATGGGCTTGAAATTCAAGTCTACCCTGAGCTCTTTTTCCCCTCCCTTCCTTACTTCCCACAGAATGAACCGGTATCCGTTGGTCAGGCCAACAAACTCGGTCGACGAGTCCGCATATTTTCCGGCCTGAGCCTTCCACTTCTCGGCGTTGAGGTCCTCTTTCGGCCGCTTGGTCTCAATGACGACGAGGCGGCGGGCGTTCTCGTCGTGGAGGGTAATGTCGGTCCTGCCCCGCTCGTATTCGTACTCCTTTCCGTGGAAGCCGAGGGCTTCTTCCACGAAATACTTGACGAAGCGCGGGCTGAAGTCGTGCTCAAGCGAGTCAACGGTTATCTCTTCGCTTATCTTCTTGAAGGCCCGCAGGACATTGTCGGTGAAGCTGTTGTCGGCCACTTTACCCCTTACCCGTTTAGCCCATAGCTCAAGAACTTTTTAAACTCATTAGGAGGCGAATTTCCGTTGGCCAATGAACTTGAATGCGGACTAAACCGAGCGTGGCATCCTCCCGTTTGAGCCGTGCCCGCCGTGGCTTGGCAATCAATCTAAAAGAGTAGCCGATGGAGAATGCTCGGTGGATAGAGCCGCGTCCAGCGCCTTGTTCTCCACGATGAATGCATCGATTAGGGGAGTCAATACCGCCACGGCCGCGAGGTTGCCCGCCAAGTGGTAGAGCGTGAACGGCACCTGTCCGGCAATTGTTACTGCCAGGGGCTGCCCGAACTGCCATCCGAACACCAGCGCGGTGGCCGCGTCATAGAAGATGGTCGCGCCCGCCGCGAATCCAAGCCTGTTCTTCAATCCCAGTTTGCGCGTGGCAAAGAACTTTCCTGCAGCAAACCCGACGACCGCGTAAGCCACGCCCGTATAAATCGTCCACATCCCGACCCTGCCGGAGATGAAGTCCCAGCTCACGAGTGCGACGAAGGCAAACGCCATTCCTGCAAGCGCTCCCATCCTCTTGGAGAACGGTAGCGTGGTGGCCATTATGGGTTCGATGTTGGGCGCTGGCAGTGGGATTACGCGGAACAGGATAGTGCCAGCTAGGCCGATGAAAAACTTGATTCCTGAAACCCCCTTGCGCATTTTGCCCCCACTCCCCGTTTCCCAACTATTTCCGGCAGTCTGCTTTATTAGCCCGATGGGAGGGGCAGGGCATCCAGCGTTTTTTTGGGGGATGCACTTGGTCCATCGCAGGAGGTTTAAATTCCGGCGCTTCCATTAACGATTCATGTTCTCTGACCGCGCCCAAGCCGGAAGGATGCTTGCCGAAAAGCTCAAGCGCTACGCCAATTCAGGCGCCGTAGTCTTGGGCATCCCGCGCGGTGGAATCGTCACCGCATCCGAAGTCGCCAGCGAGCTTCAACTGCCCTTGTCCGTGCTGGTCGTGCGCAAGCTCGGCGCTCCCGGCAACCCCGAGCTGGCGATTGGCGCGGTTGCCAATGACGGTGCGGCGTACTGGGACGAGGAAACCATTGCAATTCTCAATGTAGGCGGTGATTACCGGAAAGAGGTGTTGGCGCAGGAATTTGCGGAAGTCAAACGCAGGCTTGAATTGTTCGGCTCCGGCACTGGGCTGGGCGTCAAAGGCAAAACCGCCATTGTCGTGGATGACGGGATTGCGACGGGTTCGACGATGAAGGCCGCCGTTCGTTGCGTGAGGAAGGCTGGCGCTAAAAAAATTGTCGTGGCGGTGCCGGTGTGCCCTGCAAGCGCTCCAGCTGAATTTGGGGATTTGGCGGATGAGTTCGTCTTTTTGGAGAGCCCCGCCGGTTTCCAGGCGGTCGGGCAATTCTACGCGCGCTTCGCGCAGGTAAGCGACGAGGAAGTGCGCAGGTTGCTGGGAAAGAAATAGCTTTTCAGGATACTAGCCCGACTTCGTCGACCTGCACTTCGCTCACGCCCTGCACTTGCGCGCGCACGATTTCCTCGAAGTCCTTGCTTTCCTTGTCCTCGCAGACAAACGATGCCACGACGATTTTGGCGCCGAAGACGTATTCCTCGACTTTCGCTGAATTGCAGCCCTCGACTTTTGCCACGCTCTCGCGCAGTTTTTCGGGGTCGGTGCCTTCCGCGGGGAAGACTTTCAGGCGTGTAAGCACTTTGCCCATCAAAGCTCACTTTTTTTTCTCTTCCTTGCCTGCCGCCTTGGCGTCGCCCTTCTTCTCTTCGCCCTTTCCTGCCTCCGCGGCCTTTGCGTCCGCGCCAGCGGCTTCCGCGGGCTTGGCCTCGCCTTCCTTGGCGATCTCGGGTTTCTTCTCTTCAGTGACCTTTGCCTTGATGACGACTTCCCTGCCGATTTTTGCAATATTCCATTTCTCTTTGGTGATGTCGGAAATGACGTTGGTGTACGCGCCGCTCATCTTGATTTTCGCGCGCTTGAGCGCCTCCCTCACTTCAGGAATGTCCTTTTCGTTGACGCGGACTATGAAAATGTTTTCCTTCGCCTTGATGCGCGCGAGCCTGCCGCGGGGCTTTCCAAACGAGAGCTTCATCCCCTTCGAGATGCGGTCCGCGCCCGCCACTCCCAGCGCGGTGTGCTCGCGGATTACGACGTGAGGGTACTTGGTTATGGTCATGAAGTATTGCCCGGCAACGTGCTTTTCGAGGTATTTGACTGTAGTCTGGCGCGCGGCCTCCATCGCGTTGTCGCGCAGCTGTATCGGCACGGTAGCCATGAGGGCGACCTGCCTTTCGTAGAAGCGGTCTACGCCCATGTTGTACTGCCTGACCTTGGGTTTCGGCGCGCCTTTTATGAAGCTCTTGCGGGGCGTCTTTTGGGAAATCCGCGTCCAAACCTGCCCTTGCAGCGCCCTCATCGTCTTAGCCGGCCGAAGTCCCATGTGCATTACCCTGTAATAAACGTTTTAATCAACGGTTGTCTGCCGTAAAAATAGCGACCAGTTAGATGGGAAAGCAATATATTTAAAGGCTACAGGAAGGCTTCCGTTTTTTTACCTGCCCTTGAACTGGGCCGTCATGCTCTCTGTGGTGGAATCTTGCGGAAAATGTGGTATTCGTTGGACTCCAAGCCAAGCTTGGGTGCGACGCGCTGGGCTTTGTCGGCCGGCATGGGCTGCATTCCAGCCCGTTTGGCGGCTTCGAGCAGGTCTTGGTACATTGCGGGGTAGCGTTCAGCCCCATACTCGGGGTGTTCTTCCGCATACCGCTCCTTTGACGGGAACGCGAACGGGACTCCCCGCCGGCCCGCCCACTGCATCGCGTCCTGGAACAAATGCACCCTCCATCCCTTGTAAAGGCGGACGGTGCTGGTAGGCAAAATCACCGTTGGCGTATTCCTTGCCGAAAAAAATCCCTGCACGAGGCCTCCAATTTCGACCTTCTTCTCATGCTTTCTCTCCAGCATGCCGACCGTTCCCCTGAGGCGAAGAGATAGCGGATGGGGGTCGGGCAGAAAACCGTGTGCAAGATAGAATGTTTCAATGTGTTCGGGTTCAGGAAGTAATACCGTGTGGTCCCGTTTTTCGCTTCCACTTTTTAGCAAGGCGATTTTTCCGGCTCTCATGCCTGCAGTTCTTTCTTCCGGGATTTCCAGAGTGAGATATTCGTTTAATCGAATTGTCTTCAACTCCATCACCGGGAAGGCAGCACTTCGTTGAACTTGCGCTTGTAGTCCGCGGCTGCCTTTGCGGGGTCGTCCGCGTAAATCAGGGAGCGACCGACGTTGATT
>JAZDFO010000136.1:0-2842 GCA_043807785.1 Microcaldota archaeon | reverse complement strand
TTCGCAGGCGACGCTCCTTGGGCGCATCTCGACATCGCGGGAGTGGCGTGGACGGACAAGGACAAGCCTTATCTGGTCAAGGGCGCCACAGGCTTTGGCGTGAGGCTCGTCGTGCAATACCTGCGCGAGTCAAGGTAGCGGCGGGCTAAAAAAATCGCGATATGTGCTGAGGGTGTGAGTTGCTCGTGAGTATTTTGTCAGCAAAGATTTTTCATTTGGGAATCATCGTGGCGTTGCTGCTGTCTTTTTGCTCGGTGGCATGGGCTAACGCGCGGACTCGCGGGGTCGACGGCCATCCCGAGCAGGGCAAGACCATCACTATTTTGTGTGACTGGACTACCAATCTTCCCAACTTCAAGGTCTTCTTCTGCGATAATCCGGTATACTCCCTTTCGACTCACTGTGTCAATCAGACCGTGACCTACAACGTGGGCTGGACCGGCCCGGCCAGGGTTACCGCGGACTTCACGGGTTTTGCCGATGGCGACACGGTTTATGCCATTGCCTCCGGTGCCGACCCCAATGCCCCCAATACCGGCGCCTCGGCATGGGGAAGGCCATTGGTTTTTGGCCATCCCATGATTTACCGGGTTGTGTTTCCCGGCGGGTCTGCGTTTACCGCGGCAGTCAAGGGCACGGGTTTTACGTCGCAGACCGGTTCCGCAAGCGTATATCTTGGCGACAGCCCGAATTGGGGCGACTGTACTACCCGAATACCTCAAGTCGTGACATCTTGGACTGGCACCAGCATTGCCTTTAATGTTAATCGCGGGTCCATCCCGGCGGGTTCGAGCGCGTATGTTTTTGTTACGGATGAGGATGGCGACCGCACCCTTAGCGGCTACGAGATTGTGCTCTCCCATCCTGCCATCGGCAGCGTATCGGTCGCCAATGGCGTGTTGGCTATCAGCGGGTCCGGGTTCAAGGATCGCGGCGGAGAGGATATTGTGTTCGATGACTTCGAGCATGGACCCAGCGGTTCTTCAATTACTGCGGATGCGTCGAAGAACTGGATACTCTTTGACTCTCCAACGGGCTTGGGGGGAGTGTATTCTGGTGAGAATCCTTTCGGCGGCGTGCTCAGCGCGACCTCCCCGGATCCGTACATCAATTTTCATACTGATTACCAGCAATTCGCGCCATCGCAGAAATTATTCGTTTCATACATGACCACTTACCTATACTCCGGCAATCTTTCTGACATATCCGGTTCTTACAAGCAAATGCGCATCGGCTCGAATGATCCGTCCGCTTCCGGGGGTGGCGTCTATTATACCGGCCAGGGTGGCGTTAAACTGCAGATAGGCATGAACGGACCATGGCCGGGTGGTCTTAACGTGGAACAGTTCGGCCTTAAAGCGAACTGGAGCGAAATTTCGGTGTTTATTCCGGGGTTCCCTTCATATAATGGCACGTACTCGCGCATTGAGGTGTTCAAGGAACTCGGCCAACCGGGCCTCTTAGACGGGCAGTTTTTTACGCGCCTTGACGACCATACTTCCTGGGATTATTCCAGCCCCGGTTGCGCCGTTGGAACAAACTTTGGCATGACCACTACGCTGCTTGGCCTCATGGGCGCAAACTTCCCCCATCCCGTCAAGGTGTTCATCGACGACTTCTATGCCGCTACCACGCAGGCGCGCGTTGTCGTCGCCGATGCCCCCGTCTACGAGGACGCAACGGTCTTTGCGATTCAGCCCGTGAATTCGTGGGCCGACTCTAGCGTGAACGTGCGGTTGAACCTCAACGGACTTTCGGGCGTCGCAACAAAGTATGTTATTGTGATAGACCAGTATGGCGGCAGCAGCTACGGGACTGCCTTGGATTCTGTTCCGTCTCCATCGCCGACGCCTTCACCATCGCCCAGCCCGTCGCCTTCTCCAAGTGTTTCCCCTTCCCCGGCTGTTTCGCCTTCTCCAAGCCCTTCGCCCAGCCCTTCTCCGTCGGCCTCTCCATCCCCTTCGCCTTCTCCAGTAGCGTGTTCTCCGGACAATTCAACGCAGAACTGCACTTCCGGCGGCTGCAACGGCACGCAAGCCTGCAATAGCGGCTTCTGGGGTGCTTGCGTGAAGGCGGATTTGTGCTGTGATGTCAGCTGTGATGACGCCAACTCCTGCACTGCGGATTCGTGCAATCCCGCGGACGGCGTCTGCTCGCATTCCGGCTCTTGTCCTTCTGGCGGTTCTCCGGGCGGCGGCACTGGCGGTGGCTATACTGGGGGCTCCGGAGGTTTTCCACTGGCGACACCGACTCCGTCAAGGCAGGCAAACGCAACGCCAGCAATAACCGTTTCTCCAACTCCGACGCCAGTGCGTTTCGTTTCAGTGCCGCAGTCTAACGACGAAATCGAGGCCGCGCTGTTGGAGCTGCCGGCGGATGATTCGGAGACGAGCGAGGCGAGGCAAATCATTGCCGAGGCCAAGAATTTGGAAAAGCAGGGCAAGTTCGAACAGGCAAAAGCGTTGTGGGCGAAGGCGAAGGAAAAAGTTGCCGGCTTGCTTGCCAAAGCGCGCGCGAACAAGGCATCGTACAATTACTGGGTTGCAGGACTCGCCGCGTTATTGCTCGTCGGCGGCGCGGTGTACTACTCGTCGACGCTGCGCGCAAAGAAGCCGCCGGATTCATTGCAGGTGCAGCCCGTCGAATCCATCAAAGAATAAGCCGCGCGTTTAGGGGTTGGCGTTAGCCAAGAATTCTTCAGGCGTTTCCTGCGCGCTTTGACTTGAGGTCCAGCTCTTCCTTGTGCAGCGCGTTTGAAAGCCCGGTGTAGGCAGTGTAGTCGAGCTTTCGCTGCATATACTGCTTCATCAGGTCGGATTTTTCCCTCTCGATCTGCGCCAGG
>JAZDFO010000135.1:0-4825 GCA_043807785.1 Microcaldota archaeon | reverse complement strand
GGCTAATAAAGGAGTTGCGTTTTCGTTAATCCCGCGCTTAACAAGACAAAAGCCAGCGGGCACCTAACCCGATCCGGTTCACGGACGGAATGCGGAAAATGACGGCCCGTCGAAAACCCTCGCGCCAAAAGAAGCCCCCGGCACAAGATCTTTGCGTCGGATTATCAAGTCAGGGCGGTATTGCCGAACAAGCGCCTCGCCGGCGGAAGTGTTGCCACCGTTGAAATAATCAAAGGACTGTTGCGCGCGCTGCCTTCCGTCGGCAAGCTCCTCCAGGTACGGGCCTGCAACCGTGCTTTTCTTTGAAAACCACGTGACGGCATAACTGTCCGGCAAGCTGGCCAAAACCGTCGCTCCCCCAAAATTTTCGAGTGCAAAAAAGCCCGCCGAATCTGCCGGGCCCCATGCCGGGCTCCGGTACCACACTGCTAAAAGCAGGAAAGCCGTTGCAACCGGCATTGCCGGGACGACGAGCTTGGAATGGCGCAAAAGGAATGCCGCGGCGAGCACTGCAAGCGCGGGAGCGGCATAGAGCAGCTGGCGTTCCGGAAACGGGGCCAAAAATGCCGTTGCAATGCACGCCAAGAGCACGGCAGCAACGGGCAGGGGAAGCTCTTGCCTGCGCAAAATGAATTCGCCGGCGAAGCATGCGGACAACACAGCGAGCGGAATTCCGATGATTAGGAGCGGAGCAACCGGCTCTATCCACGGGTTTGAAAACCCGGTTGCCGCAAGCGGCGCGGCAACGGCGTACGCGAGCATTCCCGGGAGGGCGGGCATTGCCAGTTTCCAGTCCCGCCGCAATGCAGAGAGCGCCAATACGCAGGCGAATGCTACCGCGGCGCTGCGGAAGTGGACAAACGGAAGGGCAAGCAAGATAAAGGTGGCAAGAGCCTGCCTGCGCTGGGAAACGGCGGCAACGGAGAGCAGGAAAAGCGACAGCCCAAGGGATTCGGCAATCGGGTACGCCATGCGGTAGAAAAACCACGGCGAGCACGCACACAGGAAGGCGGCAACTGCGGCGGCGTTTTCGTCCCCAAGGCAATTGCGGGCGAACACGAATGCGGACAGGACCAGCAATGCCGCGCAAACATAGGCGAGCAAGTCGGTTGCCAGCGGCAGGCCAATGCCGCAAAGCAGCGATGCCTGCACTAGAAAAATCGAGAACGCCGGAGGATAGCGCGAGGATGCCTCGCCGGAATTGAGGCCGGCAAGAGGCAAGCCGTTTTCCCCCAGAAGCTCGGCCGCTCGCCATGAGGCAAGCAGGTCGCGGTGCAGCGGGCTGCCGTAATACGCGTGGGACGCAAGCACGCTGATGAGGGCAAACGCAAGGACTGCCGCAAGGGCTTGCTTCATAGGATGCCTTGCTGCGTCAAGGGAATAAAAAAGGCGTGCTTAAGTGCGCTGCAGCGCTGCGGAGATTGCCGAAGCCTCCTGGAAGCCTTCAAGCAGCCTGCCGTTTGCCACGATTGACGGAACCGAGCGCACGCCAAGGGATTCCTTGAGCACCAACGCAGCGCTTCCTTGCAGGCCCGCATCGAAGGAATACACTAGCGTGAACTGAGGCGACGCCTTGCGGATGGATGAAAGGATCTCTCCCTGGCTCTTGCACGTTTGGCAGGCGGTGTTGCTGTAGAAATACAGGATGAGGTCCAGTTTTCCACCGCAGAGTCGGTTGACTTCCTTTGCGAAAAGGTAATCGCGGATTTCAAGAAGCGAATACTCCGACTTGAGGGCGGCAACGTTCTCGTCGCCCGGCCCGCGCGCCGCCTCCAACGCAGTGAGCTTGTAACCAAGTGAAGCGGTCTCGTCTCCCAGAGTGCGCGCCTGGCTGTGGTAAAGCTCGCAAAGCGGCGCGCTCGCGTTGAAGCCCTCGCGGCCTATCATGGAAAGCACTTCGAGCTCGGCCGACTGCCGCGTCAGCCTCGCGGACTGGTCAAGCAGCTGCTGGCTGGACTGCTGGTTCAACTGGACGCCGAGCAGGATGCCGACCGCGAACACCAGGGCGGTTATTACCAATGCAATTGCGTACGCCGACCAGTGTATCTGCTGCCTCATCAAGTTTTCACCACTTCATCTTCGCAAGCCGGATCTCCTGCAGGAAACTCGCCGCCCAGAAGATAAGCACGATGGGCGAATAAAAAAGTATGTAGAAGAGCAGCATCGGCGCGTTTATGTACTCGCTCTGGAAGTACTTGAGGCTCGCGTAGCTGAACAGGCCCACGATGGCGAGAAGCGCCAGCATGATGAGCTGCAGCCCGTTTACGCCGTAAACCACGGCGTCAAGGCCGTAGTTTGCATAGACCTGGAAAGCCGCGAGCGTAACTCCAGTTACTAGCAGGTATGCGACGAGCGCCAGCATGAATATCACGAGAAGAATCGAAAGAATCGCGAAAGGCATGGCAAAGATGCCGAAGTCGCCGTATTTCGGGGACATCAGGTAGTAGTGCGAGAAGAAGTTGCGCACGCCGCCGCGGTACCACCGGATGCGCTGCTGCAAAAGCTCGCGGAATGTGCGCGGGGCATCGGTGTAGACCACGGCGTTGGTCGAGCACTTGATGCGGTAGTTGTGTTTCTGTATCCTCAGCGCCATCTCCTGGTCCTCGAGGATGTTGTGCTCGTCGAACCCGCCGATTTCCGCAAATATGCGGGCGCGGAATATGCTCAGCGGGCCGGGGGTGACGCTCACGGAGTCCAAAAACGACTGCAGCTGGCGGATGAACACCATCACGACGTACTCGACGCCCTGGAATTTCTGCCAGAACGTCTCCTGCCGCCAGACCTTCATGACCGAAATCACGGCCGCGACGTCCGGCCGGTTGAAATGCCCGAACATCTTCGCGAGGCTGTCCTTCTCAATGTAAGAGTCGGAGTCCAGCGTGGCGATGAACTCGCCGGTTGCCCTGCGGATTGCGTAATTGAGCGCCGCGCCCTTGCCGCCGTTCTCCTTCGAAAGCACCAGCACGCCCCTCTTGCGGAAGGATTCCGCTATCCTGCGGGTGCCATCCGTGCTGCCGTCGTTGACCACTATTACCTGCAAACTGTCCTTCGGGTATTTCGAGGCAAGCACCGATTCGATGGTTTTGGCGATCGTCTTTTCCTCGTTGTAGGCGGGGATGATGACGGTCAGCTTCGGCAGCCTCTTGGGAGGCCGCGGGTTGCCCCCGAGCCTCCCCTTGTGCTGCAGGAGCACTACGGCCAAAAGGACTATGGAGTAGAGCGACAAAAACGCCGCGGCGTACTCAAAAACGGTCTTGATGTCCAATGCTGCCATCTTTCGCCATCCAAACCGGGTTAGGCGCAAAGCCTCTTAAAAACAAGCCGGTATAAGCAACCCTGCATGAACACCGACGCAGCCTTTGCAGCGGCTTTTGGGGCAATATTGGTCGGCTGCCTCGCATTTCCGGCGCTTGCAGAGCCCGTCGGCGCATTCGCAAAGGTTTTCACGGAAGGCAACTCTTGGGCAAAGCACGCCGCAATAATTGCATTTTTTGCAACCGCATTCGCCGCAAGGGCGGTCTTGCCCAAAAAGCTTGCCCAAAAAGCCGCCGGGCAGCGCAGGCGGGCGACCGCTTGGCTTGCGCTCGCCGCCGCAATCGGGTTCCTCGCCGGCGTAACCCTCCAGGTTTTCGTGCAGAATTCGCTGGGCGCCGGGCCGTCTTCGTACATTTCGCTGGTGACCGGCTGCGGCGGGCCAACCTGCTGGGAGGCGACTTACTTCCAGCACAACCACTTGCCCAAATCCGCGATTTACTTTCTCGAAAAGTCTGCCGGGATTTCCCTCCCCGCAAGCGCCGACGACGGCAGGCCCATGTACGAAATGCTTTCATCGCCCCCCATATCCTTGCCGGAAGCGGGGTTCGTTCTCATTGCATTAATTTTGGCGGCAATTGCCGCGCTTGCGCTGCTTACCGCACTGGCGCAGCCCAGCCCGTTGCGCGCCGTGCTTGCCTGCGCGGCGGGATTCACCTCATTGATTGCCATCCTCGACGGAGGGCTTTTCTCCCTCGCGGGAGCGGCGTCGTTGTCCCTGCTTATTGCACTGGCCTCGCTTGACTTTGACTTCGGGAAATTCGATGCACTCAAGCCAATTGCCGCGTTCGCAATACCGGCGCTGGTTTCTTGGGCGCCGTTCTGGTTCTTGGGCACCGGATTGTACTTCCGCGAATGGCTCACCGCGCCCGCGTTCGTCGCTTCGGCATACGCATTTTGGCTCTGCAGGCGGCGCAGGGACGCAGTATTCTTGGCGGCAACCGCGCTGCTTGCCGCCTCGTCGATGCTGGTCCTCTCAGATGCGGCCGGCAGCTGGCTGGGCGGCTATTCGAACACGCCGTTCATGATTTCATATGGCATTCCCTCCAATGCCTCCGACTTGGATGTGGCAATGGCCGCCGGCGCGCCGCTGGTCGCGCGCTACGGGTGGTACGCGGCATTTGACATGGAGAGCAAGCCGTTCAATACGCATGACAAGGCGTCTGCCATGCGTTCTGCTCTCAAGCCCGGCGGTTACCTGCTCTGCGAGGCTGCCGGGAGAACGCCGTCGCAGCAGGAATTGTACGTCGTGTGGCTCTCGCCGCGCGTCTTGCTCGAGGACACCGCATCCTATTTTGAGGTCTATGCGATGCAGATGGGCCAGCTTGACTACCTGCGCGGAAACGCGTCAATTGCCAGCCCGCAGCTAGCACTCGAAGTCGGCAGCCTCATCCAGTCGAAGGGCGGCAAGGCAGTAGTGATTGGAGGCGTGGTTTGACGAGAAGCCGGAAGAACAATAATCCGATTATTTGGATGCGAATCGTTCCGCAAGCGCCAGTCAATCGCTTTTCTA
>JAZDFO010000134.1:0-2132 GCA_043807785.1 Microcaldota archaeon | reverse complement strand
TCAATTCTTGTCAAAAGCAATCCTTCGGGGTTTTCTCCCTTGAAATCGCTTTTCATCAACGCCGATAACGAGCTGCTGTTGGCGACAACCCCCTCTTTCCCGGAAATCGCGACCCATTTCCCAATAAATCGCCGTAATTTCTTGGAGTTCCCGCGGAGCCACTGCTGTGCCCTTGTTACTTCACGCTCCGAAGTCGCCATCCCCACCACCTCAAACCTATGAACTAGGGCATATCCCCCAATTTTAACCTATGTTTTTGAATTGGTTGAGCGCCTCCATAACGCCGGGGTTCAAATCCTATAGAGCGCCGAGGATGGGATTTGAACCCATACTCGCCAAAGGCGAACTAGATCTCGAGTCTAGCGCGTTACCGGATTCCGCCACCTCGGCATTTGCGCTTCCCTTTTGGGCTGCGCTGGTTTATTTGAGCGGGAACGTATTTAAGTCTTCATAGACGGCGCCTGCGGGCGTGAGCGCGCTCTTCTTCAGGACGATGCTTGCGGCGGTGAACTCGCCGAACTGTGTTTCTTGCATGGCCCGGTCGAGCTGTTGGAGGGCTTCGAGGTTCTCGGGGGTTTTCAGCCGGCAGAGCGTCACGTGGCCGGAGAAGCCGCGCTCGGGGCGCGTGCCAAGCGCTTCACATGCCCGCAGGTAGAGCGCCGAGATCTGGCTGTATTCGTCTTGCGCGCCCGCCCAGAATACTTTGGCGTACCTCGCGCTGGGGAAGAATCCGGTTCCTTTGATTGCAATCCTGAATTTCGGGAATTCCAGGGCAGAGAGCTTTCGCACGATTTCATCCTTTTCCGCCTCATTTTTTTCCCCCAAGAACAGCAGGGTGATGTGCAGTTGCCCTGTTTGGGTGAAGCTGGCTTGCAGGCCGAGCTTTTTTGCGCTGGAAATCACGCTTTCCAGCTGTCGCCTGGTTTCCTGCGGAAGGTCGATGGCAAGGAAAAGCCTCATGCTTAGTAGTGAGGGCGGGGGGGCTTATAAGGTTTTTATTGGCTTGCGTGCAAACATCCGTTGGGGATAATGGGTTTGCCACTGGGTTTTGCAGGCATGGAAGTTCCAAGGATTGCATGGATGGCGGCGGGCGTAATCCTATTGTGTGCAATCGCGGCCCAAGCCAACAGCGACCTCAATAATGCCACATATCAGGCAAAGTCATGGATGTCGCCGGTTGTAACCAAGGCGGAGTCCAAGGCCTTGTCCTGGGTCGTGCAAAATACCCGCGAGCGCGATGTCTTCCTTACAGATATTTTTGGCGGCGAGCACATCATGGGCAACACGCTTCGCGAGGGGACTGAAGGCGGCGACTGGGCGATTGTGCCGGATGTTGTCGCCCGCATGGGAAAAATAGACGAGTTCTACAGTCCAAGGACCCCAAGCAGGCGCACGATATCGCGGTCAAGTACAATGCTTCGTTCGTCCTTATGCCGGACCGGCAGGTTTTTGCCGGGTTCGGGTGGTACGAGCCGGAGAAGGGCAAGATGCAGCAGCCGTATTTCACGCAGGTGTACCGGGATGGCGGCCTGTCGATTTATTCGGTGAACAAAGTTGCGTAAATTGCTTGACAGGATGTTTTCCAACCCGGGCACGGGGGCGTGGCTGCTTCTGGCGGGCGCTGTTTTTGTCAGCCTGTACACGCATTCCATGGTTTTCCAGGAGTGGACGATGCCGACTTACGGGAACACTTTCATTCACGTTGCCAGCGTCCGGCATGCAATTGAATACGGGGATTATCCGAGAGTCGATTATTCGTACTGCGGCGGCATCCCGAACCTTTTCGTGCCGTTCTTCAGCATTTTCATCGCCAACGCGGTTTTGTTGACAGGGCTTTCCATTGATTTTGTCAGCCGCATGGCGGTCATGCTGTTCGCGCTGGTTTTGCCCCTGTCCTTCTACGCCCTTGCCAGGCGCATGTTTGGCGTGGAAGCCGGGTTGTTTGCCGCGTTTTTTGCAAGCCTGCCTGGCGAGCTCTTGATATACACTGTGCGCCCGCTTCCGCAGTCGCTTGGCATGGTGCTCCTGCCCGTCGTTTTCCTTGCAATATATTCGGAAAAAACCCGCGTTGCCCTGTTCTTGTCGTTTTCAATCGCTTTAGTGCACCAGGAGGCCGCGGTTTTCCTGGCAGG
>JAZDFO010000133.1:0-16533 GCA_043807785.1 Microcaldota archaeon | reverse complement strand
CCGGTAATCTTGAGATAGGCGTATTGGGCGCTGTCCTTGAGGCTGATGTTGTACTTCGGCCGGTGCTGCTTGATGAGCGTGTTTTCGAGTATGAGCGCTTCGGCTTCGTTGCGGCAGGCGATGACCTCGAGCGACTGCGCTGCGACCATCATCTGCGCGGTCTTGCCGTCGAGGTTCGCCCCCTGGTAGCTGGCAAGCCTTGCAGGCAGGCTTTTGGCCTTTCCGACGTAAATGATTTCCCCCGTGCCCGCCTTGAAGATGTAGACTCCCGGCGAGTCCGGCGCGTTCCAGTCAATCATTTCAATCGCGCGCCTCGTTTCGTGCCAAGACCTTCGCCCCCGTTTTGCGTGCCGCGCTTTGGGCTGCCTTTGCCAGCGAGTGCTTTAGGTATTTGCCGGTTTCGCTGTCCGGGTTTTGCGCGATTTTCTCCGGCGTGCCGGCTGCGATGATTTTGCCTCCGGCGCCTCCGCCTGCCGGGCCCAGGTCGATGACCCAGTCCGCTGCCTTGATGACGTCGAGGTTGTGCTCGATTACCACAATTGTGTTTCCGCGGTCGGCGAGCTTTTGGAGGACGGTGAGCAGCTTGCCGACGTCGTCGAAGTGCAGCCCCGTGGTCGGCTCGTCGAGGATGTAGATTGTCTTGGACGTGTCGCGCTTGCTCAATTCCGCGGAGAGCTTGATGCGCTGGGCTTCGCCGCCGGACAGCGTGGTGGAAGGCTGGCCGAGCTTGATGTAGCCCAGCCCGACGTCGACGATGGCCTGCAGCTTGCGGCGCGCGGAAGGCACGTTCTCGAAGAACGCCAGGCCCTCCGTTGCGCTCATCTCGAGGACTTCCGCGACGTTCTTTCCCTTGTAGCGAACCGAGAGAGTCTGCGGCTCGTAGCGCTTGCCCTTGCACTGCTCGCACTGCACGTACACGTCCGGCAGGAAGTTCATCTCGATCCTTTTCACGCCGTCGCCTTCGCATGCCTCGCACCTGCCTCCCGGGACGTTGAACGAGAACCTGCCGGGCCCGAATCCGCGCGACCGCGACTCCGGCATTGCGGCGAACAGGTCGCGGATTGGCGCAAACGCGCCGATGTACGTCGCGGGGTTGCTCCTCGGCGTGCGGCCGATTGGCGACTGGTCGACGCACACAGCGTGCTCGAGCTTTTTGTCGCCTTCCATGCCATCATGCGCAAGCGGGGCGTCCCGCGAGCTGTATTTGGCAGCGAAAAGCGCGCGCTGGAGCGTGTCGATTACCAGCGTGCTTTTCCCGCTCCCGGACACTCCTGTTACCGCGGTGAAGCACTTGAGCGGGAAGCGCGCGTCAATCCCCTTGAGGTTGTTGCCGCGGCAGTTGCGCAGCGTCAAAAACTCTCCGGCGTATCTGCGGGTTGCAGGCATTTGCACTGTCTTGTCGCCCCTCAAATACGCCGCGGTGATGGATTCCTTTGACTTGAGGAATTCGTCCCGCGGCCCCGCTGCGACTATTTTGCCGCCCGCTTCCCCGGCTCCCGGGCCCAGGTCGACTAAAAAGTCGGCGGCGAGCATGGTGTCCTCGTCGTGTTCGACTACGATGAGCGTGTTGCCCAGGTCGCGCAGGCGCGCAAGCGTGGCAAGCAGCTTGCCGTTGTCCTTTTGGTGCAGCCCGATGGACGGCTCGTCAAGCACGTAGAGCACGCCGGTGAGCCCCGAGCCGATTTGCGTCGCCAAGCGGATGCGCTGCGCTTCCCCGCCGGAAAGGCTCGAGGCAGTGCGCGAGAGCGTGAGGTAGCCCAGCCCGACGTCGCACAGAAAAGTCAGCCGCGCGTCGAGCTCTTTCACGATCAGCCGCGCGATTTGCGCCTGGGTTGGAGTGAGGGCCATGCCGCGGATTTTTTCCCTGCAGGATTGTGCATCTAGTGCAGTCAGTTGGGCGAGGCTGAGGCCTTCCACGGTCACCGCGAGGGCTTCCTTCTTGAGGCGCTCCCCCTTGCACGACGGGCACTGGGTGCTGGTCATGTACCTGCCGATTTCCTCCCTCCGGTACTGCGACTTGGTTTCAGTCAGCAGCCTGCGCAAATTGGGGATGACTCCCTCGAATGCTCCCTCGTGGCTGTACGCCGAGCTGCCGTCGCGCGAGACGTACTTGAAGCGCACGCGCTGGTCGGTGCCGTAAAGAAGTGCCTTGCGCTGCTCGTGGGAAAGCGCGTTGAAAGGCTGGGAAATCGTGAACCCCATTTCCTTGCCCAGCGATGCCACCATCTGCAGGCGGTATGACTTGAACATGCCGCCCCACGGGGCAACCGCGCCGTCTTCGATGGTCTTTGCCGGGTCGGGCACGACGAGCCCTTCGTCGAACTCGCTTTTTTCGCCCAACCCGTGGCAGTCCGGGCACGCGCCGAACGGCGAATTGAAAGAGAAAAGGCGTGGCTGGAGTTCCTCAAACGACGAGCCGCATTTCGGGCAGCTGCTGGTGCGGTTGTACAACTCGCATTTTTTGCAGGCCGCGTCGCATACCATGGCAAGGCCTCCTGCCAGTTCCGTGGCGCTTTCAAGGGCTTCGCTCAACCGCGCATCGTTGTCCGCCGTGCACTCGAACTTGTCGGCCTGCACCCAGATGTCCTGCTTTTCGTAGCGCACGAGCTTGGGCACGCGCTGCGATTCGTCCATGAAGAAATCCTTGCCATTCACGCGGAAGTTCGTGTAGCCCTTGTCGTACAATTCGGCGAAAAGCGCCTCGTAAGTGCCCTTCTTGGCGCGCACGACTGGGGCGAACACGCGGATTTTCTGCCCCGAGAATTTCGCTCCCGCGTTTGCGGCCATCGTGCTGATGCTTGAAGCCGCTATCGCCGTCTTGCAGTTTACGCAGTGCGGCGTGCCGATGCGCGCGTAAAGCAGGCGCAGGTAGTCGTATATTTCCGTGACGGTGCCGACCGTCGAGCGCGGGTTGTGCCCGCCGCCCTTCTGGTCAATCGCGATTGCCGGCGAGAGGCCCTCGATGGAGTCAACGTCGGGCTTGTCCATTACCCCGAGGAATTGCCGCGCGTACGATGAGAGGCTCTCGACGTAGCGCCTCTGGCCCTCGGCGTAAATCGTGTCGAAGGCTAGCGTGCTTTTCCCGCTGCCCGAAATCCCGCTGAACACGGTGAGCGTGTTTTTCGGAATCGTAAGGTCTATGTTTTTGAGGTTGTGCTCGCGCGCTCCCCGGATTACGATGTTTTCCAAAACCATTAAGACTCACTTATTGCAGTCAAACATTTATCATTTTCAAATCCTGCCAAGCCGGCGCAGCTGTTCCCTCAGCGCTATGGCGCGCTCGAAGTCAAGGGTTTCTGCCGCCTCCCTCATCTGCATCTCCAAGTCGATGAGCTTGCGCCTGCCTGCCTTGCGCACGCCTGCAGCCGGCTCATCCTGCGTTCCTTCGCTTTCATCTCCTTTGCCGACTTTTTTAATTATGGTTGAAGGCGTAATGCCGTGCCGCCTGTTGTAGGCCGTCTGGTAAAGCCGCCTGCGCGCCATTTCCCGCAACGCGCCCTGCATGCCGGCGCTGGTCCTCTCGGCGTACAGGATTACCCTTGAAGACGCGTTGCGGGCAGCCCTGCCGGCGGTCTGAATCAAACTGGTCTCGTTGCGCAAAAACCCTTCCTTGTCCGCGTCGAGCACTGCCACGAGAGCCACTTCCGGGATGTCAAGGCCCTCGCGCAGGAGATTTACCCCGACGAGGCAGTCGAAGTCGCCAAGGCGCAGCCTGCGGATGATTTCCGTGCGCTCGAGCGTGTCGATTTCCGAATGCAAATACCTTGCCTTTACGCCATTTTTGAGCAGGTATTCCGAGAGGTCCTCGGCCTGGCGTTTTGTTAGCGTCGTCACCAATGTGCGCCAGCCAGCCTTTGCGGTTGCGGCGATTTGTGCGCACAAGTCCGCGATTTGGCCGTTTGAGCTGCGCACTTCGACCGCCGGGTCGATGATGCCAGTGGGGCGCACGAGCTGCTCGACGATTCTTGCGGAATTGTCCCGCTCGTACTGGCTGGGCGTGGCGGAAATGAATATCGTCGGCCTCCGTTGCACGTATTGCTCGAATTCCGCGAACTTGAGCGGCCGGTTGTCAAACGCGCTGGGCAGGCGGAATCCGTAGTCGACGAGGTTCTTTTTCCTCGAGCGGTCGCCTTCGTGCATGCCGCGGATCTGCGGCAGCGTCACGTGGCTTTCGTCCACCGCGATGATGTCAGTGTCGGAAAAGAAGTCCAGCAGGCAGTACGGCTTTTCGCCGGGCTTGCGGCCGTCGAAATACCGCGAATAATTCTCGACGCCCTTGCAGAATCCCGTCTGCTCGATGAGCTCGGCGTCGTAGTTGACGCGCGTTTTGAGCCTGTAGCGCGCCATTTCATCTTTGAGATTCGGCAGGTGGGCTGCCAGCTCCTCGCGGATGCCCGAAACGGCCTGCGGGATTCTCTTGGGCGATACGACGAAGTGCCTTGCCGGGAAAATGCGCACGGTTTTCAAATTGCCTGCTTTTTCGCCGGTTGCAAAGTCGAATTGCGCGATGGACTTCACCGAGTCGGCGTCGAGCTCGATGCGGTAGAAGCACTTCTTGTAGCTCGGGTACACGTCGACGGTGTTGCCGCGCGAGCGAAAGCTCCCGGAATCGGGGGCGGCGTCGTTGCGCTCGTACTGGATGCCCGCCAATTGGGAAAGCAGTTGCCTGCGCTCCATTTTCGCCCCCTGCGAGAGATTGATTGACATTTCGCCGTAGTCCGCCGGCGAGCCAAGGCCGTAGATGCACGAAACGCTTGCGATGACAATGGTGGGGCCGCCTGCAAGCAGGGAAGCCGTCGCCGAGAACCTCATCTGCTCGATTTTCTCGTTAATCAACACGTTCTTTTCCACGTACGAGTCGGTCGCCGGCGAATAGCTCTCCGGCAGGTAGTAATCGTAGTATGATACGAAGTATTCGACGCTGTTGGAGGGAAAGAACTCCTTGAATTCGGAATAAAGCTGGGACGCAAGCGTCTTGTTGTGGCTGATGATTAACGCGTTCCTTCCGGTCCTCGCAATCGTGTTGGCTAGCGTGAAGGTCTTGCCGCTGCCCGTGACCCCCAAGAGAGTCTGCTTCTCGTTTTTCCCGACTCCGGCTGCCAGCGCGTCGATTGCCGCGGGCTGGTCGCCGCTAGGCGCAAAGCTCGACTCAAGAGAATAGGATTCCATGGCTGCCCCCTATTCTTGCGTTTGGAGGCTTATTAAGAACTTGTTTAACCGCGTTTGTGGTGCGGAATTATCGGTTGTGAGGCGTTGTTATCGCTTATTCAGTGGTCCTGCCGTCGAAGTGCTCTTCGCTTGCCTCCGCCTGCTCCTTCGTCGCGCGCACGACATTGTCCTTGTGCTCGGGCGGCGAATAGATGGTGTAGAGCTTCAATGGTTGGGTCTTGCCGGTGTTGATGACGTTGTGGCGCGCGCCAGCCGGGACGATGACGCCCGAGCCGTCCTTGACGCGGTGCTCGAATCCGTTGACGACGACTTTTCCCTCGCCTTGCTCGAAGCGGAAGAACTGGTCGTGCGTCTCGTGGACCTCTTCCCCGATTTCCTCGCCCGGCAGAAGTGACATCAGCACAAGCTGGCAGTGTTCGCCGGTGTAGAGCACCCTGCGGAAGTTTGCGTTCTTGAGAGTCTCGCTTTCAAGACCAGTCGAAAATCCTTTCTTGGCTGCCACGTACGCCACCTCGCTTTTACCTTGTGCGAATTAATGATGCAGGAGGTGCAATATTAACTCTTGGTGTCCGCGTGTGCCTATAGTTTGGTCATCCTCAGCGACAGCGCGTTGGCCACTACTGAAACGCTGCTGAGCGCCATCGCGGCTCCTGCGAGTGCTGGGCTGAGCATCCACCCCGTCGAGTAGTAGAATACTCCGGCGGCGACGGGGATTCCGATGACGTTGTACGCCATTGCCCAAAAGAGCCCTTGCTTGATTTTCGACAAAGTCTTCCTGCCCAAAAGGATAGAGCGCGGCACGTCTTCGACGTCGCTTTTCATCAGCACGATGCTGCCGGATTCCATCGCGATGTCGGTCCCGCTTGCCATGGCGATGCCGACGTCTGCCTGCGAGAGCGCGGGGGCGTCGTTGATGCCGTCGCCGACCATTGCCACCACGTTCCCGCCGCGCTGGAGCTGGCGGATTCTGGCTGCCTTGTCGCCGGGCATTACCTGCGCGATTACCCTGCGGATTCCAGCCTGCCTTGCAATCGCGTTTGCCGTGCGCTCGTTGTCGCCGGTGAGCAGCACGGATTCGATGCCCATCGCGCGCAGCCTCTTTACCGCCCGCGCGGCGTTTTGCTTGATTTCATCCCTCACGCCAATCAATCCCAAGGCCGTGCGCTTGCCACCCTTGACGCCATAGAGCACTACGACGGTCTTGCCGTCCTGTTCCATTGCCTCGGCCTGCGCGTTGCGCCTGCCTGCGAGCTTTGGCGAGCCGACGAGGTATTCCGTTCCTGAAACTTTTGCTACCACGCCAGTGCCGGGAATCGCGCGGAATCCCGAAACCTTGGAAAGCGCCAGCCTTTTTTCCTGCGCCTTTTCCACGATTGCGGACGCAAGCGGGTGCTCGCTGGCCTTCTCCACCGACGCGGCAATCTGGAGAACTCGGTTTTCAGGAATTCCCGCTAGTGCTATCACGTCGGTAACCGCCGGCTTTCCCTGCGTGATTGTCCCAGTCTTGTCAAAGACAATCGACCTGATTTTTCCGGTGCGCTCGAGAGCCTCCGGGTTCTTGATGAGTATGCCGTGCTCCGCGCCAATGCCTGTGCCGACCAAAATCGCTGTCGGTGTTGCCAGGCCCAGCGCGCACGGGCAGGCGATTACGAGCACGGACACGCCTGCGACTAGCGCAAACGCGAACGGCTGCCCCAATGCCAGCCATGCCGCAAACGTGATGACTGCAAGCCCAATGACGATTGGCACGAACACCGCGGAGACTTCGTCGGCAAACCTCTGTATTGGCGCCCTCTTGCCCTGCGCTTCCTCGACGATTTTAACGATTTGCGCCAAAACCGTGTCCCGCCCGATTTTTTCGGCCCTAAAGGTGATGGTGCCGTGCTTGTTGAGCGTCGCCGCGTACACTTTTGCGCCCTTGGTTTTCTCGCTTGGGATCGATTCTCCTGTGAGCATGCTCTCGTCGACCGCGGAGTCCCCGGAGACTACCGTGCCGTCTACTGCGATTTTTTCGCCTGGCCTTACGCGGACCAAGTCGCCGACGCGCACTTGCTCAATCGGTATCTTTGCTTCCCTGCCGTTGCGTATGACCACCGCGGTTTTGGGGGAGAGTCCCATGAGCTTCTTGATTGCCTGCGATGCCCTGCCTTTGGCGACGGCCTCGAGGTATTTGCCTAAGAGAACGAATGAGATGAGGACTGCGCCGATTTCAAAATATTGCTCTTGCGCCAGCCCGAACAACGCCGCCACGGAATACAGGTACGATGCCGTCGTGCCAAGCGCGATAAGCGTGTCCATGTTTGCGCTCTTGTTTGCAAGGCCAGATATCGCACCGTCGTAGAACTGTCTTCCGCAGTAGAACTGGACCGGTGTCGTGAGGATGAAGAGGATGAGCTTCTGCTGTGCGATTTCCATTCCGAACATTCCGACCAGGAACGCCGGCACGGATAGCGCGAAGGCTATCGCGACCTTCTTTTTGAGTGATTCGAATTCGGACTTGCGAAGCATTTCCGCGTGGTCGTGGCCCGAAGATGAATGGGCAGACGATGAAGATTGTGCCGGCATGTCGCTTGCAGATTTATTCGAGAACGCCTTGTAGCCCTCCTTTTCCACCGCGGCAATCAACTGCGCCTCGGTGGCGGCTGTCTCGTCGTATTCGACGCTGGCCTTTTCCGACGCGTAATTGACGCTTGCCTCTCTCACGCCCGCAACTTTCTTGATTGCCTTGGCAACCCGCAGGCTGCATGATGCGCAGTGCATTCCGACGATGTCGAGCTCGGTTTTCATTTATTTGCCACCAATTGCGCCTGCGATGGCTCGCGGGCCGTATGAAATGACGAAAAGCACTATTGCCTGCGCCGCCAGCGACGCGGCAAGGCAGGGCCCGAGGTCTGGCCGGCTGGGCTGCAGTCCCGCGTTTTCCTTGCGAATCATGTAAGCCAGCCCCGCAATTATTGCAGCAAAGCATGCGAACAGGATTGCCAGGAATTCATTGAGGTGGTCGAACACCATCATCACGGAGAGCATGGCTCCCATTGTGCCTGCCATCACGCCTCCCATTAGGCCTTCAAGCACTCCCATGACGCCGCAGCAATAGCCCAAGTACGCGCCGACGAGCATTCCAGCAGCCATTCCGACGATGCTGCCGATGAACATGCCGTTGACCGCGCCGACGATTGCCCCGGCGAGGAACCCCGCCGCCATGCCGATTGTCATGCCGACCATCATTCCGTTCATGTGCGTAAACGAGTCGCCGTACGCCTTCACCTGCCATGCAATTCCGGCAATCAGCGCGGTGCCGAATGCGGACAACGCAGCATAATACGCCAGCGGCCCGGTAAGCGGGAATATTTTCATCCATCCAAGCGCCATCGTTGCGCCAGCCAATAGGACAAACGAATAGGCTACGACTTCGAAGGCGCGGGATTCGGCGGCGTACCCTTCCCTGCCGAAAACCGTGCCGGCTGCGAATGCCAAGAGCTTTTCCTTTACCCTGCTGTTTTGCGGCATTCTCTCGAGGGACGCGGCATATCCGTTGGCGTTGAGGGATTCGACTGCCGCGCGGATGCCTTCCTCGCCGCCCTCTACCTGTGCCTCATTTTTTGTGAAGTCAACGGCTTTGACTTGCACTTGGTGCCTGCCCGTGATTCTGCGGATGACGCGCTCGCACGAATCGCAGTTGAGTTCCTTGACGAAAATCGTCCGTTCCACTGACGCTATTGGATTCACTATATCACCTTGTAGCCGCCTTCTTTGCATATTGCCGCCTTGATTTGGCTTTCATCCGCCGGCGGAGCGTATTCGACGATGACTTCTCCGCAATGGTAATCCGGCTTGACCGTCGAGACCCCCTTGACTTCGGACACGTTCTCGCGGATTATCCAATTGCAGCTGTCGCAAGTCATTCCAGTCACTTTGAACGTCTTTTTCATTTTCCCCATCACCCGCTTACGCTTCCGCATATATTATGCTGTCCTAAGCCATTCCAGCAGCCACTTGCTTTCCCTTCAATTGCCTTGTTTCAGTCCGCATACAGCTTCCCGCGGAACATGTTCATCCCGCACCTGTAGGCGTAAACGCCTTTCTGTGGCGTGAACTGTGCGGATTGCGTTTCCCCGCCGCCGGAAACGAGCCTCACATTGAAGCCGGGAATGACCAGCAATTTGCCGCAGCCTGCGCCCGCGTCCGCCGAAAACTCGAACTTTACCGGAATCCCTGCTTTCACGTGCACTTCCTGCTTGTCATAGGCTCCTGTGTCCAGCGCGCGGATGCTCACAATCTGCGGCCCCGTGGTTCCAGTGTCGCCCGCTTGGACCGTTGCGCTCGGCGTGGCCGGATCCAGGCTGCCGGTTCCTGCAGGTATCTGGACCGGCCGAACTGGCGCAGCCGGGTTGATTGCGCTTGCAAAGAACGCCAGCCCGATGATTCCCGCGGCGCAGAATGCAATGAACAGCTTGAGCCCCCTTTCCATTGTCCCACCCTCTTTTCCGATATTTTCAATGTTGCATTTCCTTTGCCGTTTGCAGCCTTTGTGTAAAGACGGTTCATTCCATGCGTGGAAATGCCTTGCATAGGTATATCAATGGCTGAAACAATATATATAAATTCTTGAAACAACGCGGTATATTGCAGAACAGGGCTTGAAATTGTTTCCAAAAAGTGAAACATCCTATTAGAGGCGATGACATGGTTTCCACAAAAAGGATTGCGCTTGCTCTTGGCCTCATTGCCGGCTTTGTCATGCTGGCGTTTCTCACCGTCTTTACTTACTTCGCGCCGCAGGGAACCGCATTCGACCCGCTGCTGTCGTTTTTCGCGCGGTACCATTTCGAGCTGATGCTCATGGTTTCGGCGTTCGGGCTGCTGGTGGGTGCCGGCGTGTTTTATCTAATGAGCGGGCAAGTCGACCGCAAGGGAAAGGAAGCGCGAGCGACCGGCGAATTGCTGCTTCGGTTCCTCAGCCCCGATGAGCGTGCGGTTGTTAAAGAGCTTTTGCGCGGCGGCGGCAAGATATTGCAGGCGGAAGTCGGCCGGCTGCCGGGCATGACGCGCCTGAAAGCCCACCGCATTGTCTTGAAGATGGCGGACCGCGGCGTAATCGAGGTTACAAAGTCCGGAAAGCTAAACGTGGTCTACCTCAAAGGCGAGCTCAAGGCCGCGCTTTTGGGCGACTCTGAATAGATTCAGTGGAATTAGCCCCGTCATCCACTCGCATCTCATTGCGGCGGCGGGCACGCGTTGCCTCCACCGCCGGCCGTCACGTTCTTTCCGGCCAGCGCGTCCTCGAATTTCGCCAGCGTCTGCGGGCCGATGAGCATGCTGCCGTTGAGGAAGAAAGTAGGCGTTCCGTACACGCCGTGGGCTTTTGCGGCTGACTCGTCGGAAAGCACGCGGTCCTTTGAGGCTTGTGAATCCAGGCATGAATTGAATTTGCCTGCGTCCAAGCCGATTGCGCCGGCCATCTTGGCGAGGTTTGGCCGTGAGTGGTCGGCGTCGGAAAATAGCGCGTCGTGCATGGGCCAGAATTTGCCTTGCTCTTCCCCGCAGAAGGCGGATTGCGCGGAGATGAATGAATTCTCGTGGTTTGGCAGCGGCATGACGCGGAATTCGAGCTTCACTTCGGGGTGCTTGAGGAGGAATTCCTTGACTGCCGGCTCGGCCTGGCGGGTGTACGGGCAGGTAAAGCACCCGACTTCGACCATCGTGGTGCTGCCGTTGCCCAGCGTGGGGCCTACTCCGGGCGCGATTGCCGTAAGCGGAATCTTGTTGCCTCCGGTGAGCACGTCAAGCGGGCAGAATCCCCCCTGCGGCCCGTTGCAGTTGCCGTAAACCGCGTAATTGTAGATGGATACCCCGGAATATATTGTGCTGGCGAAGAATATGATGACCATGAGTGTAGAGATGGCCTGAAAATTCTTGTGCAAGAATGCCGCGGCTTTAGGCGAGTGGTTGAGCACTTTGGCAATGATTGTCGCCTTTATCCTCTCGTCGAGGTTGCTTGCGCACGGCCGCAGCGTAGCGGTGCGTATCGTGCAGTCGAGGGCCTCTCTTGCCAGCCCCCGGTATTTGGCGGAGAAAATGCCCATTGCGGCGAAGACGAACAATGCGATGATGCACAAGACCATTTTTCAGATTACCCTGGCCGCCAACCCCCTTAATCGCCAACTGTTTCAACCCAACGCCGCTACCTTCTTGAGCGCTTCGCCGAACCTGCGCACTTCCCCCTCATCGTTGTACATATGCAACGAGGCACGCACGGTGCCCTCGACCCCAAGTTTCTTTGTCAGCGGCATTGCGCAGTGGTGGCCCGAGCGCACGGCGAATCCCAGCGAGTCGAGCATCACCGCGGCCTCGTGGTGCTTGACTCCCTTGACATTGAATGCAAACAATGCCGAAGACTTTTCCTTCGCATCCGCTGGCCCGTAGAGCGTCACCCCTTCGCAGGCGCCGAATTCCGTTAGCATTTCCTTTGCCAGCGTGTCCTCGTGCGCCTCAATGCTTTTGATTCCAATCTTGGACATCACGTCTATTGCCGCGCCAAGGCCGATCCATTCCGCTATCGCCGGAGTCCCAGCCTCGAATCGCTCGCGGTGGCCAAGCAGCTTGTAGCCTTCAAGGGTTACCTCCCGGATTGTCCCGCCGCCGACAAACCACGGCTCCAAGGGCGCGCCCTTGCGGTGGAAAAGCGCGCCGATTCCAGTCGGGCCAAAGCACTTGTGCCCCGAAAACGCCAGGTAGTCCACTGCACTCCAATCCTTCAAGTCCACGGCATGGTGGCCGACATACTGTGCGGCGTCAACCAGCACCAGCGCGCCGGCGTCCTTTGCCGCCTTTGCGATTTCCTTGACTGGAACCTTGCATCCCAATACATTGCTGCAGGCGGTGAAGGCAACGAGCCTGGTCTTCTTGGAAAGCAGCGGGGCAAAATTGCTGGCGGAGAAACGGCCTTGAGCGTCGGAATGCACGGCGTGGACTTTGACGCCCTTTTCCTTTAGCCTCAGCCACGGCAGGAGGTTTGAGTGGTGTTCGTTGTCGGTAATGACGACCTCGTCGCCGGCATGCCAGTCCAGCCCGAGAGCCACTCCGTTGATTGCTTCGGTGGTGTTGCGGACGGCAGTGAATTCCTGGTCGCCTGCGCGGAAGAATTTCGCGAGCTTGCCGT
Organism: Microcaldota archaeon; assembly: GCA_043807785.1. GTDB lineage: Archaea > Micrarchaeota > Micrarchaeia > Norongarragalinales > SBBD01 > JAZDGU01. The sequence continues at coordinate 4,202 of JAZDFO010000133.1, read as the reverse complement.
AAACCGCCTCGTATTCCTCGCTGGCCTTGCGCGTGATGCGGTGGGCGCCGCGGTGGATGTTTGCGCGGTAGTCCCGGTAGTATTCCTGCATCTTCTCGAGCACCGGCAGAGCAGTGAGCGATGATGCCGCCGAGTCGAAGTAAGTGATTCCTTTCGGCTTGTGGAATAGAGTTTGAACGTCCATATGCTTACCTTGAGGTGTTCCCGGATTTTTAAAATGCTGGTTTGGTTAGGCGTTCGCCGAATCCTTGCGGGCATTGCCTGCGGTGAGTTTCGGCCTCCCTATTAGGATGAAGACCGCCGCGTACGCCCAAATAACCAGCGCCATGGCGGCAAACGGATAGTCATGGCTGTACCCGTAAAGGAATCCTCCGGTAAGCGGCCCGATGATTTGGCCAAGCGACTGGAATGACGTCACCAGTCCAAGCGCTGCGCCGCGGTTTGTGGTAACACGCTTGGAGACCAGCGAGTTGACCGACGGGAACACCAGCGCGTTTCCGGCTACGAATATTGCAAGCGAAGCCAGAAGAAACGGCCACGAGTGCGCCCAAATGAGTGTGAAGAACCCCAGGCCGCTGAGCGCAAAGCCAACTGGAATCATCCGCAGTTCCCCGTATTTACTGATTAGCGCGCCGCCGGCAAACTGCATTGCCATGATGAGAAACCCGATGAAAGTGAACACAAGCCCGACTTGAGGCGAACTGAACCCCATTTCGTCGCCGGTGTAGATGGCAAGCGTGGCGTCAAGCCCCCCGAACATGAACGCGATAACAAACGTCGATAGGAACACGAATACTAGCGGGGATGTCAGGTGCTCGAACAGCCTGACTTCCTTGCCTATGATGTCCTTGCCCTGCTCTTTTGGCGCAGGCTCGGTGATTTGAAAGCGCACCGAAGCGAAGTTGATTGCCGCAAGACCTGCGGCTAACAGGAACGCCGCCTGCACGGAGATGCCGCTCGCGAGCCCGCCGAACGCAGGCCCGACGATGAAGCCAAGCGAGAAGCTCATTCCCACCAGCCCCATGGCGCGCCCGCGGTTGGCGTCACTGGTAAGGTCAGACAACAGCGAGATGCTTGCAGGGAATATGCCTGCCGCGAACAGGCCTTCGAGGCCCCGGGCGACAAAAAGCATGGGAAGCGAATTTGAGAAAGCGAAAACAATGTATGACGCGGAAAACCCTGCTGTGCCAATCATGAGGACTTTCTTTCTGCCGATGCTGTCAGAGAGCCTGCCGAACAGCGGTGCGAAAATCAGGCTCATCGTAGCAAACGTCGCCGTGAGCATGCCCAGCTCGTACGGCTTGGCGCCAAGCGACTCGGCGTAAAACGGCAGCAGGGGCAGGATTACGCCGAAGCCGAAGCTGGCCATGAACAGCGTGAAAAGCACGGGCTTGATTCCCGGCGTCGAAAGTATTTCCTTGAAAGCCATTTTGCTTACCGACCTATAGCTATGCCCCGCATTGCCTTTAATCGCATAGCAGACCAAAGCAGACTAGCGTTGACTTTTTTTTGTAGCGCTTGCGGTATTTAAAGAAAGCCTTTAACCGCTTTTATGCCCTGTTTATTTATCGCTGTATTGCCCATATCCGCAAGCCGTTGCCGGATGGTAATAAAAGGCGTGCAGATGTATAGCTTTTTCCATATGGATTCCCGGCGTTTTGGTACGAAAGCCTTGCAAGTCATGTTTGTCGCCGTATTGCTTGCCTTCCCTGCCGCGGCGGCGCCCGCTGTTTCAAGCGTCAGCGGCGCTCTCTCTCACGGCGGGAGCCTTGCGATTGGCGGAAGCGGTTTTGGCGTGAAGGCGGCTGCTGCGCCCTACCGTTGGGATGACTTTGATTCCGGCACTCCGGGCATGCGGCTTTCCGATGAGGCCCACGGTGGCTGGTGGACCGACACTAGCCAGGCAGGGAAGTGGCCCACGTACAGCGTAGGCCGTGTGCGGTGGCCGGGCTCGCAGTCCGCTTATCAGGACTTTACGGGGGGAAATTACAATAGTGCGCTGGCCTTGAGCCAGCTGTCCAATACCCGGATTTACTTATCGGGCTGGTTCTACCTGACTACCTGGGGCCCGCCTTCAAATAATGTGAAGTTGTTTCAGCCTCGTGTGGGTAACTTGAACGTCGCTAGCTGGGAGGCCCGCATTGACCAGTACCCCTCCGCCGGCGGATGCTGCGGGCATCAGTATGTTAGCGGCTGCAACTATGATATTCTCTACAACGATTGGGATATCAACAATGACTTGCATACCGACTCCTGGCACCGCGTGGATTTCTGGCTCGACCAGGGAACCGTCGGCAACAGCGACGGCATCTGGACCGTTTGGCTGGACGGCGCCCTCTATGCGGAAGTCAGCGGTGAGTTCCTGACTCTGGAGGATTGCCCGCTCACCCATCTCTATATTGGCCACTTCTTCTCGACCGATGGCCCGGAGCCGAAGCCCCAGGCGCAGCGCTACTGGGACGAGCTTTACGTGGACTTCACCCGCTCGCGCGTGGAAATCGGGAATGCTCCTACGTTTGCCGGCAGCACGCACCGCGAAATCCAGGTGCCGACGGCTTGGAGCGGGGGTTCGATTACTGCGACGGTCAACCGCGGGAGTTTCACTGCAGGCGAGCCGTTGTGGTTGTTCGTGGTTGATGCGAATGGGGACGCGAGCCCTGGTTTTCCGCTTTCAGATGGTCCGCAGATTTCCGGCGTGAGCGGGACTGTTGCGCAAGGGCAGGCGTTGACGATTTCCGGCGGCAATTTCGGTTCTCGCGGGGATTTCAACAACTTGAATGACGTCTGGAACGGGGCGCGTTTCCTTAATTTCAGGTACAAGGATTTCGAGGACAACTTGTTTGTTTCCGACGGGTTTAGAGTTGATCGTGGCGATACTTGTGTTGTACTGGCCGGCGGCGGGCATTTAGGGAAATATGGCCGTGTTACCTATAATCCCAATTGTTGTGTGGACTGGCAGGGTAATACGCGGTGCCCGTGTGGCGAAACGATAGTGTTCGCAGCTTACAACTCCGACCAAGCGACGGGGACATTTTATTCATCGTTCTGGTTCATGATTCCTACGGGTTCGCAGTCTGGCAAGTTTTTCCGGCAGTATCTGGGCTCCACTAATATGGGTTTCATGCTGTCTTCAGGTTGTGAAGGTACAGGCGTACGCATGGGACCTGATTGCGGCGGGATGACGTACGGGCAGCCTATCCCCCCTGACGTGTGGAACAGGGTTGATGTGTTGACCGCTGCTTCCGCCGGCGGCATGAACGTCACCATGTGGTTAAATGGCGTGCCCTGGTTGAGTCAATCGAATTTGTGTCAGTCGGGGGACTATTCTCCAGCGGGCCACAGTTGGGAGCTGGCGAACATGATTGACCGGCCTGGTCCTGACCGGTGCCCTTCCTGCCCGACTTGCGAAGGTTCGTATAACTACGACGACATATACTACGACTATACGCAAGCGAGGATTGAACTGTGCAATGTCCCTGCGTGGAATACTGCTGGAAGTAAACACTGCGAGGTTCAGCTCCCGAGCGCGTGGAGCAGTAATTCGATTAGCGTGAGTATTAATCTGGGTTCTTTTGCTGCGGGTTCTACTGCGTACTTGTTTGTGGTGAACGCTAGCGGGAACGCGAGCGATGGTTTTCCTGTGACTATCGGGGGTTCTGTGACGCCTACGCCTTCTCCTTCGCCCAGCCCGTCGCCCTCGCCCAGTGCTTCGGCTTCGCCAAGCCCCTCGGCATCGCCTAGCCCCGATGCGTCCCCGTCGCCAAGCCCTTCCCCGTCACCTTCTCCAGTAGCGTGTTCTCCGGACAATTCAACGCAGAACTGCACGACCGGCGGCTGCAACGGCACGCAGGTTTGCACTGGCGGCTTTTGGGGCGGTTGCGCCAAGTTGGATTTGTGCTGCGGCTTGAATTGCGATGACGCCAACTCGTGCACGACGGATTCATGCAGCGGCGGCGTGTGCTCGCATTCCGGCTCTTGTCCTACTGGAGGTTCTCCCGGCGGAAGCGGCGGCGGCTATACTGGAGGCTCCGGCGGTTTCCCGCAGGCGACTCCTACGCCGACAAGGCAGGCAAACGCAACTCCATCAATAACCGTTTTTCCAACTCCGACTCCTGTGCGTTTCGTTGAAGTGCCGCAGTCTAACGAGGAAGTCGAGGCCGCTCTCTTGGAACTGCCTGCCGATGATTCGGAAACCAGCGAGG
>JAZDFO010000132.1:0-2273 GCA_043807785.1 Microcaldota archaeon | reverse complement strand
TGGGATAGCTGGCTTTATTGGGCGGAAGGTGACGCCTTTTGGCAATAGCGCGAAAGTTGATTGTCCGAAGGAGTTTATTGGGCGAGATGTTTATTTGGTGATACGGAAACGAGAGCCGTAGTTACTTCTGTCCCACAGCCGGTTTAGTGCGGAAGCGGGTCAGGAGCCATTGATGAGGCGGCGGATTTTTTCGATTTGCGGGCTATCCCGCGTCTTTTGGTAGAGCAGGAGCACGTCGACCGCTGGCCGGAGCCTGGGGAAAATTACCCGGTAAACCAATTCGCTGTCCCCGTGGATGGCATAGCCCGGGTTTGCAGGCCGAAATCTTGGCGCAAGCCGCTCGAGCCTTTGGCGCAACGCCGCCAGGACTGAAGGAGAACCGTGCACTATCTCAATCTTCACGGCGCGCACGCCTAAAGGGTCGGTTATGAGCCTGCCAAAATTGGCCCTGGCGATATTCTTGCGGGGTTCAAATGACAGCCCTGCCCCCTTGCCGGCCGCGTGCTCAAGAAAATCGTACATGCGCTGCATGCAAGCCTTTGGCGAACAACGTTAATTAAACTTGGCGCGATAAGGTTTGCGAAGCGAGTATGCCCAGAATCGCGGTAGTGGACGAGAGGCTGTGTTTTCCCCTCAAGTGCAACCTCGAGTGCGTGCGCGGGTGCCCGATAAACCGCGTTGGAAAGGACTGCCTATACGTCTACGACAAGGTCAGGGGAAAGCCGAAAAGCGACGGCACAGCGCAGGCTCCGGTGCACGTAACCAAGCGCGAGTATACCAAGGAGGAGAGGCAGAACGGCTTGGCGGAAGTCGACCCAGTGCTGTGCACGGGCTGCGGGATTTGCCCGAAAGTCTGCCCGTTCCACGCGATTACCATCATCAACATCGCAGAGGCAAAGCCAGAGGACTTGGTGTTCTCGTATGGATTCAACTCATTCGGGCTCTACCGGCTGGCATTGCCCAAGACAGGGCTTATAGCAATTGTCGGCGAGAACGGGTGCGGGAAAAGCACGAACGTCAAGCTCCTTGCAGGGATTCTTGAGCCCCAGCGCAAGCCGAGCAAGGAAATCGAGGAATATTTCGCCGCAGGCAGGGGCAGTTTTGTCGTCAAGCCGCAAGAGCTTTCCGTGCCAAAGGAAACCAAGACCGTCGGCAGGCTGCTTGAAGGAATCGACGAGGCAGGGCGTCTCGCCGGGCTTGCCAAACTGTTCGACCTCGAGGCGCTGCTGGAGAGGAAGCTAGAGCAGCTCTCCGGCGGGGAACTCCAGCGCGTCGTCATCGCAGCCGCCCTCGCAAGGGAGCGGGAGACTTATTTCCTTGACGAGCCGTTCTCGTTTTTGGACTACGCCTACAGGATACGCCTGACGGAATACTTGAAGGAAAACTTCATGGAAAAACGGGTGCTGCTGGTCGATCACGACCTTTCCCTGCTCTCCTATGCCGCCTCGCAGGCGTACATCCTCTACGGCAGGGAATCGGCGTACGGCATCGTCTCGCAGGTGTACGCCACCGACCGCGCCATAAACATGTTTCTGGAAGGATTCATCGCTCCCGAGAACGTCAAGTTCCGCCAAAACGCGATAAGCTACAAGGCGTACGCGGAAGGCGAGCAAAAGCAGCCGCTCTACGAGATACCAGAAATGGAAGTGAGGCGCGGGACATTCAAGGCCAACAACGAGAGCGCGTTTTCGCTCATGGCGGGTGAAATCGTGGGCGTGGCCGGGCCCAACGGCATTGGAAAAAGCGCAATCTGCACGGAGATATTCGAGAAAAGCGCGGGGAAGGCGGCTATGAAGCCCCAGCTCATCGAACGGCAAAACAAGGCCGTTGGGGAAAGCCTTGCCGGCGGCGACTTGTTCTCGGATGCGGCAGTAAAGGCAATGGGCCTGCGAAGGCTGGAGTTCCTCAAGGAAAGCGACCTTTCCGGAGGCCAGCTCCAGAGGCTCAAAGTATTCGAATGCCTCGCGCAGGACAAGCCGCTCTACATCCTCGACGAGCCGACCAACATGCTAGACGCCGCAGCGAGAATCACGCTCTCTAAAGTGCTGCGCGACCGCGCGACCGGCCAGCACGCCGTGCTCGTCGTCGACCACGACTTGGAGTTCCTCTACAACACCGCCGACCGAATGGTAGTCATGGAAGGCACGCCGGCAGTGCAAGGGCGCATCGCGGGAGTGTTCCCCAAGGACGAAGGCATACAGATGCTCATGAAGCAATTCGGATTGAGCTACAGGCGCGACGTGGACACCAAGCGATTGAAGCTCAACAAGAAA
>JAZDFO010000131.1:0-19296 GCA_043807785.1 Microcaldota archaeon | reverse complement strand
TTCGAGCGCGTGGGCTTTTTCAAGCTAGACGACAGGAAGGAAATGCGCTTTTTCCAGTGCGGGTGACTTTCCGCCGCAGCCGCGTGGCATTGCGCTGCACAGTCAGATTTTCAGCTCGCGCATCAGCGGGTTGGCCAAGCCAGTCTTTTTCAATTCCGCGAGCTTTTTGAGCAAGTTCGCCTCAAGCCTGCCACCCTTGATTTGCATCTCGTATTCGGATATGACTGCCTTCCAATCCAGCCCGCTCTGCTGCAACGTCACCAAGTCCTCGTAGTCGCGGGGGAAAGGCCGGTCGGTAATGGCCTTGAACAGGTAAATGTCTTCCTTTGACGCGAGCATCAGCTTAAGATTGCCGTATTCATTGTGCAAAACAGCGCGCTTCTTCATGCCAAAAGAAAGCCGCAAGCCGCCCATCACGGTCTTTGCGAACAAATCGAATTGCAGGCCATTCTTTGCAACCAGGATGTCCTTGGCCTTCAGCGGCACGTACTTCGAACCCGGAAACAACTCTTCAAGCCCCACCTCAAGCATTGCGTCAAACAACCGCCGATAAGGTACGCCTCCACCGGCCGGTCAAGATGCTTCCCAGCCTCCTCAAGCACCGCCTCGATGTCCGCCTTGGAATACATCCTGATTTTTTCACCCATACTGCCTCACCAACTCCTTGAATTCCTCCTCGCCGGGAAACAACGGCCCTTCAACCCGGTTGCCGAAATCGACCAAAGGCTTTCGAACGGGCCTGCCGGAAAGGACGCAGTCAACGAATTCCAGCGCCTGCCGGGCATCGCTTTCAACCCCGAAATCCCGCGCGCACTCCAACAGCCGCCCGCCGTCAATTCGCTTGCGGTTCTTGCACAAGACCAGGAGCGCGTAGGAGACCTCCCTGCCGCTCGCCATAACCGTGGAGCGCAACAGCGCGTGGACAACCGCCTCTTCAACCCCCGGCTTGCCGGGCTTCCCAAAGGCATTGAAGTAATAGTCCCGGTAATCCGTCGCCACGATACCGATTCCGTATTTTCCGAAGACGGAAACGCCGGTCAAAACCATCGATTTTGGCACGGCCGGCGAACTGGTGCGCAATAAGCCGTTTGCCCCCCGCACGATAAGCGAACCAAAAACGGCGCCGCGCGCGGCATCGACGGCAAAAGCGCAATATGCCAAAACGAATCCAGAAAGCCCTGGCAATGCAATGGAATACTCTCCGGGCCTGCGCCTTCCAACCAATCCCCGCTCCAACAGCTTTGCGAGAACGCGCCGGACCGTGATTTGCGGCAACCGCCCGCGCATTGCAACCGCCGCAACGGACGCCGGAGCGAAAAGCAGGCCGCAAAGCACGCGCATTGAAGACCCGGCAAGCAAGTCCTGGAATGCGATGTGCGGATAGGCGGCCAAAAGCTCCTTCAAGGCCGCCACTGCGTTGGCTGATTTTGAAACCGCCAGCAGTTTCCTCTGCCCGTCCCGGCGCAATTGTGCCAACCCCTTGCCCGCCAGCCCGTTAGCCGCGCGCGAGGCAACGCTTTTCGACCAGCCCAACGACTCCGCCAAGCCTCCAATCGTGACCTGCCCGCCCCCGGCGCGGCAAAGCTCGCAAAACGCCAATATTTCATTGCGCCGCAATCCAAACAACATATATCAAATATGGCAACAATGATATTTAAAGGTTGCTAAAAATGATAAAGCTAGGCACATTCGCAGTAAGAGAGAACCCCGCGAGAGCGTGAAAGGAGAAACAGCAAGCTCGGGCAGGGAAAGGGAAAACCGCGCTGGAACATGAGCCGAATAAGCGCGCAGGCAGAAGCCAACAATGGTTGAAGTATGCCCGAAGAAGAAACCCGCAGCCGGATTTCCGCCATTGCAAAGATTTACTAAGGCCCGCACCGTACCCGTTTGGTGAAAGGCATGAAGGAAACCACGGAGGAACAAAACCCGAGAGTCCTCATTGAACGAATGACCACAGAAGTAAAACGATTGGGTTTCAAGCACCGGGTTTTTAACAACGGGTTGAAACTCGTGATACCGCTTGAAGGGAACGAACGAAACCAGCAAATCCTCTCTGAATTCGCAAAAAGCCAGGAAACAAGCGGCGAACCATGCCAAAAGCTTATCGAACACCTGCTCCGCACGGCAAAACTAGAGGGATGCATTACCAAAAGAGCGCACGGGGGAGGGATTAGCAAAGGAAGGCTAAACGGGGCGTATTCGATTGTGCCGTCAGAAAAAAAAGAAGGCATTAAGGGAATAACAATCCACTTTACTCAAAACTCGGCGTCTTCAAACTCACAACCAAAAAAACCTGGGCCCAAAACACTGCCAGCAACAAGCGCGGATATCGGCGGAGATTCAGTAGACAGGTTGGAATAGCTTGGCTCCTTGATGCACTCACACGCGGTTGAATCCCAAAAAGCCGTCGCCAAGGCCGTCGCTAACGCCTTCCCAAAGCGTTTAAAAAACTGGCAATCGATAAATCCATATGCTCTCAAAGGCCGACATCGCGTCAGTGCTTTCCGGCTACGACACTACGCGCCTTACAATCGCGGTTTTGGGAAGCCATTCCGCGCTTGAAGTCTGCCGTGGCGCGTGGGAGGAAGGCATACTCAACCTCGCCGTCTGCCAAAAGGACCGCGACAAGACCTACAGCCGCTACTACCGCAGCCGGACGCTCAAGGCCACCGGCCGCAAGGTCGGCACCATCGACGAAGTCATGCTCCTCGACAAGTTCTCGGACCTGATTTCCGACGACATCCGCCGCCAGCTCAAGATAAAGAACGCGATTTTCGTCCCCAACCGCAGCTTCTCCGTCTACGTGCCATACGCCGACATCGAGGAACGCTTCGACGTGCCCATTTTCGGCAACCGCGGGATGCTGCACGCCGAAGAGCGGACGGCAGCGAAAAGCCAGCACTACCTGATGGAAAAGGCCGGGCTCGCCATGCCACGCAGGTTCGAGTCCCCCGACAAAATCGACTCGCTCGCAATCGTCAAGGCGCCGGAGGCAGCGCGCAGCTACGAGCGCTCGTTCTTCTTCGCCGCATCGCCCCAGGAATACCTGCAAAAGGCCGGCGAGCTCCTCGCATCCGGCAAGGTCACGCAAGAGGGCCTCGCCAGCGCCACAATCGAGGAATTCGTCGTCGGCACGCAGGTCAACTTCAACTTCTTCTACTCCCCGCTTTCGCAGGAAATCGAGCTGATGGGCACCGACACGCGCAGGCAGACCAACCTCGACGGCCTGCTGCGCCTGCCCGCGCCCCAGCAGGAGGAAGTCCTCAAACGCGTTTCTCCGACTTACATCGAAGTCGGCCACATCGCCGCAACCGTGCGCGAGTCCCTGCTGGCCAAGGCCTTCGACGCAGCAGAAAAGCTCGTAGAAGCGGCAAAGAAGGAGTTTGCGCCCGGAATAATCGGCCCGTTCGCGCTCCAAACCGCAGTAGTGTCGGAAGGCGGCAAGGAAAAAATCCTGACATTCGACTTGAGCCTGCGCATCCCCGGCTCGCCGGGAGTCACTGCCACGCCGTACACCCACTACCTTTACGGCCAAAGCGTTTCGTACGGACGAAGGATTGCCATGGAAATCAAGGACGCCGTGCGCATCAACAAGCTCGAGGAAGTGGTGACCTGATGCCCATCCCGCGCGAATCCATTGCCGCGATTGCCAGGTCGTATTCCAGGCCCGCAATCGCCACCATCTGCTCGCATTCCGCGCTCCAGATATTCCACGGCGCGAAGGCAGAGGGCTTCCGCACTGTAGGAATCTGCACGCCGGACAAGCGCGAGTTCTACGAGAGCTACCCGCTCGCGCGCCCCGACGAGTTCATCGAAGTCGCAAAATACGGCGACGTGCTCTCGCCGGAAATCCAGCGCGAGCTGGTGAAAAAGAACTGCGTGGTCGTTCCCCACGGCTCGTTTGTGGAATACGTCGGCAGCGACAGGATTGCAGGCTCCTTTGCCGTGCCGATGTTTGGCAACCGCGGCAGCCTCCAATGGGAATCATCGCGCGCCAAGTGCCGCGAGTGGCTCACGCGCGCCAAATGCCGCGTCCCAAAGGAATTCTCCTCGCCTTCGCAAATCGACCGCATCTGCATCGTCAAGTTCTCGGGCGCCAAGGGAGGCAAGGGTTTCTTCCTGACCACCGGCGAGCGCGACTTTGCGCGCAAGATGAAGGAGAAAGTGGAGAAGAAGATAATAACGCAGTCGGAGTCCGAGAACTCCACAATCCAGGAGTTCATCAACGGCGTGCGGTACTACCACCACTACTTCTACTCTCCGCTGGAGAACGACGCCTACGGCAAGCCCGGCCGCATGGAGCTTTTGAGCATGGACAAGCGCCTCGAGAGCAACGCCGACGAAATCTACCGCATCATGGCGGCAGGCACGCTCCAAGAGCTAAATATTACCCCGACTTACGTGGTAACCGGCAATTCGCCGCTCACCATCCGCGAGTCCCTGCTCCCGGAAGTGTACTCGATGGGCAAGCGCGTGGCGGAGTCTAGCAAGAAGCTCTTCGACGGCGGAATCGTCGGCCCGTACTGCATCGAGACCGTCGTCACGCCCGAACTCCACCACTACGCGTTCGAAATCTCCGCCCGCATCGTCGCCGGCACGAACCTCTACCCGCAGGGCTCGTTCCTCTCCTGGTACCTCTTCAACGAGCCCATGAGCACGGGCCGCAGGATTGCGCGCGAGATAAAGAACGCAGTAAAGCAAAAGCGCCTTGCAGACGTCGTGTATTGAAGCCCGTCCGTTGGGGTTGATGGCATGCCCGAACACTTGAAGAAAATATTTACCCGCGACTTTTCCCTGCTTACCTGCCAATGGCTGCGCCAGGCGCTGATTGAACGCTTCGCCGAGACGTTCTACGTGGGGTATTCCGACTGGCCGGCAGGAAGCGACGGGCTTTGCGCCACATTCTACCGTCCGCCCGGGTGAAACGAGGATATCGTCCGCGCGTGAATTTGGCAAGCCGTGCGTCATCGGCACGAAGGTTGCCACCAAAATCTTCAAGGACGGCGACATGGTGGAAGTCGACAGCGAAAAAGGCGTAGTGCGAAGAATTCAATGAAGCCTTGGGGTTCAGATTTCCACTCCTTCGAGCAGCGCCTCCCTTGCGATGGAAATCCTTTTCTTCTCGCGCTCGAACTCTTTGGGGGTGTAGCAGATGAAGTCCGCAGGCAGGCCGAGGTTCCACTTCAGCCACAGGCCCTTGAGCCGCTCAACGTAGTTCTTGCCCTCGAACCTTTGGCTCAACAACAGGAGATCGACGTCGCTGTCTTCCACGGCGTCCCCTCGCGCATACGAGCCGAACAAATAAGCCTTCTCAATGCCGGCGAGCTTCTTGAAGGCTTTAACCCCTTCGACTATTTGCCCGAGTTTAAAAATTTTTCTTCTGCCCATTCAACCACCTTTATTGCACTCGCAATGGCCTTTAGAGAAGTCAATTCATCGTATTCCACATCCATCGGATACCTCGCCGCGATGTAATGCGGGTTTAGTCCGTCGCATTCCACGATGATTTTCATTGGGGCGAGCAGTTCCCTTCCGAGTTCCACCAAGTCATGTATTTTCCGCAAGCGCTTGAATTCCGAAATGTATGCCGCTTTGAGAGACTTTTCCGCGGCCTGGTGTGCAAAGAAAGCGGCCTCTTCAAACAAGCCGTTTTCCTGGTTAAGTTTTGCTGCCTTCAGGTCGCGTTTGGCCTTCTTAAGCCATTCAACGGTTTCGAAAGACGCCATGGAAAGGATTTTGTCAGACGAGTTAATAACGTTATCATCTTCAAGCTGTTTTTTCATTTTTTCCATGGTTCACCGCTTTTTTGGGGGGACAGAAAGCAACAAAAACTCCTACCCCCTCAAATATTATTATGCTCTCTTCGCAGTACGAATCGGACTCTGCGCCGTTTGCGGCTTGCATTGCAGCCGAGGCTCTCTCCAACCAGCTTGCCGAGCTGGCCGGCGCAGACCTGTTCCAAGTCTGCATCGTGTTTTCGCCGGGAAAGTCGGTTTTCTATTTCGACGGCGACGACGCGGTGGGAGTTGGAAAGACGGTAGTGCGAGCGGCGCAAAAGCAGCCCGCTTACGCGCGCAAAATCGCCAAGGAATTCAACGAGCACGCACAAGCCCACGAGGCTTTCATCAAATCCATTCCCGGGTTTTCCCAAAAGGACAAGGACTCCAAGGCCCTCTCGGCGCACATCTCGAAGTTTTCGCAAGAGCGCGCCGTATTGGAGGCCTACCTTGCCCTATGCGGGTTTTCCATCCCAGCGCTTTCGGCCAACTCCCGCGCCTGCCTTGAGGCGCACCTGAAAAAGAAGGGCCGCGACGAGGCAGTCTCGCTGATGCTCTCCGGGAAGCAGAAAAAGAAGGGCACACCGTCCCAGCAGGCGGAAGGGAGCGCAGCCGAACAGGCCGCAGCCCAAGCACAGCCTCTTCCTCCCGAGCAGGAAATCCCGCAAATTTGTGCCCCGTTGATTGACGCCCTTCACTCCCTGCAGAAAATCCAAACCCGCGCCAGCGCCCTGCGCACCGATTCCTTCGCCGCTGCTTCCCCGTTGCTTGCGGCGGCGTCTGCCGCGCTCAAGCTCAAAGGCAATGAAATCACCTGGCTTTCCGCGGGAGAAATCTCGCAAGCGCTTTTGTCCGGCGGCGAGACGCGCCATGTCGTTCGCGAGCGCGGCAAGGGTTGCGTGTACTCGCACAAGGAGGGCTTCGGCAGCTTCTACATCGGCGAGAACGCCAAGGTCTACGCGCGGGAAGTCATCGGACAGTAATGCGACCGAACTGCTAATAAACAGGGTGCGCGCATAGTATTTTCTTTCAATTCAAGGGGGGTTTTTGCTTTGAAGAAAACCGTCGGCACAGTGCTTCTCAAGGAAGGCTTCGCGCGCATGCAGAAAGGCGGCGTGATAATGGACGTCGTGAGCGCCAAGCAGGCCAAGCTTGCAGAAAAAGCCGGAGCCGTTGCGGTCATGGCATTGCACATGGTGCCGGCGGACATCCGCAAAGCCGGTGGCGTCGCGCGCATGGCCGAGCCAGCGGTCATCGAGCAGATAATGAAGGCGGTGACGATTCCGGTGATGGCCAAGTGCCGCATCGGCCACTTCGCGGAAGCCCAGATTTTGCAGTCCATCGGCGTGGACATGATTGACGAAAGCGAGGTGCTGACCCCCGCCGACGAGGAATTCCACGTAGAAAAGCGCGCCTTTACCGTGCCGTTCGTGTGCGGCGCGCGCAACCTCGGAGAAGCGCTTCGCCGCATCCACGAGGGCGCTGCAATGATTCGCACCAAAGGCGAGCCGGGGACCGGCAACGTGGTGGAAGCCGTCCGGCACACGCGCCTCATCGCGCGCGAGATTGCGCAGCTTGCAGCCAAGAAAGACAACGCGAAGTTTTTGCAGTCCGCGGCAAATGAATTCCGAGTGCCAGTTGAATTGGTCAGGCGGACGGCCACGGCAGGCAGGCTTACCGTCGTGAACTTCGCAGCCGGCGGCATCGCCACGCCGGCCGACGCGGCGCTCATGATGCAGCTTGGAGTCGACGGCGTGTTCGTCGGCAGCGGCATCTTCAAGAGCGCCAGCCCCGAAAAGTTTGCAAAAGCCATCGTCGAAGCAACCAGAAACTACGACAAACCCGACGTTTTGGCAAGAATCTCGCGCGGCCTTGGGGGGCCCATGAAGGGCATCGAGGCCTCTTCGATTCCGCAAGGCCAGCGCATGCAGGAGCGGGGGGTCTGATTGCGCGTCGGCGTCCTCGGCCTGCAAGGCGACGTGGGCGAGCACATGGACGCCTTGCGCCGCCTGCGCGCGAATCCCGTGTGGGTCAAAGACCTCGCCACGCTGGAGTCCGTGCGGGCGCTAATCATTCCCGGCGGTGAGAGCACCACAATATCTGACCTTTTAATCGACAACGGGTTGTTTGAGCCAGTGCGCAAGCGGGCAATCGCCGGCATGCCTGTTTTCGGCACCTGCGCGGGTGCAATCCTGTTGGCAAAAGACGCAGGCTTGCAGCAAAGGCAGAGCGGCCAAAAACTGCTTGGCTTGATGGACATGTCCGTCGACCGCAACGCATTCGGGAGGCAGAAGGAAAGCTTCGAGGCAGATGTCCCGGTAAATGGCGTCGGAAAAATGCGCGTGCCGTTCATCCGCGCGCCGGTCATTTCCAAAGTCTGGGGCAAGTGCGAGCCGATTGCGCGGTTGGATGGAAAAATCGTGGCCGCGCGCCAGGGGAACTTTCTTGCGGCGTGCTTTCACCCCGAGATTTCCGGAGACGACAGGCTGCATGAATTTTTCATAAGGAAATTCCTTTCAAATACTGCGCACTAATTTATCCTCAGAAACTGGCGTCTAAGGGCTAATTTAATAACTTTCGCGAATAAAGGCTTTTATGCGGCTGGCAGGCGTATTTGCAGTCCTTTTTGCATTCCTTCCACTTTATGCGCTATCCCTGTCGATTGAATACGTCCCCCCGACGCCGGCCAACAATTCAGTCATCCCAGCCGGCTATGCCACAGTCAACGTCACACTCGACCAAAACGCGGCAAGCTGCACGCTCTACTGGGGCGAGAGGATAACCGTAAGCACTCCCAACGTCTGGGTGGCCAACCTCAATAGCAACACAGTTTCAAGAGTCATCGCCAGCGATGGGAACGTGGCCGGAAACTTTACAGTGCAATCGCAACCCGGGGGTGTTGCCGTCGACGCTCTGGGAAACGTTTGGATATGCAACAATAACGCAAATACCGTTTCAAGGGTCAATGCAGGCACGGGAGAAGTAACCGGAAACTACACAGTACAAACAAAACCAACTGGGGTTGCCGCCGACGCGCTGGGAAACATCTGGGTAGCCAACTCTGGCTCCGACACCGTTTCAAGAATCAACGCAAGCACGGGAGAAGTAACTGGAAACTACACGGTGCAAGATCGCCCCGAGCAAGTTGCCGCCGACGCGCTGGGAAACATCTGGGTAGCCAACTTTGGCTCCGACACCGTTTCAAGAATCAACGCAAGCACGGGAGAAGTGACTGGAAACTATACAGTACAACATTGGCCGTATGGCGTCGCTGCTGACGCGCTGGGGAACATATGGGTCTCCAACAATTTTGACGGGACTGTTTCAAGGGTCAACGCAAGCACAGGGGAAGTGACTGGAAACTACACGGTGCAACAGCTTCCAGAGATTGTTGCCGCTGACGCGCTGGGAAACGTCTGGGTAGCCAACTTTTTATCCCACACCGTTTCAAGAATCAACGCAAGCACGGGAGAAGTAACCGGAAACTACACGGTGCAGCAATATCCGTCTGGCGTCGCTGCTGACGCGCTGGGAAACGTCTGGGTAACCAACTCTTTCTCAGACACTGTTTCAAGGGTCAACGCAAGCAACGGAAACGTGACTGGAAACTTTACGGTTGGCGACGGCCCCCAGATGTTTGGCGATGCCACAGGCTTTGCCCTCCAGTATTTCGTGCTCAACAGGGTGTGGACCTCGTATGCGATGACGGTCGTCAACGCCGGCGCGGGCACTTACGCTTACCATGCAGTAACCGGCCTTGTGCCGTACGCGACCTACCAGTATTACGCGGAATGCACCGGCGTTTCCGCTGATACGAATTCGACGCCCCCGGATACTGTTTACACCAATGTGCTGGCGAACATCACCATCGTGCCCGCTTACAGTGCGTTCACGCAGGGCACAGGCCCCCGTTCAGTGCAGTTCACTCCGGCGTGCACGCTTGTCGACGGGAGCGCGGTTGCGTGCCCGCCGCTTAACTGGACTACCAACCTCACGGACGCGTCAATCAATGCAGCCGGCTATCTGACGCTGCAAGCAGATGCCGTCGAAATTAACGCTGTCAACGCGTCGTTCTACAGCTTCCCCGGCCCGTACGGCCCGTCAGACGTGCCGCTTGCTGCCAACAGCTCGTGGGTGGAGGTCATTGCTGCCTCCCCTTCGCCTTCTCCGTCTCCTTCTCCCAGTGCTTCGCCTAGTCCCTCGCCTTCCCCTTCGCCAAGCGTTTCGCCGGGTCCAACGCCGGAATATTTTGCGCCATCCGTTCAAACCGCGGGCATCCTTTTGCTTTCCTGCCCCAACATTGCGCCAACCAACCAGACGAATGTTACGGTGCAGTGCTTCTCTCAAGGCACTCCGTGCATTCCGGGTGGCATCTCGCTTGCCGGCGGGATTGTCCTCGCGCAGTACCTGCAGGGAACCGGCGGATTCATCTATACCGTTGACACGCGCCTGGCCGGCGTTTATTCCCTTACCGCGAGCTATTCCGGGCTTGGCGCCAGCAGCTGCAAGTTCACGCGCGTGAGCGGCACCGTTGCGACCCAGCCCCTGCCGGACTTCAACCCCCTCCTCGCATTTGCGGTTGGAGCAAGCGCGCTTATGCTGGCAAGAAGGCGCATCCGCAGATAGGGAGGCCCATCGCCGTCGCGCCGCGCTGTGGCATTGCGAGCCCAACAGGGGGCAGGAGGGCTTTTGGCTATCTCTTAAAAACCGTTGTCCGCCTTAATTTGTGTTCCTTTAAAGCAAATCAAGGGAATGACTTATGCTTCGCCAGCCAATCGTCTGCGTCCTGGGGCACGTAGATCACGGCAAAACTTCGCTCTTGGACTCCATCCGCCACTCGCGAGTGCAAAAACGCGAGGCCGGGGCCATCACCCAGCATATCGGTGCCTCCGAAGTTCCTGCCGACGCCATAGCCGCGGTCTGCGGGCCGTTGCTTGCGCGAATGAAAATCTCGCTTACAATCCCGGGCCTGCTGTTCATCGACACACCCGGCCACGAGGCGTTCGTCAACCTCCGCCGCCGCGGCGGAAGCATCGCCGACATCGCAATCCTCGTCATTGACATCAACCAGGGCATCCAGCCCCAGACCAAGGAGGCAATCGAAATCCTGCGCGAGTACAAGACTCCGTTCGTCGTCGCCGCAACCAAGGTCGACGTGGTGACCGGCTGGATAAGCAAGTCGACTTCGAGCGTCGGCGAGTCAATCGCCAAACAGCGCCCAGACGTGTCTTCGCGCCTTGACGAGCTATGCTACCGCCTGGTGGGCTCACTCACGCAATACGGGTTTTCAAGCGAGCGATTCGACCGCGTCAGCGACTTTACAAAACAGATTGCAATAATTCCCGTGAGCGCCAAGACCGGCGAAGGTCTTGCCGAGCTGTTGGTCTTCGTCTCCGGGCTGGCGCAGAAATTCATGGAAAGCCAGCTTAAGCCGGTTGATGGCCCGGCAAAGGCAAGCATCCTCGAGGTAAAGGACGAAAAAGGCGTGGGCAAGACCCTCGACGCCATACTTTACGAGGGAACCCTCAACCAGGGCGACGGCATCATTTTCTGCTCGGCCGGCGGGGAAATCGTGCACTCGAAAGTCAAGGCAATCCTCAAGCCCAAGCCGCTTGACGAGATGCGCGACCCGCGCCAGAAATTCTCGGAGGTTTCGCAGGTCAGCGCCGCTGCGGGAGTGAAAATCGCGTGCGAAGGCGCCGAGCTTGCGCTTGCTGGCTCGTCGCTTTACGCGGTCAACGCCGGGAATTGTGCATCCGCCGAGGAAGAGCTCAAAAACGAGGTCCGCGACATCGAGTTTGCCGGCGAGGCCAACGGCGTAATCATCAAGGCCGACGCGCTGGGCAGCCTCGAGGCGATTGTCAAGCTCCTATCCGCCGAAAAAGTCCCTGTGCGCAGGGCAAGCGTCGGGCGGGTGACCAAAAAGGACGTGCTCGAGGCGGCAAGCGTGGCAAAGCAGGACCTCTTCCTCGGCGTTGTATTCGCGTTCAATGTCCCTGTCGAGGAGGACGCGCTTGCGAGCGCCGCGGAAGAGAAGGTAAAGGTGTTCGAGGAAAAAATCATTTACTCGCTGGTCGAGAACTACAAGTCGTGGCGGCAGGAGGCCCGCGAAGGCGAGCGCAAGCAGGCGTTTTCAACTCTTCCCCTGCCGTGCAAGCTGCTGGTTCTCGAAAAGCACTGCTTCCGCGCAAGCAACCCGTGCGTTTTCGGCGTCGAAATCCTCGCCGGCCGCCTGCGCAAGGGCGCGGAGCTGATGAACGGCAAGGGAGAGTCCGTCGGAGAGGTCAAGTCAATCCAGAAGGACAAGGAAAGCGTCGACGAGGCAAAGAGCGGGGACTCGGTCGCAATTTCCATGGACGAGCCGTATTATGGGAGGCAGGTTCGCGAGCGCATGGAATTGCTGTCCGACGTTTCCCGCGAGGACGTCAAGCTGCTGGAGGAAAAGTATGCGCAGGCCTTGTCGGAGGAAGAGAAGGGCCTGCTGCAGGAAATCAGGAAAATCAAGGGATTCCAGGCCTCCGTGTTCTAAAGCTCAAGCCAGCAGCCATTTCCACAACGGCTTGCATTTTATCAAGCTGCCTCCGGCCCGGATTTCGCCCTCGTAATCCCAAGTCACAATGACGTCCTCCCAGCGGCCTAAATGCCGGAGGTATCAACCCCAAAGGGAGGAAATGATTTTTTTCCCTCGCGAATTTCTGCGCCAGCTCTTCCTCGCGGTCCGCGATTGCCGGCTTGATTTCCTCCACACTCGCCATGCCAATATTGACAACGCAAAGATTTGTAAAATCTATGCAATTCAAACGCAAGGATTAACAATGCCTTTCGCCAGGTTCCCCGAGCCATTCGCGTTGGCCGCCGCGGTTTCCAAAGACGGGCCGTCCTACGGCAGGCAGGCGCGCGGGCGCATGGAACTATTTTCCGACATGTCGCGCGGCGAGGTCAAGCTGCTCGAGGAAAAGTACGCGCAGGCGCTCTCCGAGGACGAGAAGGATTTGCTGCAGGAAATCAAGAAAATCAAGGGATTCCAGGCATACGCTTTTTAAGAAACGCATAGTGCGTTCGCTGCCAAAACCCCGGGCGGTTAATCCGTTTGCAGCCATTTTTTTGGCTTGCCTTGCCGGCCCAACCGGAATGCAAAGTATATATTTACCTACCTCCTGCTATTCTTGATTGCATGCGGTTGCCCTTTAACGCGGCTTTCGGGCCGGGTATCTTGCGCGGATTTCTGGCTGCAGCCATACTCTTGTCCGTCTGCCCCGTGCATGCCGATGCGGCTGCGACCGCCCTCTGGGGGGAACACGGAGTCTCGGTAACCTCGAACCGCAGCCACGGTTCCCAGCTTTACCCTGATATCGCCGGCTACCGCGCTGCCTCGTATGGCATTTATAGATTTCCAGTTTCCGGCGTTGAGTTTTATTTCCCCGTATACAACAAATTCAACCAATTCGGGCGCATGCTTTGGGCCAACGACCGGGGGATGGCGGAAAGCATTATTAATATTGATGAAGGCGGGTGGTCCTCCGTTGCGGCGCCCAACGGCGGCACGTATTTCGTTTACTACAATAATATCGCATCCGGGGGGGAAATGCGCTACCAGCTGGTGGATGCGGCCGGCGACCGCCCGTGGGTCTGGGAGAAGGTTTTGCAGTCCATGAACTCTTATAAATTATACCTTATTGGCGTAGCCAACGACACCGCGGGGAATCTGTTCGTCTTGTATACCGTTTGCCATATCAACGGCGCTTTTTGCCTGGAATACAACAACCTAGATGGTTACGTCGCAAAAATCTTGCCAGACGGCACTGTGGCTTTCAACAACCTATTGCCAACCAAGGTACTGCGAGATAACGTCGGCCATCCTTTTGGACACGGCGTCGCCCGTATCGTTCCCGACCAGCAGGGCGGCGTGCTGGCAGTATGGGCGAAGGAGAGCTCGAATGAGGAGTTGATGATGATGCGGTATGACGCGGGTGGCGGCCGTGCCCCCGGTTGGCCGGTAGGTGGCAAGCAGATATATCAGGGTGGCGGCGCCGGCGGCTTCACCAACGAGGTGGTGGCCTCGCCGGACGGCTTCATTTATTTCCGCCTCCACTTGGGGGGAGACCCGCCCGGTCCCCTGCCGCCCCACCCGCTTTCGCTGTATTACCTGAACAAGACTACCTTTGACGCAACCCTTGCCCCCGGCTGGCCAGGGGACGGCAAGGACACCGCGATTTTCCCCAGCGGCGGGTACTTCAGGCCCGACGGCTCGTTCTTTTTCATAGGAAATTGCCTGTATTTGATTGACGCGGGCGTGACGCAGGGCCTCAGATGGCCCCCGTCAAGTCCAACCCCATTCCAGTACTGCTTCGGCAACGGCAACGTCCAGCAGACGCGCCTTATGGTCGACGGAAACGCATTGTTCCTCGTGTGGCGCCAGGGCGTGAATCCCCCGCCCGGGATTTGGACGTACGTGGAGAAGTTCGTCGACGGCGCACGCGCTCCAGGCTGGGGGAGCCAAATAAATGTCCTCTTGCTGGAAGCCTTCGCCCCCTGGACGGGTTGGAACTTTGACGGATTGGTTTCCGACGGGGAGGGGGGTATAGTTGTTCAAATGACCGAGCCCTCCAATGACGGGGCTGGCTTTCCTTCCCATAATGTGGTGGCGCAGCGCATCAACGAGGCCAACATTCCACTGCAAGCCCTGCAGGTGTTGTGCCGGTCCTCTCTGACTACGCCGTTCCAGCAATGCGCGAACATGCAGCTCAACGACGTCATAACCGCAGTCGAAGTCGAGTGCACTGATGCGGACTACGGCATCGACCGCGCAAGCCTCCAGATAACCAACCCCGCCAGCGCTGTAGTTGCCAACGGCTTCCATACCGCGGTCAACGGCAATTTCTACATCCTCGACGGCCTTTCCGTCCCGGTGAATCTCGTTGGCCAATGGTATGCGCGGGGCACGTGCTACGGGCTTGCCGGAGAATCTGCGACGGCTAACGTAATTTGGCCTGTGGCGGGCCCGAACCTCCCGCCGGTTGCGAATGCGGGCCTCGACCAGCAGGTTCCGGACCCGGGGTCCGTTGCGTCGCTGGACGGCTCGGCAAGCTACGACCCGGACGGGATTATCGTGAAATACGAGTGGAGCTCTGTCGCCGCCCTTCCCGCCGGTTGTTCCCTCGTGCCAGTCGGCCTTTCGGATCCGCGCGCGACCCTCACTTGCCCCAGCGGCGTGGGCCCTGCCATATTGCAGCTCAAAGTCACTGACGACGACGACACAACCGGCACGGATGATGTAACCGTAACTTTCGCCCCACTAGGGTCGAACACTAACCCCATGGCAGTAGCGAACGTGCCTGCTAACGGATGGCAAGGTGAGGTAAGGAACATCGTCGGGAGCGGCTCTCACGACAACGAGGACTTGTTCGCCCTGAAATCCTACGCCTGGAGCACGACCGCCCCCGGCTGCACCTTCGGGAATACGGCCGTTGCGGACACCACGCTTTCCTGCGATGCTCCTGGATTGAAGACCATCACGCTGACGGTTACCGACTGGGGGCTTCCCTCCGGCATGCCGCCGTTCCTCGACGGACAGGCTTCAAGCCAGTATGAAGTGCTAAATAGGCCGCCAGCGGCAGTTGTGCCGGACGATTCGATATTGGCGCCCGGGGCAATTGTCTTGGATGGCAGCGGCAGCAGCGACCCTGACGGCGATTCGATTACTTACGCATGGAGCTTCGTACCCGGAGCATCTACTGGAGACTTAACTTTATGCAATCTTGTACCGGCAACAATGGATCAATCCACCCTCGACGTGACCTGCCCGACACCGAGGGTCCTGGCATTCCAGCTCACTGTGACCGACGACCACGCCGCCTCCGGTACAGACTTGGCGACTGCTTCATTCACCGCAGCAAACACTGCTCCAGCTCCAACCGCCACCAACGCAGTCGGAATCCCGGGTGACACGCTGACCCTTTCGAGCTTCGGCAACGACGTTGAAACCCCGAATAATCAATTGGTCTTTGCCTGGACGCCAAATGGAGCCGTTTCGGATTGCACTTATCCCGACGGTATGTCTGTACAAAATTTAAAGGTAACCTGCACGACCGAGGGAGTCCGGACGTTTTCATTGATCGTGACTGACCCCGACGGTCTAACCGGCAGTGCTTCAGCCTCCGCTTCCTTCTTCACTGTTTTGCCCACCGCCCCGCCCAATACGCAATCCTCCAGCGCGCTTTTGCTTTCCTGCCCGCGCATCACTCCCGCCAACGAGACCAACGTCACGGTCCAGTGCCTTAATGGTTCTACTGGCGGCGCGTGCGATGTGTCGCAGATTCTGTTGACCGGCGCGCCGAATGTTTTGCGGGGACCGGCTGGCTCGATTGGCTTCGTTTACTCCGTCGACACGAGAATCGAAGGCGATTATAATCTCTTGGCTTCCGTTGCCGGCATCGGCGAAAGCGGGTGCAGGATGACGCGCGTGGGCGTGAACTCCTCGTCCGTGCCGGATGTCAATCCCGTGATTGCGGTTGCGGTTGCGGCCTGCGCGCTGCTCATCGCAAGGCGGCGCAGGGGCCGCTAGGAAACGCCGCGGTTGCAACGGCGGTCGCAAATAATCTTATAAAGGGAGCGCGCGTTAAGCAAGTCCGGCAAAACCCACTTTGCCTCGTGAAATTTACATGGCTTTCGAGAAGTTCATTGACTGGCTGCGCAGGCTGTTCTGGAGGAGGAAGGTCATCAGGCTCGGTTTTTACGGTGCCCCTAACGCAGGAAAAACTTCACTTGCAAACCGCATTTCAATGGACTGGCTGGGCGAGCCTGTCGGCAAGGTCAGCGAAGTGCCGCACGAGACGCGGGAAGTGCAGAAGAAAGAGCACGTCGTGGTGCGCAGCAAGGGCAAGGAACTGGACATGAACCTGCTTGACATGCCCGGCATTGCCACCAAGGTTGACTACCGCGAGTTCCTCGCCTATGGCATCAAGAAGACTGACGCGCAAAAGCGCGCCAAGGAGGCGACGAAAGGCATCATCGAGGCCATCAAGTGGCTCGAGAACGTCGACGCCGCGCTGGTCATCATGGACAGCTGCGACGACCCGTTCACGCAGGTCAACATCACCATAATGGGCAACCTCGAGGCGCGAAAGATTCCCGTCATCATCGTCGCCAACAAGACCGACAGCAAGAACGCGCACCCGGAGCACGTCAAGGAGGCATTCCCACAGCACACCGTCGTCTCCGTCTCGGCGCTTACCGGCGACAACATGAACAAGCTCTACGAGGCAATTGCAAAGCACGCAAGGTGATTTTATGAAGAAGCGTTCAAATTCGATTCGCCGCAAGGCTGGCATGCGCAAGGCCGCCAGCCGCAATTCGGGCAAGCGCAAGGCGCCAAAGGCAGCCCATCACTTGCGCAGCCGCGCGCTGTTCGTTCCTGAAATGTTCCGCCCGACGCTCGAGAAGCTCACGGTTTCCCTGATTTTCATGGCCGTGCTTTTCCTCATGGTCATCACGGACGTGCCCGACTGGCTGTTTTCCCCTCTCACGCTGCTTCTGGCATGGCCGCTTTTGTGGCTTTCAGGCAATTGCGCCGGCGAAACAGCATACGCGTGCACGCAGGCGTCCTCGTTCATCGGCCTTCTGCTCACGCTTTTCTACTGGTATTTCTCGGCATCCCTTCTAGCCGCAATAATCCGAGTGTTTTCCCGACATGAAACTGCACATTGAATTCATTTCACGCAAGGCGCTCGAGGGCAAGGACGCCGAGGAGAAGGTCTCGTTCATCCTCGCGGAGCTGCACAACGGCAAGAGGATTGTCGTGCTCGAGCAGGGGCTCACGCGGCAGGAGGAAAAGACGCTCATATCGCGCACGATGGAGAAGGTTACCAACGCGTTCCCGGGCATAGAGATTTCGTCTTTCGGCGAGGAGCCCGAGAACTTCAAGTCCGCGCTAATCCGCCTGCTGGGCGGCAAGACCTCCGGCCTGACCGTCGTCGGTCCTTCAAACCTCGTCAAGGAAATCAAGAGGGACCCGCAAAAGCTGCGCGTCTTCATGGAATCCAAGTAGCATCCGGCAGGATTTAGGTCCCTGCGGAAACGGGGTTGGCAAACTTTTATTAACGGAACTAAACAAAAAAATGTCTAGATTTGTTTAGTTGGAAGAATATGGTTAATCCTTTTACTCCAGGCAACGGGATCGAGCCGCATTTTCTTGCCGGTCGTGACAAGGCGTTAGACGAGTTCACCCGGTCATTGAAGGCTTTCGAGAACGGCTTGCCTCAAAACACGGTAGTTTACGGTCTGCGGGGTACGGGTAAGACGGTTTTGGCACGAAGATTCAAGATTATCGCAGAAACGCGCGGCTGGGCGGTAGTCGAACGCGAGTTTAACGAAAAATTCGCGCAAGAAGAGCTCTTGGCCAACTCACTGAGTTCCGATATCGTTTCAACAGCAGCCGAAGTTTCAGTGAAAAAGAAAATCGAGCAAGCCGGGAAAAAGCTGCTTGACACGTTCAAGCCAGAAACACTCTCCGCCTACGGCATAACGTATACGCCGTATTACCGAGACGAAGTCAAGCTGTTCGGCGATTACATCAAAGGCATTCTCTTGAGCAATTGGCCAGTTTTTCACAAGGCTGGCAAAAAAGGAGTGATATTGCTCTATGACGAGATGCACCACGTCAGAGACATTAGGGAAACCAAACAATACGGGCTTTCAAGCCTGTTGGAAGCGCTTTCCTACGTTCAACGCGAAGGCTGCCGCTATTCCCTTTGCGCCGTAGGCTTGCCTAGCCTGAAAATTAATCTCAAAGACGCAAAGACGTACACTGAACGAATGTTCAACTTCCAAGAGACAAGCAATTTGCCGCCGGAGGAGGCAAGAAAAGCCCTTCTTAAGCCGTTAATGAAAACTGGCTACTCGTTTGACAAGGTATTGACTGCAAGAATCGTATCCGAAACAAACGGATACCCTTACTTTCTCCAATTTTACGGCTACTACCTGATCGAAAACTCGGCAAAAAAGCGCTTGACACTAGCAGATTTCGAGGATACGCATAAGGAATTGCTTTCCCGTCTTGACAAGAGCTTCTTTGAAGACCGCTTCAAGCTCGCTTCCGATGGCGAGAAAAAAGTCTTAACCGCCATGGCCCACGCCGACGAGGAAGAAATAAGCACCAAGGAAATAGCCCAAAAGACAAAGGCAAGCTATGGCGCAATCATTGAACTACTCGTCCGCCTATCCGAAAAAGGATTGGTTTACCGCGTGAAAAAAGGAAAGTACTCATTCACAATACCGTTATTTCGAAACTTCCTAAAAAGGCAATCTAAACACATCTAAACAAAAATTTGTCTAGTTTTGTTGACATCCGTGATTCAATGCCGATAGGCAAAGATGCCGTTAGAAAAGCGATTGACTGGCGCTTGCGGAACGATTCGCATCCAAATAATCGGATTATTGTTCTTCCGGCTTCTCGTCAAACCACGCCTCCAATCACTACTGCCTTGCCGCCCTTCGACTGGATGAGGCTGCCGACTTCGAG
>JAZDFO010000130.1:0-2403 GCA_043807785.1 Microcaldota archaeon | reverse complement strand
CCCATGTTGGAGAGCGTGGTTTCTGCGGAAATCAGGCTGATAAACAGCACCGTGAAGATGCCGATGAGCGTGCTGGTGAACGCCCCCTCGAAGATTATCAGCGAGCGCAGCCACTCCTTAAGCTCGAGCTTTGAAATCAGCTAATAGACGACCTCTTCAGCCGTATCCGCCAGCAGGAGCGCCACCAGCAAGGCGTGCACTGAATTCCAGCCCATCAAAACCAAGGAGACAAAGCACGCGCCGGTAGTGACGATGAAATTGAGTACCGTCCCGGTGAACGCAAAAGTGCTGTTCTTCCACAGCTCCCCGATGTCCATTCCCGTCCCTGCCTCAAAAAGTATGACTACCAGGGTAAGCACTGCAATAAGCGCAGCCAGCGGCACGAGCTCAACGGGCGTGACATTCTCAAGGCCGGGTATGAAATGCGTGCCTCCCGCTGGCCCCAAAAACAGGCCGAGCAGCAACAGCAGGAATATGTCGGGAATCTTCGTCCTTGAGAAAAACTGTTCGGCGAAGTAGCCGGCGAACATTATCAGCGCGAACAATGCTATGATTTCAATCATTTTAGCCTCAATCCAATGCAAGCAAAGGCAAAACGGGTTTTAAACCCCTTTCTTTGCCGCAACCGTGGCACCGGGATTTTCAGAACGAGAGCCATAAGCAAATTATCCAATCACGGCAAGGATTCGCTCTGCCAGCTCTTTTGGCTCGACAAATTCGCTGCGCTCGAAGTCATAGCAAGGCAGAACCGGCTTGTTTTCCGGCGCAATCCTCTCGAAGAACTTCTTCCAGGCGGCCAGGGAGTCCTTGCCGGGGCCCTTTTGCGGGCCCTGGTTTTTCTCGAGTTTCGACAAATCCTTTTGGGAAAACGGCACTAAAATCGCGCTCGCCGACTCGATTTCGTCGTCGGTGGGCAGGCGCGAGAGCACGCCGCGGGGGTTGAAATCGAATTCCTCCATCTCCAGCCCGGAATCGGCCTCAATCTCTTCGAAAGCAAGTGCAAGCTCCTGCGCGACGAACCTGCTGGACACTCCCGTGTTGCAGACTACGAGGATTTCCTTGGTCATTTTGCAATTCACGTTTTTGCTGCGCTTCCAGTTTTTCTTTCGTCATTCGGTAGGGGAAATTAGGCTGCGAAAGGCTTTAATTCCGCTTGCGCCTAAGAGTGTAGGTTGAGTTCCATGGATTCGTTACTGGAAGTGCAGGCTTGGCTTGAAAAGAATTATTCTAAGCTTAGCGTGCACGCGGGCAAGTGGGTTGCGGTTTCGGGCTCGGGGGTAGTCGAAGTGGCCAACAGCATGGATGCGTTGTCAGGAAAGCTGACCGAACGGCAGAAAAGTTCCATGCTCATTACGAGAATCCCGACGAAAAAGGAGGCAACCGGGCTTATTTTTTGAAAAAAAGATGGTTGCGTGAGAAGGGAATTTCAGTTCAAGCCAGTAGAAACGGATTCTGGCACGATTTTCCGGCCGTTGATCACTGTCACGGTAGAGTGTGCCGGAAAGTCGCGCTTCGTTGAATTTCTCGTCGACAGCGGTGCGGATTTCTCTTTGCTGGGCGCAGAATTTGCGGCACAACTGGGAATGGACTTATCGGAAGGCCGCAAGAGGGAAGTTCGCGGCGTCCAAGGGCACAAAATAGTTTGCGTTGAAAAGAAGGTGCTGCTGACCGTTCCCGGTTTCGGCAATCCTTTCGAAAGCTCGGTAATCGTAGGACACGACCTTCGGCCCATCCACAATCTTCTCGGCCGCGACAACTTCTTTCACCATTACCGCGTCGGCTTCGACCAGAAGGAACGCAAGCTTGTACTCGACGACCGCAACGGAAGATAACCAAAGCCAGGGCTTACCGGGTTGAACCGTTTTTCCTTGATTCTTTTAAGTGGAGAATCAAGGCGTTTAGGGCCCCGGTTACAATCGTGGATGGAAGCAATTCTTGGCTCGGTCTTCCATCGGTTAGCCGGCTTGTTTCCGCAGGGTTTCGTACAGCCTTCAACAACGGCCTCCCGTTTGCTACCCCGACTTGGATTTCTCCAGAGTGGGCTTTATCTGGGTTAATTTGACGCTCATCCCAACCCGGGACGACGTAATGAACTCCTGCAAACAATTCCCTTCGCCCCCCGTTGCTTGCAGGGTTTGCGTGAATGGAAAACCGCGCGTTTTGAGGCAAACGCGCCTCAATGCGGTTTCCATGTGGCCCGCCAACGACGCGTAGTTTTGACCCGCTTTCGAAAACATGGCTCAAGGCGTTCCGTGCATCTCTTTCATCCTCAAGGCCGCTATCCAGCATGCCCTTGACCGTTCTCGCCATTTCTATGCGCGTAACCCCTTGCAGCTTGGGGGCATGTTCGGCGACCAACTTGTTTATGAAAGCCGTCCGCCGTACGTTCTTCCAAATCGTTTC
>JAZDFO010000129.1:0-5309 GCA_043807785.1 Microcaldota archaeon | reverse complement strand
GAACTGCTGCTTGGCCTCGCTTGCGCCCATCGCGTCCATGCGCGCGTAAGACGGCGCGGGGGCGGGAGTTCCGCGGACGAGGTTGATGTCGCCTGCCACGAGCTTGAGCTTGGCGTCCTTGAAAGTCGCGCCGGCCTTGTTGGTCAGAGAAACCCAGCCCTGGATGTCCATGCGGTCGTCGTTGGCGTTCGCGACTGCGACGTAGTCGGCGTGCCAATTCAACCCGGATGCAAGATAGCTTGCCTGGATTTCGTGCTCGCCTGCCTTGCCGCTGGAAAGCAGCCAGTTAATCGTCGGCTTGGTAATGAGGCCGGACGGCAGGGAGGGGTAATCGATTTCGTCGTAACCGTTGAGCGCGACCAGCCCGTTGGCGGTCTTCAAAACGATTCCGCCCGATGATGTAAGAAGCGTGCCGGTAATCGTGGAGTTGCCCTTCTTTACGGTGATCGGGCTGTCGATGTACTTTTCAAGAAGCTTTTCCTGGCTCACGAGGTCGTAGTTGTAGTTCTGCTCAAGGACGTAAGCCGACGGGTCGGTGATGTC
Organism: Microcaldota archaeon; assembly: GCA_043807785.1. Lineage (GTDB taxonomy): Archaea > Micrarchaeota > Micrarchaeia > Norongarragalinales > SBBD01 > JAZDGU01. The sequence continues at coordinate 4,766 of JAZDFO010000129.1, read as the reverse complement.
CTTGAAGTGCAGTGAAGTGGAATCGATGTATTGCGCGGTGCCTTTCATGCTAAAGGCAGTCATGCCCTGCGGGAAGAGCGCCTTGCGGGTTTCCTTGATGAGCGCCAGGCCGTTGTCAACGTCGAAGCCCGCGGCGTTGGAAGGATAGTAATAATTGTTCTGCGGAGTCACCTGGTAGACTGTGAGCTCGACTGACTGCGGGGACTCGGATGTCGCCGGCGCGGCATCTTGTGCAAGATTCCACTCGGCGCGGACGTTGTAAGTCTTGACATCCGACTTGTCCGCCGGATTGAACGCAAAAAACGCGACTGCCAGCAACACGAGCGCCGCAAACGACGCGATAACGAGCTTGCCTTCCATGCAAAACCACCGCAAAGGATTTGGATGGCGGCTAATAAAGGAGTTGCGTTTTCGTAAAGCGCGCAATTAAGCTAGGGCTCAAACACGCGCAACTTGCCGTTGTCGAGCACCTTTGCGGAAAAAGAGCATGAAGACGGGGGATTGACGAAGAGTGAAACCCCGTAATTGCGGACGAGACCCGCGCCAGCAGCGCAGATCGCCCGATGGAAATACGCCCACGTGTCTTGCAGCCTCTGCTTTCCATCGGGCAAGGATTCGGCGAACGCCCCGGCGACGACCGTTTTTTGCGAATACAGCGGCAGGATGTTGCTTTCACGAAATGGTGCGGCGACGACTGAACCGCTCAAAGAATCAATGGCAGTGAATGCCGCAATATCCGGCTGGCTAAAAGGCGCGGTCCGGTACGCAGTTGCCTGCACCACTGCAAGCGAACCGAGGATGAGAAAAGACGCGGTGACGCGGAAATCCACTGAAGCGATTTTCGAGGCGTACTTGGCGGCGACTGGGAACAGGTATGCCAGCTGGCGGAAGGGAAACGGGGCGATGACGAAAGTGAGCGCGAACGCGACGACGAGGCTGGCGGAAATGCCGTCAATGCCTTCTTTCTTTGCCAGCAATGAATAAATGAGGCCTGCGCCGGCAGCCGCAAGCACCAGCAAACCAAAGACGTCGGGTGCGGATTGCTCTATCACCCAGGGGTTGGCAAAGCCGGCGGCAGTTTTGGGTACGACTATCAAATACAGCAGCGACGGCACAGCCAACACGGCAACGGCGTGCTTGAGCCTTCCGGAAATGGCGGCCATGGCGAGAATCGAAGCGGCGGCGACAGCAAAACTGCGGTAGTGGGACAATGGAAGCAAGAGCAGGACAAAGAATGCCGCGCCGTATTTCCTCGAATCGAACGAGTAGACGGCGAGAGCGAAGAGGAACAGGCCGAGCGTCTCAGCGATGGGGGTAACCATGCGGTAAAACAAAAGCGGCATAAAAACAGTGCATGCGCCGGCAAGAACCGCTTCCGTTTCACTGCAGCCCATGCGGCGCGCCAGCAGCATGGTGCACAACACCAGCGCGAGCGTAAAGGCATAGGAAAGGAGTGCCAAAGCATCGAAGTGCCAAACGCCGGCGAGTAGGTGCATCTCGGAAAGGAGAATGGCAAAAAACGGCGGGTAGCCGGCATTTCCTGCGCCGGATGCGGTGGACGGCACGGCAAGGGACTGGTGCGATTCAAGGAACTGCGATTGGCGGGCGAGTTCCGCGGCGTCGGAAGTCACGGGCAGGCCATAGTATTGGTGCGCGAGGAAGACGGCGGCAAACGCGAACAGAATTGCGGCCGCGGCGGGCGTCATGAAGCGTATAAATTCCCAGCCTATTTAAATAGTGCCCGCTTATTCCAATGGTTTTACTCTAAGGTCTCGCCCATGGACAATGAACGCCTAAAACGGCACGTTATGCTGGCATTCGTGGTAGTGTCATCCATGTTCTCCATTGCATACATGAGCTACATCACCATTACCGTCTTTACAAACCCGCTGGAAATCGCGCTGAGCTACATATTCGTATGCCTGGTCGTCATTGCCGCAGCGTTCAACTTCGTCGGCATCTCATACTACTACGATTCCATCTACACGCACGACTTGCCGCCGAAGAAAAAAATGCGCGGGACTCCGAGCGTGGCGATAGTGGTGGCGAGCTACAACGAGGAGCCCGCGATGGTCGAGAGAACTCTCAAGTCTCTCCAAAAGATGGACTACCCCAAAGACCGGCTTAAATTCTACCTGCTCGACGACTCCACGGATGCCAATGCAGTGGCAAGGCTGCAAACCTCCTGCAAGAGGCTGGGCGCAACGATGATGCACCGTAGCGAGCGCAAGGACTTCAAGGCAGGCGCGCTCAATGCCTTCCTTGAGGTCAGCGACGAGGAATACGTTGCTCTCTTTGACGCCGACGAGCGGCTCGTGGACGCGGGCTTTGTCAAGGATTTGCTGCCGTATTTTGCCGCCGACGAAAAGCTCGCCTTGGTGCAGACGATAAAGAAGACCGCGCCAGGCAGCGTGTTTGCCGACGCAGTTGACGAGACCTACGGGTTCTTCTCGAAGTTCATCCAGCCCATCCGCAGCGAGGACAAGATGGCCATGTTCCAGGGCTCGGGAGGCATGCTTAGGGCCGCGCTTGTGAGGAAGGCGGGCGGTTTCCCGGCGTCGCTAACCGAAGACACGGCCATGTCGATGCAGGCGGACTTTGCGGGCTTCCACGGCATATTCGTGCCAAAGGCCTACGTGCTGGGCAGGCCGATAGAGAAGTTCTCCACCTTCGTCGCGCAGCAGAACCGGTATTCCTACGGAAACGCGCGCCTTTCGGGCGACTACCTTGCGAATTGGAAGAGGCTGCCGAGCCGCAAGCGCATGCACTACTTTACGCAGGTCTTCGGCCTACAGTACGTGTCCGCGGTGTACGTGCTGTTCGCGGTGCTGACCGTTGCCTTCGCTACGCTCGGCATCAGCCAAGTGATTTTTTCGGGCTCGGCGTTTTGGAAGTATGCGCCAAGGGTAGCGTTTGCCGACCTCTTTCCGATGTTCATGACGCTCATTAGCTTCCTGCTCATCTCCACCTGCTTTTTTAGCTCATTCCGCAAGGGCGCCATCGGGTTTTTCCTCAATTTCGCAGTCGCAATCGTGCGCATGAAGGCGGTTTTCAACTCGCTGCGGGGAAAGAGCATGCCGTTCGTCGTCGCAAACAGGGGGCTCCGCGGGAAAAGGTCGATTGCAAAGGCAGTTCACGCGACCGCCAGCGAGTCGTCGTTTGCTGCCGCGCTTTTGCTTTTCTCCGCCGCTTCCCTTTTGCACGCGGACGTGATTAGCTGCATGTGGCTGGCGTACTACTCCTTGCTTTTCTTCTCCGCCCCGCTTTTCGCCTACCTGCAGGGTTGAAAAATGTTCAAGAAAACGGCAGCCTTGCTGCTGGCAACCGTTGTGCTGTCCGCAGCGTTCCCCATGTTCGGGGAGGCGCTCGGCGGGCTGCTGCGCGTGTTTACCGAAGGCAATTCCAGCGCCAAGCATTTCGTACTGCTTGTGCTGCTGGCATTGCTTTTCTCGCTCAAGGCGCTTTTTGTTGGCAAGATTGGGGAAGAATTCCATAAACGGGCCTCCGTCCTCAAGACGGCGTTGTTTGTCACCGTCACGGCAGGGTTTTTCCTCGGAATCGGGGCGCAGCTTTACCTGCAGGGCTCGCTCGGAGGCGGGGTTTCTTCCTATTTCTCGCTGGTCACAGAATGCGGGGATTCTGCCTGCTGGGAGGCCACTTATCTCCAGCACATCCACGTGCTGAAATCCTCGATATATTTATTTGAGAATGCCACCGGGTTTATGCTGCCCTCCGACGCCGACAACGGCAAGCCCGTATACGAAATGATGGAATTCGCCGTGCCCGGGACAATAGGAATAATCGCGGCGGTTTCCCTAGCCATTCTCGCACTAATCCTCGCGCTCACGGCGGCGGCATTCATTGCCGAAAAGGGATTCAAGAAAAGCTCGCTTTTAGCCGCTGCAGGGCTGGTTTCCCTAATCGCTGTGCTCGACGGAGGATTCTTCTCGCTTGCCGGAACCGCGGCGTTCACGCTAATTTTGCTTGCCCTTGCCGGCGGCATGGACTTTGGGAAGCTCGAGCCGGCAAAGCCATTTATTGTGCTGGCAATAGCCCTTTGCGCGTCGTGGATGCCATTTATGCTGCTGCAAAGCGGCCTGTATTTCACACAATGGCCAACCGCACCGCTCTTTTTGTGCTCGGCGTATTTCTTTGCCATGCAAAAAGGCAAGCACAACGCAATGTTTTTGTTTTCAGTGATGCTTCTTGCGGCGTCTTCACTGCTGGCATTATCCGACGCGCACGGGTACTGGCTGGGCAGCCAGTCGCCTGCCGGAAAAATGCTGGCATATGGGATTCCCGACGGCGCAGCGGATGGAAAAATTGCAGGCGCAGTCAATTCAACGCTGCTGGCCCGGTACGGATGGTATGCCCTGCTAGATTACCCCAACGCATTCAATCCAGCCCAAGAGCAGGACAAGCTAAGGAGTGCGCTGCAGCCGAAAGGATACTTGCTTGCCGAATCCGCCGGCAATATCCCCCGCAACACTACGGTTACCATCATCTACATTTCGCAGCCGATGGATGTCTGGGAATCCGGATCGTATTCCAACGCATCCGGGGCAGTGCTGGGCAGGATTGCAATCTCGCAGGGAACGACTTCGCTTTACGGCCCCCAGCTCGCGCTCGAAGTCGGCAGCCTCATCCAGTCGAAGGGCGGCAAGGCAGTAGTGATTGGAGGCGTGGTTTGACGAGAAGCCGGAAGAACAATAATCCGATTATTTGGATGCGAATCGTTCCGCAAGCGCCAGTCAATCGCTTTTCTA
>JAZDFO010000128.1:0-8240 GCA_043807785.1 Microcaldota archaeon | reverse complement strand
GCGTAGTCGGCGGCGAAGATTTCCGGAGTGCAGGCCTCCAGCATTTTCTCCGTGTCCAAGCTGATTCCGGATATGATTTCCTCCATCGCATCGAGGCTTGCCAGCGTCGTTTCGACGGCATGGACCAGCGGCCGCTTGGTTTCCTGGTGGTCCCGGTGGTATCCCGCCGGCAGCCCGCAGCAGATGTTTTGGACGGCAGCCAAATCCGCGTTCACCGCCGCAGCCTTGGCGCGCACCAGCTCCAGGCCGTCGGGGTTCCGTTTCTGGGGCATGATGCTGCTGCCCGTGGAATGCGCGCCGCCGAGCGAAACGAACCCGGTTTGCGGCATGGAAAACAATATCAAGTCGGCTGCAAGCCGCGAGATAGTGCCCATCACTGCCGACATGGCAAAAACCGTGACCGTCTCGGCCTTGCCCCGCTGCATCTGCGCCGCAAGCGCGTTTTCCACCGGCTTTGAAAACCCAAGCGTTTGTGCGGTCGCCGCGTTGTCCAGCGGCGCGAGCGAACCGTAGCCTGCCGCGCTCCCAAGCGGGCACGAGTCTATCGCCTGGCGCGCTGCGCCGATGAATTCCGAATCCTGCTTGAGCAACCGAGCGTACGCCGAGAGCCACATTCCCGCCGAGGAAGGCATGGCCTTGCGCGAGTGCGTGTACCCCGGCATCGCGTCGAACTCGTGCTCGGCGGCCATTTGCGCCAGCACCCCCGCGAGTTCCAGTGCGGTTTGCCGGGCCGCCATCAGCGAGTGCTTGCAGTAGAGCGCAACCGCGCACAGCGCCTGGTCGTTGCGCGAGCGGCCGGCGTGAATCTTCTCTCCTGCCGCGCCGGTTTTTTCGCAAAGCGTTTCCTCGATGAGCGTGTGAGAGTCCTCCTGCGCCGCGCTAACCTCGATGCCGCCCTTGCGCCATTCATCGAGCAATCCCTTGAGCGCGGCAGTGACTTGCGTTTTCTCCTGCACGCTTAGTACTCCGATTTTTTCAAGCGCGCCGGCGTGCGCCGCCGTGCCGTAGATGTCATAGGGCAGCAGCTTGGTGTCCAATTCCGCGTTTTCCCCGTCGAGGAAGGAATCCTCGCCGCCCCCGATTTTGTTCCAGAGCTTCATGCCCATGCCACCGCCCTTATTTTTTTCGCCTGCGGGTGCTTGAGCGCCGCCGCGGTCTTTGTTGACAGGCCGAACAATTCGATGAACCCGGGCGCAGACGCCTGGTTGAACTCGCTGTCCGCGCAGTACGTCGCAAGCGACTTGCTGTAGAGCATGTTTTCCGACTTTCTGCCCACCACGCGCGCGCTGCCCTTGTACAGCTTGAGCTTCACAGTTCCACTGACCTGCGTGTTGGCCTCGTCCATGAACGCGTTGAGCGCATCCATGACTGGGTCGAACCACAGCCCCTGGTAGGCTAGCGCCGCCCACTTGTCGTCCAACATAGGCTTGAGCGAATTCTGGTGCGCGCTGCTCACCGCTTTTTCCAGGTCCTTGTGCGCCGCCAGGATGCATACGGCCGCGGGGCACTCGTAGACCTCTCGGCTCTTGAGTCCAACGACCCGGTCCTCGATGTGGTCGATGATTCCCACCCCGTGGCTTCCGGCAAGCGAGTTCAGTTCCAAAACCAGCTCGTGCAATTCCATTTTCCAGCCATTGAGGTACGCCGGGACTCCTTCTTCAAACCCGATTTCCACGCAATCCGGCGAGTCTTTTGCCTCCTCCGACGTCGCGCACCATTCCAGCGCATCATCCGGGGGCTCGGCCCAGGCGTCCTCCATTTCGCCGCATTCGACGCTTCGGCCCCAGAGGTTGGCGTCTACCGAATACTTGCTCTTGGGAGGCACGGGAATGCCGTTTGCGAATGCGTACGCCTCCTCTTCCTCGCGGCCCATGCTCCACTCCCGCACCGGCGCAAGCAGTTTCAGCTCCGGGTCGAGGCACTGCACGCCAAGCTCGATTCTCACCTGGTCGTTGCCCTTGCCCGTGCACCCGTGCGCCACCGCATCCGCGCCATACGCGTGCGCGACTTCCACCGCATACTTTGCAAGCAGCGGGCGTGCTATCGACGTGCTCGCGGGGTAAACTCCCTGGTAGAGCGCGTTTGCCTTGACCGCCTTGGCGACGTATCCGTCCGCGAATTCCTTTTTCGCGTCGACGACTATCGCATGCGAGGCGCCAAGCGCCTTGGCCTTCTCGCGCACAGCTGCAGTGTCCTTTCCCTGCCCGACGTCGATTGTCAGCGCGACAACCTCCGCCCCGTATTGCTCGGGAATCCACTTGAGCATGCACGACGTGTCCAATCCCCCCGAGTAGAGCAGAACCACCTTTTCCGCAGTTACTGCCTCGTGCGACGCGTATTTGACGTATTGCTTCATTGAAACCCAACCCTCGCCGGCCAAAAAAAAATCGGAGGGGCGCGCAAAACGCCCCTTCGCGTTCACTTCTTTTTCTTACCCTTCTTGGCCAATGCAATCACCGGCTTTCATTACCCGCATCCGGGGCATTTATCTTTTCCGGCACAAAGCAAACAATTTTATGCCTTTTTAGCCAAATTTGGTATCATGGCACAAAGCATATCCGAAGCGGTCTGTCGCGTCCTGGAGTCCAGGCCGTACATGCTGTGCGCCATCGAGGAAGGCTACGCCAACCACTCCGAAATTGCGCGCCTTGTTGGCGAGGACCTCAAAAAGCAGGGCGTGCGCGCCGGCGCCGAGGCCCTGCGCGCCGCAGTCCGCCGGTTTTGCCACGAGCGCACCTCGTCCTCGTTTAAACGCTCGCAGGCAATATCCCGGCTCCTTTGTGGCTCCAAGCTCGAGCTAAAGACCAAGCTTGCAGTCGTCGTCCTCTCCCTCGCCGCCCGCATTCCTACGATACCCGGCGCGTCTTTGGTGCATGGCCCGTCCGGCGTCACTCTTGTGCTGCCACAGGACTCCCTGCCGGAACTCTACAAGCACGTGCGCGGCGAGGACATTCTATTGGAGAAAAAAGACCTGGCTGCGCTCTCGGTCGTCAGCGCGGAGAACATTGAGGTCGTCCCCGGCGTGGTCGCGTTTCTTTCCAGCACCCTCTCCGAGAACGGCGTCAACATCCGCGAATTCTTAAGCAGCTACCGCGACACGGTCATGGTCGTCGAGCGCAGGGACGCGCTCAAGGCCTTCTCGCTGCTCGAACGCCTTCTCCACTAGTTTTGCTCCCTGCTTTTCCCCCACTTCTTTTCCACGTCTGCGGTGCATGAGGCATATAGGGAGAAGGCAGAGCGATTACCGGAACAATCCCCTGAGTATCTTTAAAAACGATAATGCCGGATTACCATTCATGAGGCTGCTCTTTGACCCAAATATTCTAATTCACACCGAGGATGCAAAAGAGCTGTCAAAAGAGCTTCAAGACCTTCTTGCGTTAGCACGACAGTTTGGGCATCAACCAGTCGTACACCATGCTTCTTTTGAGGATGTCGCCAGGGACCAGAATCCAGAACGAAGAAAGATAACGGAGTCAAAACTTAAGGGCTACCCCGTGCTCTCCCGTCAAAGTCCTCCAGCTGATTTCCTTACCTTAATAGAAGCCGGAGACGATGCGAACGATAAGGCCGATAGCGAAATATTGTATTCACTTTTTAAAAATGACGTGGATTTCCTGGTAACCGAAGACCACGGGCTATTAAAGAAAGCAGTCAAGGCCGGTTGTGACGACCGGGTTCTGACGATAACGGCGGCGCTCAAGTACCTCAAATCATATCACGAGCGTCGGATTCCCATTCACAACGTTTTGATTTACGAACCCGTTTCCCATTTAGATATCAAGGACCCGTTTTTCAATTCGCTCAGAGAAGATTACGCTTTTGACCAGTGGTTTGGGAAGATTTCCAGAGAGGGCAGGCAATGCTGGCATTATGACGAAGGTGGGATAAAGGCGCTGATGATTATCAAGGAGGAAGACGACGCGATACTTACCTCGCCACCTTTGCCAAAGAAGAAGCGGCTGAAAATATGCACGCTAAAAGTCGGCATGTCCGGCTCAAAGATAGGAGAGCTCTTCCTCAAAATCGCTTTCGACTACTGTGTTAAAAACAGTATTCTTGAGGTGTATCTTACCCATTTCGTAAAGGAAAACGACCCCCTTGCAGCCCTCCTTGAAGAGTTCGAGTTTATAGTGTACCCTCATGCAACCAATAAGAATCAAGCAGGAGATTTGGAAAAGGTCTACGTCAAGAGTTTCGTCCCAACGGAAGAGGACAAAACTGCATCGGCCCCCTTAAGGTTTGCGAAGAAATACTATCCATCTTTCAAGGACGGCGGCGATGTGCAGAAATTCCTTGTGCCCATACAGCCCAAATTCCATACCCGTCTTTTTCCTGACTATCCGCGGGAACAGAAGACGCTCAGCGGCTATCAGTTGACCCCCTATGGAAACGCCATCAAAAAAGCATATCTCTGTAATGCAAGCATAACAAAAATAACGCCAGGGGACATTCTCATTTTCTACCGTTCTGGAGATGATCAAACAATCAGCTGCATTGGTGTTGTAGAAAATACTCTTCGAACCGGTAACGCCGATGAGATTGCCCGGTTTGTTGGAAAAAGAACCGTTTACAACTCGCAAGAAATTTCGAAGTTGGCGGAAAAATCTGTCTTGGCCATATTATTCAGGCACCACCTTGACGTTGCGGCCAGAATGGGGTTGACCCAGCTTATCGAGCACGGGATTTTGAAGTCAGCGCCCCAGTCCATCATGGAAATCAATAATAGCCAATACGCCGAGCTAAAAAAAGAGTGCAAGATATGAACAATATTATCCTTTCACTAAAACCCCGGTATGCCCAAGCCATTCTCTGTGGCAGGAAGCGGTACGAGTTCCGCCGTTCAATCTTCAAAAAACCAAATGTTAAAACGGCCTACATCTATGTTACATCCCCAATAGGAAAGATAGTGGGTGCGTTCACAATCGGCAGAATACTCACTGGCACTCCCAAAGAAATTTGGGCTAAATGCCGGAAATACGCGGGCATAACCTGCGAAGAATTCTTTAAATATTACGAGGGCTGCCGGCGGGCCTTCGCCATTCAAATCCAGAGCGTCCAGAACTTTCTCAAGCCCCTCGACCCGTACTTGAAAACCCCAAATTTCACGCCTCCCCAATCCTTCTATTACCTTGAAAATGACATCTTACGCCAGGTAGCTGGAAGAACGCTCAAGCTCACCCCCGCTTGCGCCAGCTGGGTATAAGCATTCTGTCAAGGAAAGCGGTTAGTGAGCTCTCGCATCAGGGATAGACCGCCTTGGAATGGAAGCTCTCCAGGGAGGTGCACGCGGGCTATAGCCTGAAAGTCGAATGAACTGCGGGGTATAGGCGAATCTCTTGCGGATACCGCTTGTCGCATAGCATCGTGTTTTTGAGCAATAAAACCAGAACTAGTGTGTGAACCGCGCGAGCCGTACAAGTTGCCCCGCCGAATCCCGCACGGGTATTTAATCACACGCATAATATACTCGTTTCCGCATTTAAAAGAGTTGTGTAAAATCTACTGCGTCACGTGTCGCACGAGTTCTTAAGCCGCTATTTCCTCCCCCACTTCCTCTCCACGCCGGCGGCCATCTTATCCTGGAACTTTTCCGCCTCCAATCTTTCCAGTGCAATGCCCTCGGTTTTCACGAACTTCATCGCATCCGCCATCCACGGGTGCACCCTGCGGATTTCCGCGTGCATTTTGAGCACGACGCGCCTGTAGTCCTCGTGGCCCTGTGGCATGCTGCGCAATTCAATGAGGTGCGCTGCCTCGCGGGCATTGAGCGTAATATACCATCTTAGCCGGTACGCCAACGGCACGACATATTGCGCCTCGTTGGGAAACTCAGCGGCAATCTTCTCATACGCCTCGCTTGCGGCCTTCATCGCTTCCTCGAATTTCACATGCAGCCCCGCGGTCTTCAATTCCGGCGGCAGGTCGTATCCGTGGCGAGTGGAAAGCAGCTGCCTCTCCTGCGTCAATATTCGGTGCCTGTGCAAATCCCTGTAGCAGCCGAAGTTGGCGCACACGTCGAAAGTGTACTGCGCGTTCTCAAAGCCTCGTGGCAGCTTGTGCCTGCGGTTGCCGCGGCTTTTCCAGCACGACTCGATGATGCCTCGCCGCTGCTCTTGCGGCATTTGCCTAACTTTGGCCTTGATTTGCGCAAGCGGCAGCTGTGAATTCGAATAGAGCAGCGCGGAAACGATTTTCTGTTCCGCATCGTTGTCGTAATCCGTCAGCGTGACTTCGTCATTCTCCTGCCCGGCTTGCGCGTCCTTGCCTTGCAGTGCCTTTGAGTATTCCTTCAATGACGCCCTCGTCCTTTTGATGTGCTCCTGGTGCGGCCTGCCGAACTCGTCGTCGGCTCGCTTGACAAACGAGGGAATGACCTTGCGCAGTTCCGCATGCATCGCCGCCGCGGCCGACCTTACCTCCGCCAACTCGCTGGCGTACATCTTCAGCAGCAGGTATTCGAAAGACCTGCCGTTGCCAAACAGCCCGACGTTGGTCAGCGTTGACGCCGGCAGAAGCCCCCTCAAAACGTCGCACGTCTTGGCGCGGATGGTTGAGGCATATGCGCGCTCGCTAGTCGTCTTCTCGTCGCGCGGGAACTTCTTTTCCAGCCACTCGGACATCGGCAGCATCAGTCCGGCGTAAGTGTCAAACAGCAAATCGCATGTTTCCTCGTAGGGCTGAGCGTGCCTGCTTTCCACCAGGGTTTTTTCCCGCAGGTACCGGTACTTGCCGTCCTGCTTCTCGTTGAAGTAGATATAGCGCGTGCTCTTCTCCAGCGGCGAAATGCCCAAGCGAGCGTCCTCAATAAATTTGGTGGCGATGTTGCTGACGTTCTCGACGGCAAGGTGCGCTCCGCCCAGCTCCGCGACGCTGTCGTCGCCGTAGCCGACCAGAACGCGGTCGTAGAACTCCTCGGCCTTCTGCGTCGCCACCATCTGGTTCTCCGTTCCTTCCCGTCTCGCGCCGACGATTTCCTCAAATCCGCTGTCCTTGTTTTTAATGAATTCATCCAGCAAAGTCCGCCGCAGGCTCTTTGGGCTTCTGCTGTAGCGCGAGAACAGCGCGCCCATCACGACTTCTGGCAGGTTGCGGAGCGCGAACACGTCGGAGTCCAAGCTGGTGACAAACTGCGACAGCACCTTCCTTTCCTCCGCGGTGAATTGTTCCGGCATTTCTCATTCAACCCATTTTACGTTAATTACAACATACTATAACAATTGCTTGTATTACTTCGTATACTTGTGTTAATCTGTTTAATCCCTTTCTTTTCCCCCGCCGCGAGCTACTGGCGCGAGTCATGAGAGAGCATGAGAGTTTTTATTAAGGCTGCTGTGCGTCATTCTCAAATGGTGGTCTTATGCGCCTGATTTCAACCGCGTTTTCGTCCATGCTGCTAGTCTCGCTGTTCGTTCCGGTTGCATGGGCGCTTCCGGACATGGTGTCCTTGGTTTCAATTAGTGCAAATAACGTGCCAGTCGGCCAGTCGGTTGTGGTTTCTGTCACGACGACGAATGCGGGAAATACCGCGGCTGCAGAGTCGTACACGAGAATGTGCGGAGAAGGAAGCTGCTATCCCTATACTGTTCCGCCGCTGAACCCCGGCCAAAGCGGCACGTCGACGCATGATTTTGTCTGCCCTGAAGGCGGTTCTTTCAGCTGGCATTCTAATGCCGACGAAGGCGAATGGATTGCCGAATCAAACGAGGACAACAATGAATACCAGGTATTCGTAGAATGCATTGCCCCCCCCCGGCCCACTGCCCGACCTGATTTCAACCATTTCAATGCCTAATACCAATCCTCAAGTCGGAGTCCCGGCAGACCAGACTTTTACCGTAGAAAACATTGGAACTGCAACCGCAGGCGCCTCAACTTTATGGGTTCAAACGAGCAGCCACGAAGCCATAATCACCGTAGCCGTTCCCGCTCTTGCGCCAGGCCAAAGCGCATCGTTTGACCGTCATACGACCTGCGCTTCGCCCGGGAGCGAGCTTGCGGCATCTATGGCAGATCATTTTAGGGTCATCGAGGAATCGAACGGGGACAATAATAACGCCGTGTTGTGGTTTACCTGCCTCCCCGCCCCAATATCCGGCGAGCGCGCGACTAATATAACGACCAGCAGCGCAGTAATCCGCTGGGAAACCGCGCAGGCCCGCGACAGCTACGTTTACTATAATTTGGCCGGCCAGCCCCCACTTATTGTGTCGGACGGAGCTTTCGTGACTTCGCACTCG
>JAZDFO010000127.1:0-18037 GCA_043807785.1 Microcaldota archaeon | reverse complement strand
TTTTTGCGCGCGACCTTTTTGGCGACTTCCATGAACCGGTGCCCGTCCCGGAGGCCCTCCAAATACATGGCGATTGCGCTGGTTTCCCCGTCTTTGGCGCAGAACTCCAAAAGGTCGGCCGCGTCAATGTCTGCGGCGTTTCCCAGGCTTGCCAGCAACGAGAACCCGTAGCGCGCCTCGAGCGCCCAGTCGACGATGCTGTCTGCAAGCGCGCCGCTTTGCGAAATGAACGCGATTTTCCCCTTGGCTGGGGCGGCAAGCGCGAAGCTGGCGTTAAGCCGCGCGCAAGGCCGGATGATTCCCAGCACATTGGGGCCGAGCACGCCGATTCCGTTGCTTTTCGCGATTTCGACGACTTCGTCCTGGAGCCGTTTGCCCTCTTCGCCGGCCTCGGCGAACCCTGCCGAGATAATCACTACGGCCTTTACGCCTTTTGCGGCGCAATCGAGCACTACCTTTGCCACAATCTTCGCCGGCACGCAGATTACGGCCATGTCAACCGGCCCGGCCACGTCCTGAACCCGCGCGTGACATTTTTTGCCAAGGATTTCGCGAGCATTGGGGTTGATTGCGTGGACTTCGCCCGGGAACGGCAGGCCGCCTTCCGAGCGCAATACTCCTCCCTTGACGAGGCTTTTGAGCACGCCATAGCCGACCGACTTTTTATCATGCGACGCCCCGATGACTGCAACGCTGTGCGGGTTGGCCAGCACATTCAATGCCTCTTCCTTGCGCGCCTCCATGTCATTCCCTCAGGACTATTCTTGCGTCTGCGACCCACAGCTCGTCTCCGTTGGCGATTACCGGGTTGAAATCCAATTCCTCGATCGCGTCGTTATCTTCGAGCATCCTTGCAGTCTTTTCCAGCAAACCCACTATCTTCGCCTCCGAGACCCACTGGTTGCGGTAGCCTTTGACAAACGCGTACGCCTTGGTCTGCCTCACCATGCCGTGCAGCTCGGCCTTGCCTGCCGGCAGCACGCGGATTGCGCGCTCTTTAAGCAGTTCCACAAACACGCCGCCAAGGCCGAATACCAGCACCTTGCCAAAGCTCGCGTCGCGCTTGCCGCCGACGATGAATTCCACGCCCTTCTTCTGCTCCTGCAGCAAAAAGCATTCCACTTTCAGCCCGCGCGCCTTCCTCTTCACCTCCTCGAAAGCGCGCACGAGCTCGCCCTCGTCATCGATGTGCAGCCTCACCAGCCCCCGGTCGGTCTTGTGCGTGGCTTCCGGTGAGATTATCTTGAGCACCCAAGGCCTCCGCAATTTCTTGCTCGCGCGCAGCAGGCCCTCGAAGTCCTTGGCGGTCTCCTCCCTCACGTGGGGGATGCCGTACTTCTTGAGCAGCGCGTTGATTTCCCTCTCCGTCGCGAGCCTCGCCATGCGTTTACTAACGGCTAGCCGATTTAAAGACTATTGTCCGCCGGTAACCGTTGCCTTCAAGCGCCTTTGGCATGCCGCGCCGTTCGAGTTGTTTGGGTTGAGTTCAACAATCTAATACAACGGCTTGTATTACTTTGCCTATTTTCTGCGCAGGAGGTATTCCTTGAATAGGGGGGGGTGGAGAACAAGCTAGGCCGACCGGAAAGGCTTTTAAGTAGGGCGGGTAGTAGTTTAATTGCAACGGCAGCCCATGTAGGGAGCCGTTGTATCATACTAAATTTTATTATGTAAGCGCTGTAATGTCTTGAGACACGAATTTTATCCCCAGTTTCTTCAGGTTTCCGGCTATTTTTTCTCCTCTTTCCCCTATTGTGAACAATACGTCTTTTTCCTGCATGAACCTTGGGTCCCCGTCGCCGTGGAAGAATTTTACGCCCGCGTCTTGCTCAAAGGCTTTCTTCAGGATTTTATCGAATGCTGGCGTTGATTCAATCATGGCCCTTTCCTCGGGGTCCTTCGGTGTTTCCCTCACAATGAAATAGGTCGGGTGGTTCATGTTGGCCGCGCCGTCAATGTTCGTGCGCTTGTGGGGGGCCATTTTCCGAAGGTAAATCGAGCCAAGGAAATGTATCTTGGTTTTTTTGCCGGATTCTGGCAGTAACGACGACATTTCCCTTTCGAGAAAACGCGCCTTGCATTCCAGCATCCTGAGCTTGACTAATCTCGTGATTAAGTCCGCTGTTGAGATGATTGGGTTGCAGCGGTCGCCGTTGTAATAGACCCTGAACCGGGTTTTACTTTTAAATTCTTGCCATGCTGGAGACGCTTTTCCTTGGAATGCATCCAGCAACAGCTCTTCCTTCGGCTTTTCCACCGAGTATTTCCATGCGCAAACCATCGGGTACGCGGATGCCATTAAGTCGTAGAAATCCTGGGCGTTGCCTTCCCTGGAAATTACTGGTATTTCCGAGACCCCTTCCGAGTCTGCGCCGAACACCTTGACTTTGTCGATATGGAACAGGTAAGTGTAGAAAAAGTTGATTTCGCGGATTGAGGGCAAAACTTTGTTGAAAAATAATTCAATGGCTTCTTTTTCCCTGTCGAATGTCTTTGCTCCGAAAATGGCCGAGATTTCCGCAGCGCAGTACGCGGGTCGTTTCCGGTCGGTTTTGAATTCCTTAAAGACGCAGGCCATGGCGTCCTCATACGCCTTCTTGAAGGCAACGGGGTCTTCAACTTGCACTCCGATTCCAATCAATCCCCTGCACAAATACGTCCTGTCTCTTATGTCGAAGCGCCGCCTGTATTCTGCCGAGTCAAAGCCAACAACGAATGACATGGAGTAAATTTTACTGCGCCATCTTTTATTCCCTTCCTATACTCCCTAAGGTTTCCCCCGGCAACCCCTTCCTAACCCCCGCTTTCATTTTAATAATGAATCCAAATCAATATCGGAAATTATTGCACTGATTTGGGATGGAAGTCTGGCCATTACTTTTCTAAAGGTGGTTGACTGCCTTTGTCTGAATTCTTTCGAAATTTCAAACACTTCTTTTTGGGTCACGGCCTTTACAGAGGCGGTTGCTGTCTTTGAACCGAATGCCTTTTTTCGGAGGGCGTCCAGTCGTGGAGGCGGGTGGAGGTTTAATTCGCTGGGGTGGGTGGGTTCGAATGGGCCTCGTTCGGGAGGGGGTGGGTTGCCGTGCGGCTCACACCACGTCGAGTATGATGTTTTCGACTTCGAACACTTGGATTGACTTGAGCTGTGCAAGGGCGTAGGCTATCTTGTCGGGGCTGTTGCTCACCAGCTCCATGATTTCCTGGCCCTTTTCGATGTGCTGGCCCTTGCTGGCCTTGAGAATCATTCCCGCCTGCTTGTCGGACGGCGCGCCGAGCATGCGGCAGACGCGCGAGATGGCCTTGTTGTCCACGTGGCTGACCTTGCCGGACTCTTGCGCCAGCACGCTTGCGCGCAGCCTGCCGATTTTCACGTCCTGCGATGCGACGGCCTTGCCGCCCTGCGCGACGATGATCTCTTGGAGCTTCTCAAGCGCCTTTCCCGATATCACCTGCTGCATTGCCAGCCGGTAGCCTTCCTCTCTGCTCACCCCTCGCGTCATCTGCAAAATTATTCCCGACATGATGCACGACTTTTCCATCAGCATGTTCTGCCTCTTCTTCTCCAGCGTGTCCAGCGCGTCCCTTGCCTCGAGCGCCGGGCCGATGCAGTTGGTCAGCGGCGAGCTTCCGTCGCTGATGATGCACTTGACTTCCATGCCCAGGTGCTTTCCGAGCGCCTCGAACTCGACCGCCAGCGCCCTGCCGTCCTCGATTTTCTCGATTTTCGAGCCCCGGCCGACGGGGATGTCGATTATCACGTAGCGCGCGCCCTCGGCCTTCTTCTTCGCCAAAATGCTGCTCAACAGCAGGGGCTTGGGGTCCAGGCGCAGCGGGTTGCGTATGCGGATGAGCTTGTCGTCGGCGCTAGCCAGCCTCACGCTGCCGCCCCATACGATGCAGCCGTTGGTTTTTTTCACCACCCGCCTGATTTCGTCAATGTCGAGCGCCACCCTGGCGAGCACCTCGAAAGCGTCCGCGGTGCCGCTGGCAGAGGAAATGGCGCGGCTGGCGGTCTTTGGGATTTTGATGCCCAACGAGGCTATGATTGGCACGATGAGCAGCGAGACGCGGTCTCCTGCCACGCCGCCGATGCTGTGCGAGCTCACGGCAATCTCGTCCCCGAAGCTCAGCGTCTCCCCCGAGCCGCAAATCGCGTTGGTGAGCGCGGCGGTCTCCTCCGTTGTCATGCCGTTGCAGTAAATCCCGGCGATGAACGCAGCAAGTTCCGTCGCCGAGAGCGTCTCGTGCATGAGGTCGTCGATTATCGCCGCAATTTCAGAATCCGCAAGCGCCTTGCCGTCGAGCTTCTTGCGGATGAAGTCCAGGCTGTTTGGGCGCGCAATCGGCTCGACCGAGACAAGCTCGCCCTTCCCTGCGCCTAGCGCTTCGGAAACCTCCTCGAAAAGCACGATTTCGCCGGGCTTTACCCACTGGTGGGACGTGTCTACGATGGCGACGGCTTTCCTGCCGCGCAGCGCAAGCAGCACGCGGTCGGAAGTGTTGAGGCCCATCGAGCGCGCGCTTTCCTCGTTGAGCACTATCTCGTTCTGGCCCTGCTCTATCTCGAAAATCCTTGCCTTGAGAAAAACCATTGCAGCACGCCCCGCATCGGCTCGGAAAACCCGGCCGGCGCACTAGCCACTGCGGCAAGGAATTTAAAGGTGGCTTCGTTGCGCTCTGTTCAGGCGAGCCTTGCTTGAGGGTGACTTGCCGACATTCCCCGAGCTCGGTGCGCCTTTATCCGCTTGCCGCCGCCTTCCTGGTCTTTCCCCGCTTCCTTCCAGCAATCGTTGCACTCCCAGTATTCGATTTCCTTCTCCTTTCCCGTCCATTTCACTACGTCAAAGGAATGCCTTCCGAATTTGGAGCGGCCGATTTTCTCGTATTTCCCTTTGCCTACGGGCAGCTTCATGACCCCGAAATAGTGGCCGTTGTCGTATTTCCCTCCTGGGCCGAGGGCTATCTGAATTTTTGCCCCGCACACGACGCATTTTCTTATCAAGCCATTCCCCTCTGTTAGAGCGAGCGGAACCATCGCTCGTACCCGTTGTGGTCACCGGCGAAATACACTTTCTTGACGCTTTCCCTGCAAGTGTAGGCTATGCGGTACTGGCCGATTTTAATCGCGAAAAAAGGCAAGCCATGCTTGAGGTGCCTTCCCGGCGGCTCGTCTTTCATCCGCAGCAGGCGCTTGATGATGCGTTCCCTTACGGACTTGTCCAAGCTACCTAACGCGGCTTTGGGCGCGTCTTCAAGCAAAACTTCGTAGGCCATGTTCATACGCCGTATTTCTTAGCGATTTCATCGATGGGAGTAAATTTCAACTTCCCTTGCGCCGCCTGCCGCTCCAACCGTTCAAGCTTCCTGCTTACCATGTAATCTTCATCCCCGACGAGCGCGTATTCCTTGCCCAGCTCGAGTATTCCAGCCCTCAATGCCTCGGACTTCGTCTTGTAGTAGCCCTTGTCCACCAGCTTGTTGAGGACGCTTTCAACCATTCCCTCCATCCTGACCACCATCTCCATCCCTGCCTCACCCACTAAATGATACCAATATGATATTAAATGCATTGCGGCCTCGTTTCCGGTGGGCTTGCTTGCGCTGGACTTCAAAGTTTGGTGTATCCGGCGTCAGTATCTCGGCTGGTCTCCGAGCCTTCTTTCGCCGTAGCCGCCTTCCCTGCCTCTGTCGAATCTGCGCTCGCCTTCCTCGTCCTCGCGCGGCGGAATCTTGACGAACAGGTAGTATTTTTCCTCGGCCTTGAGTTCCTGCACTATGCGCGCCAGTATGCTGTCCTGGACGTGCGAGAGGTGCGGCACGCGCAGGCGGATGTCCTCGAAGCTCGCAAACGGCTTCTTGTCGCGCTCGGCCAGCAGCGACCCGAGGTTCTTTTTGCCGATGTTGGGCAGCAGCTCGAGCGAGTGAATCCTGATGTTGATGGGCCCGGCGCGGTTGATGAAGCCAACGAAGTCCTGCTCGCGCTGTGGCACAATCTGCCGAATTGCCGTGTCTGCCTCCTGCACTGCCGCGTTGGTGAGCTGCGCATAAGTGAGCCTGCACTTGATTCGCTCAATCTTGTCGCGCTCGCCCATTCCGATGTAGACGCGGTCGAGGCGTTTTAGGTCGACTCCGGGCTTGGTCACGACTTCCAGTAAGGTGAACTGCGATTCGCCTATGACTTGCGCGGTCGGCTCCTGCCTTGCCTCCCCGGCCTTGCCGGTGGGAAGAAAGTCGAGCACGAGCGCGTACTCCTCCTTTTTGAACATGGGGGTTTGGCCTCACTTGGCGTATTTCTTGCAGACTTTCGCTATTTCCTTGACTTGCTCTGCGCTCACCGGCAGCTTTTCGCGCGTGAGCACTGCCTTGACTGTCTCGTCCTTTTTCGGCGCAATGTTGACCAGGTCGGCAATCTGCGCTTCCGTGAGGAAACCCAGCTCTTCAAGCTCCTTTTTCATCCTGGCGGAGCCGTCGGCGTCCAAGTGCGTGAATTTCTCGAGGTATTCGAGGGTGTTGGCCTGCTCGTAGCCCATTTCAGGCGCGTCCTTTTTGCGCTTGGTCAGCAGCGCCTTTGCATCCGCGTAGGCAAGCTTCTTTTCCTCAATGACGTTCATGGAAATCTACCTCCGTTTTGGTAATAGCCGTCGATTTTGTGTACTAAATCCTGCTCAAGTGGATGAACGAAATGTTGAGCGTCTTGAGCTTGTTGCCGTCCTTGACCGCAATGACCGCGGCGTTGCCCTGCGTGCCGGAAATCTTGGCCATCTTGTGGTTGAAGCGCAAGTGCGGCTGGCCTTCCGCGTAAGCCGGGTTGACGTCGATGCGCACCATCGTCCCTATGGGGTAGCGCGCGAGCTCCTTGGTCGGCGAGAGCCTCGGCTTTTTGGTAAGGTTCCTGCTTTTCCCCGCTTGCTTTCCGTGGCTTCTCTTCAAGACCGACACCCCTCTAGGCGAATGCGCGTAAGTACTGTGCGCCAACTTGCCTTTTATGCCTGCCGCCAATTTTAAAGCTTTCTCTGGAGCGTTAGAGGGAGGCTATCCATTTGCCCTGCCGCCCATGACCCGTTTCATCCTATGGCTCGTTTGTTCCTTTCCGTTGCCCGCGTCGCCCTTCCACAACCATTAAATACTTGTTACTACTAAATGGTAGTTTAGGTTATATCATGGCCAACGTCGAAGAGTTCATCGCCCTGTTCGTTCCATTGCAGATAGTCTTCATCCTCGTCGCCATGTTCGCGTTCGGCTATTCTCCGGAGGGTGCCGTGATGTTCCTTTGGGGGAATCCTTTGGGCCTTTTCCTCATGGCGTTTTTCTTCCTTGCACCGGACTATTTCATGTCCCAACTGCTGCCCGGCGCAAAGATTCTCTTCTACATGTCCGCAATCCTGTGGATAGTGTCGGCAACCGGCGGCATGATTTAGCCTACTGGCAACCTTTAAATACTTGTAACTACTTATTGGTAGTTAGTGTTTTATATGATTGGGCAGGACTCGCTAGGCACGCTGATTATGGCCATGGTGGTGGTAATCATAGTCCTCAACATGTCTGTCGGCATCCCGATTGCAGCTCTTCTTTGGCCGTTTACCGGCAGCATTGCAGACAAGCTCGTCGGCGTCAACCTGCACGGCATTGACACTTTGCTTATACTTACCGGGGCGCTGCTTTTGCTAGAGCGGGCGTGGAGCCGCTTTGGCGTAGGCATCCTTTTCGTGGCTTTCATGGCCTTCATGTACCTCATAATGTAGGGTGGGTGAAAATGGAATTCTTCGTGTTCGGGCTGGTCGTCGCCGGCTGGATAGTGGGCAGCAGCGAATGGGGGCCGGGCTAAACTGGTTGCTGCGGGTTTCCGTACTTAAACCGATGGCTTTATAAACTACTTTTTAATAGGTTTTATCACTATGGCAAAAAAGAAGCACAAGAAGATAAACATGAACTTCAAGGTCGAGAACATAGTCGCCTCGGCCAACCTGGAAGTCGAGCTCGACCTGTTCAACATCGCGATGGAAGTCGACAACGTCGAATACGAGCCCGAGCAGTTCCCGGGCGCAATCATGCGCCTGAAGGAAATCGGCACGACGCTGCTGCTTTTCAAGAACGGCAAGGTAATCTGCAGCGGCGCAAAGAGCGAAAAGCAGATTGCGCAGAGCATCCGGCGCGCAGTTGAGCTCCTCGAAGACTTCATATCCTAAACAGTGCCCTCGGCATGATAAGCAAGACTGCAATAGCATCGCTGCTGCTTGGCCTCGTCGTCATGGCTGGCACTTACTTGTACGCCTTCCAGTCCGCGGGTCCGTGGATAATGCTCGTCGTCGCAGTCCAGGGCGGAGTCATCCTGTTGGGCGCACTGCTGGTTTTCCTGGGCCTGCTCATGCTCGTGGTCTGATTAGTTAAGTCTCCTGTTCGAGCAGCTTTAGTATTTCCTGCGTGTTGAGCACTTTTACCCCTGCCTGCCTTTTGAGCCTCTTGTCGTTGGACCACAGCGGTATCCTTCGCAAGTCGGCAAGGGCAATATATGGTGCGTCAAATGGGTCTGCACAGTCTTTCAATGTCTCGTGGAGCTTGCCTTCGAACTCGACCAGCGGTATGACCTCAATCGCTTGCCGGAACCGTTCCATAATCATAAGGGTTTCTTCGTTTTGCGGGAGTTTCCCTGAGAATTCCGCGTCATGTTGCACGTGCTCGGTAAATTCCGCAAACAGGTACGCCGGGGCATATAGTTTGAGCCTGGGGTCGAGAATCAAGCGCCTTGACATGCCGTCCGTCAGCGTAGCAGAAAACAAGATGTTTGCGTCTATGACGAGCTCGATTGCCATCTACAACCCCAGTTCCTTCTTATACCTCCGCCAAACCTTTGCTTTTACAATGCGCGAATGCTTTTCCACGTCTTTTTCAGTCACCTTGCTTTTCGAAAAGAATCCGTCCATCTCGTCGAGGGCCTCCACCTTGTCCCTTAATGCCTGCCGGGCCACTTCCACCCACTTGATTTCCTTGTGCCTGTCCAGGCCGGTTTTCAGGTCGTCCGGCAGCGGCACGGAAAGCATCTGTGTCATTTCAACCACCTCCATCAGTTAACATAATTCATAAGTTTAATGTTTTTAATGCTTTTCATACATATGGTTGTAATGAAATTCAACGGCAAACTCTGTGGTGTATGCAACAAGGGGAGGCTGCATGCCTTCAAGGACGAGCTTTCGCCCGGTGTGTACGCTGATGCCTTCAAGTGCGACTACGGCCATGTCAGCTACGGCAGGGAGGTAATGGCGAAAGTCGAGGCCATAAACAAGGCTGTGGCGCAAGAACGGCACGTCGTCCGCGCCGGCTCTTCACTTGCCGTCCCGATTCCGGCCTCCATAGCGAAGATGCTCGGCCTCAAGCCCCGCGAGAAGGTCTACATTACGACAAAGGACAACAGCATCGTCATCCGCCCGAGCGTCGGATAACCGCCCAACAGTCTCTGTCCGCAAGCATGGCTGAGATCAAGCCGTTTGCATCTACGGCGAACTCAATTGCCCGCCTACAAACCCAATTTCTGCTTATGCCGTTGCCAAACTTTTTCGTTTACAATGCGCGAATGCTTTTCCACGTCTTTTTCAGTCATATTGCTCTTTGAGAAGAATCCGTCCATCTTGTCTTGGACTTCCGCCAACCTTGCGGCAGCAACTCTTCCTAATTCCCGGTTTGCCATGCAGAGATATTGGTCAAAACGCCTATAAACCTTGGCTGCGCTGCTTTCTGCGTGAAAATCATCCTTGCGGAAATCGAGCGCCCGTGCGCGCACGCGTCTTTCCTCAAGACCGCGCTTTCTGCGCGCTTCAATTCCGAGGTCGAGCTGCTCAAAAAGCCATTGCGGGCGGACTATTCCCATTACCACGACGCTCGCGGGCAGTGGGACGCTCCAGCGCTTCTAAAATGGCTTTCCACGCAGTATCCGAAGGAGTCGCGCGCGTTTGTGCTCGGCTTGTTTCCCTACGACTTGTTCGCCGGCGCGCGCAGGCAGGTGTTCGGAGTCGCAGAGAACAACGGCCGCGCTGCGCTGGTGAGCTACCATGCCTTCAATCCCGCGCTGGAGGGGAAAAAGGACGATGATTTGCTGCGCCGCCGGCTCTACAAGAAGTGCGTGCACGAGCTGGGGCACCTGTTGGGGCTCGGGCACTGCGCCAACCGGCATTGCGTGATGAACCAGGCGCGCAACCTCCTGTTTTTGGACCGCAAGACCGCCGAATTCTGCCGGCACTGCCGCGAGCTGTTCGTGGTATGAGCCGTCTTTGAAAGCGCGCGAGTTCAGCCGCTGGCCAATGCCTTTCCGTACTCGTCGACCGCGACTAGCGTGGTTGCGCTGCCGTACTGCCATTCGATTATCCAGAGCTTGGCTGCCGGCAGCTGCTTGGAGAATTCCTCGATGTCCGAGCACGAGATCGCGCAGGCCTGCATTGCCTTGATTTCGTCCCCGGAATACGAGCGCGCGCTGGCACTCGCCGAGTCCGGGAGCCGCATCACCGCCGCGGTTTTTGCGGATGCGAGGATGGCCTCCTCCGAGTAGATTATGCTCCCGCTGGCAGCGCACTTGTCGTTGATGACTTCCTCGCGGAAGTAAATCGGCGGGTAATTGTAGTAGCGCTTGTAAATCTTGGGGCACTTGGAGTGCGCGTCGAGCGCAATCTTGACGTCGATTTGCCACGCGCCCCCGCTTTTTTCGGCGTTGAGAACTTCTACCGTGGCGCTCGGGTAATCGTTTTTGGCGTCCTCGAGCACGAACTGCCTGGCGGTGTTGTCGGCAACCGGCCTTTGCGCCGCCAGCGGCATGGCCATGTACAGCGCAAACGCCGCCAGCAGCAAGAACACCAGGATAATTGCCTGCCTCATTAACCCAATTCCCCGCTAGACTACGCTTTAGTCTTTTATTTAACTCTTTGCCTGTCCGCCTGCCTTGTCGGCATCTGGGAAAACGCGCCTGTACCACCGGCAATCAAGTGCAGTTGGCGTAAAACCCCTGCGTGCGCCCGTAGCTGCCGTTTATTGATGTGTTGAAGTAGTTGCCGTGCAAAGCCCCGCTTCTGCTTATGTTGATTTGCGACATTTTGTCGATGAACGCGTCGACATGCATCCTGGCGTTTGTGGTGTTGACGGTGAAGTTTGCCGTGAGGTTGATGAAAAACAGGCTGGTATTGTGCAAAATGCTGGCTCCCGCCGCTGACGATGTCCAAGTGCTGTTGCCGCACTCGATGACGTACGGGCTGGTGTTGTAAAACGTAGTGCCGTTGGAAGACAGGTTGGCGGTTGCGTTCAAGTATCCGTGGAAAATTTTGGTAATGTTATCGCACGCGTCGGTGGCGTTTTTTTGGCCATTCCAGCCGCACCCGAGCTTGTTGTACTCGCCGTCGAGAATGGCGTCGTCGAGCATGCCGGAAAGGAACCGCGCGCTGTCGTTGGCCCTCTGCGAAACCAGCCGCGCCTCCAAATCATAGATTTGTGTGTTGCGGTAGTCGTTCCACGACCGCGCGTACGCGGCCAAAAGGATGATTGCTGCAGTGACTGCGGCGATGACCGCGAACGAGAAGAAACCGCGCCTTTTTACAAGTTTCCCGCGCATTACGACACCCACGCCTCCCTCACTATCCAGCTTCGGTCGAGCCGTTCCTGGCCGCCGAGGCACCTTTCCGTCTTGTTGACGTAGCAAACCGCCGCTGCGGGGTTGCACCCGCAGGCCCACGGGTATTCCAGCATCGAGGCGCGCAATGAGAAGTTCGCCCCGGCTGGTGCGCGCTCGGGCACGAGCCCGACGGAAACGTTGTCGAACTGAACTGCTGCTGCACTCCCGCCCCTTGTCTCCAATGTCGCCATGCCTGCGTGCAATGGCGCCGGGTCATAAAAAATTGCCGTCTGGTTGTTCAGCCCGTTGTCCACGATGCAGGTAAGGTTTCCGTCCCTGACGCTGAAGTTGATTGTGTGCCAGCCGTTTTCATAATCGCCCACCGTACTTTCTACTACAGATATATTTAATGTAATTGAAGACTGTATTCCTGGCTCCAAGCCCCACCTAGCTATTTTCTCTAGGTGTATACTATTTGGATTAGGTACTGAACCTGAATGGATGATGCAGGCATACCTCGCGCCGGTCGCATTGGCATACAGGCCGACTCCGGGCTTTGCCCAATTGCTCCAAAGGACCCTCGCGGTTATGTTGTAGCTGCTCCAGGAAGGCTTGCCCGTGTAGCTTGAGCTGTATACGGGGTTACTGTTTGTGAATTTGTATACGTGTGTTGCCGCATCATAGCTCCAGTCGGTTGAAAGGTTGTTCCATTCGCCGGCTTCTGCCTCGGAGTCGAAGCCCCAGAATCTGGTGCCGAGGCAGCCGCCGCTGCAGTTGTGGAGGGTGAGCGTCGAGAAATTGTCGGCAGTGAAGTTGTCAAACCCCCCGCGGTAGACCAGCTCGAGGTAGTCGCGGCCCTGCTGCTCCAAGTCAGCGTATTTGACTGCCTGCGGCCGGGAGGAGCCGAGCACCGCGTAGGCTGTTGCCAGCAATCCAATGGCGGTCAGCGCAAAAAGCGCGTCGGCGGTGAGTATGAACGCTTTTTCACGCACAGGCCCTTACCTCTATTGTGCACGGTGCCCCCGCGCAGTTCACCAGGCGGATTGCAGCATGGGTGTTGCCCACGCAGGAAAAGCCCCCGCAGGTGTTTTCGTTGGGAAAGCCGCTTCGCTTGAAGCAGTACGGCGTGTAGTTGCGGAATCCCGGTATCCCCTGGCCGCCTGCGGTGAGGTTGGCGGCGATTGCTTCCGCGTTGTTGGTCTGCAATGCCGCGTACTGGCTGGCGTTGCGCTGCGCCATGTCCGTCACCTGCAGTGCGATGCCCAGGCAGAGCAGGAGTATCGCGGATGCCATGACGAAGTCTATGCTGAACACTTGCGCCCTCAATCGCAGGCACCCCTTGAAATCAACACGTAGTTAAGCGCGTCTTTTTTCATGCATATCTTCTCAAACGAGCTGCATTGTATGTATCCCGTGTCAATGACGTTGGCTTTGCAGTTGATGCTTTCGTGCGACTCGAACCCCGAAACGGCGTTGTAGATGTATATTTCCTGCCCGTCGGACTTGTTGAATACGCGGTAAAGGATGCTGTCGCTGCCGCGGGTCAGGCACGGCGCCTTTACCGAGAGGTTCACTCCAGTAGCGCACACTTCGTTTGCCAGCACGGCGAGGTTGCGGTTTGCCAGCCGCTGCTGCTGGTTTAAGCCGCTGCCGTAGATGCTTTCCGTGAACATGGCAAGGTAGTTGGAGAACCAGAACAGTATGAGCAGCGCTATGCTGAATACGAGGAACATTTCCAGCCCCGCCTGCGCCTTTCGTGCCGCGCGATTCATGCGCCTACTAATCCCGCCATCGTATTTAAACCATCGCCGCGCTCTACGCCGCCCCAAAGCCGTAGCAAAGCGCAGGCACCAGCAGCGCCCCAGTTGCAAGGCTCCTGCGCAGGCCCAGCAGAATCGGCAGCGCGCCAACGCAAGCCGCAGAGAACGCCAGCAAAACTCCGGCAACTCCCCCTTGAACTGCAATTGCCGCCAGCAGCACGGCAAGCGCCGCCCTGCGCAGCCTGTTCATGTCAAGCCCAGCCATCGCAGGCGCGATTTTCCTGTAGGAAAGCAGGAGAACCGCGGTTGCCAGCATTGCGCCTGCGAGCGCCGCGGCGGCAATGATTGGCGCGCCTGCCGCCCCAACCCCTCCATCCTGCAGCAGAACTGCTCCCATGCTCCGCGCCTTGCCGACTGTAACCGGCGAGAGCAGGTCGTAGAGCGTCTTGGATGCGGCGAGCGCCGGCGCAAGCGAGAGAAACGCCGCATCGTCTTCCTTTACCGCCAGCAGGCAGGCGCACAACAGCACGGAAACCGACATTCCCGGCAGCAGTGATGAGACCGCCCCGACTGCGGCGCCGAGCAGGACCAGCCGCAAGTCGAAGCGCGCTTCCTGCGCGTCGTTTCCAACGAGCTTTGCAGATTCCCCGCGCGCAAGCAGGATTGCAGGCACTGCAAACAGCCCAGTCAAAAGCGGGAAAAGCGGCTCCTGCAACAGCGGCTGCGAGAGCGAAACCCATCCAAGCAGCCCGGAAAGCGCAAAGACGGCAACCGATTGTGCGCGGCTTTTCCACCCCCGAATCGATGCAAAGAATAGCACGACAACCCCGAGCAGCAAATACCTGGCGCCGCCGCCGAGCGCAGCCTTTGCCAGCGGAAGCGCCGCCGCCACGAGCGGCAATGCAGCTGCGGCGATGCACAACCCGGCAAGCGTGGACGCCGCGACCGCCTTAATCGCAACGGCGGCCTTGCCTTCCTGCGCCATCCTCTGCAGCGGCAGCAGGCTTGCCACGTAATCCGTGCCTGGCAGGAAGAGAATAAGCGAAGGCAGCACGCTGAAAACCAAGTGTGACAGCGACAGCGCGGCGACGAAAACCCAAAGCCCTTCCCCTCCCGGCAGCCATTCTGTGGCTACCTGCAGGATTGCGTTGACGTGCAAAAATGGCAGGATTCCGAGCCCTCCGGCGGCAGCGCCTGCGAGGAATTCCTCAATCACTGCCGCAGCACCTCGATTGCCCCCGAACCCTGCGCCACGATTTCCAGCGCGCCCTTGTATGTGGAGATTTTGCCCGAAAACAGTATCCACGAGCCCTTGCGCAGGGCCTTCAAGTCAGTTTGCGCGCCAATGGATTTCGCCGCGCCCGGCGGGACGTATGCCTTGATGCACGAAGTCCTGCACAGGGTGAAAAACCAGTTGCCGCTGCGCGAATAGACGCCAGAGACGCTGCCTGCGACCGTAACCAGCCTTCCTTCGTCTGCTGCACTGATTTGTGCGATGTCTTTTTCCTGCGGCGCAAGCGAAGACGAATACGCCGCCAGAATCAGTATGCCCAGCAACGCCCCGGCGGCGCACAATGCCGCAAGCTTCTTTTCCTGCATTAATCAATCTCCAATCCATCCTGCCGCATTGGAGATTCCCCTTGCCCGCTTTGTTGCTTGAGCTGATGGAATAAAAACCCAGTGCCTGCCTGCCGGGAAGCGCGGCAAAAGCCGGAGTTGTTTTCAGGAGGCACGCGTGCTGCTTGATGGGCGTTTTATATTACCTGTCTTCCATCAGTTGGCTATGCCTGGCCTTGAAGAAATCGTGGGCTCGCCGATGGTGCAGCGCGAAGCCCGTCACCTGTTTGGAACCCAGCCTTGGAGCGCCCATTCCCGCTCAACGCACCATTATCTCGCGCTTAGGAATGAAGCCGGCGAGACTGTTAGGCGCATTCTATTGATTCCCCCTGGAGGCTGCACGGCGGACGACCGCGAACTGCTCAGCCCGCACCCGGAGGCTCTTGACGCGAAAATCGAGTTGAAGGGGGCAGTCCTGCCGTCCAAGAAGGGCTTCAGCAAAATCCGGCGCGCGTTGGAAGTCATCCGTACGCCGGGAGTTCCGGCAGGCGAAACCATTCCTGAATTTCCTTACCTGGCGAGAACCCCTAGAATGGAATCATTTTTCGTCGATTCCAATGCGCCTCCAAGATATGTCGTCGAGGAAAACGGCAGGGGTTTCTATCATAACCTCATCAACCGCTCCAGCCATTGGATTGCCGTCGTGCTGGAAAAGAGGTTGCGCGCCGCGCCGGAGCCGGATTTTGATGAAATGCTCAAGCGGCATCCGAAGAACGTCAAGCTGATGGAGGCAATAAACATCTGGGGGCTGGCACACAACCTGAATAATCTCGGAACGAAGTATTTCGAATACCCCGGATTCGATGCGCACGCACAGCGCATGCTGATGCGCATGCCCGCCGGAAAGGTCCTTCCTACGCTAATCGCAGGCCTCAACGCCCGGGAAACTGGCCAGCACCAGCCTTGCGCATTCTACATGCTGATTTGGAGATTCGCTCACAAGGCGCCGTTAACTGTTACCCGTGCGCTTGAACAAGCCAAGCGGAGGCATTCCGCGCCTTCTTTTTACCTCGACGAACTCCTGGCTAAAATCAAGGTGCAGGAAGGCACATTCAAGGCAAACCATCTGCCGCCGGTTTGGAAACCGAGAGAGGAATGGATTTTCTCATTATAACGTTCTGTGCCTTTCCCCCTATTCGACTTTCACTTCGTGCCCGTGCGCCTTGCCCGCCACCGCTTTCGGTATACGCACTTCGAGCACGCCGTTTTTGTAAGTCGCTTTTGCCGCCTTGGCGTTGACTGACGCGCCGAACGGCACGAACCTGCTGTAGCCCTCGAACCTGCTGCTTGACGAGAAGCTGTAACCGCCATTGCGCGCGTCTTCCCTGCGCTCCTGGCGCTGTTCTTTCTTTTCCACCTGCAGACTTAACCCGTTTTCCTCGACCTTGATGGAGATGTCCTCCTTTTTCGTTCCCGGAATCTCGGCGGTGACGACGACCTCGCTGCCGTGCTCGAACACGTCGATGACGGGCTCGGCCATCTTGATTGCGCCGCGCAGGCCAGGCATGCTTGGCATCAGGAATCCGCCCCAGACGCCCCCGAACGGGCCGTTTGGCGCTTCCCTGTCTTTCTTCGGGTCGAATCCCACTGGAACCAAGTCCTTCCTCTTCGTTTTCATACAAAAACACCCTGAATTGAACGCCCGCTGTCCTTTCTGCGTCCTGAAATAAATTATTTTCGCCGCATTCTATGCCTGCGAGTACCAGTTTTCGTACTGCTTGTGGTCTCCGACAAAGACGACGAGCTTGGTTTTGCCCTCCATCTCGAATACTATCCTGTAGCCGCCGGATTCCTCTACGAAATGCGGCAGGCCGGCCTTGAGGTGGCGCGACGGCAGGTCCTTGCGTTCCATCTTCGCGATTTTCTTTATGAGCCGCACTCTTACCGACTTGTCCAACGCATCCAGCATGGAGCCTGCCTCCGTTGTGAACAAGACGGTATAGCTCATTTCAGATCGCTTCGTTTTATGCCGTGTCTGTTGAGGACTTCGTCAAGCGAAACGGTCTTCATCTTCCCCGCCTTTACCAATCCGCTCACCTGCTGCGCCTTCCGCGAAGCCATCTCGTCCTCGAGCTTCTGCGCTTCGCCTAAAACCCCGTATTCCTTGCCCAGGCCGAGCACTCCGGCCCGCAAGGCCTCGGTCTTGGTCGCAAAATACCCCATTGAAACCAGCTTGTCTAAAACGTATTCCGGCACGCCGGAGAAGCGAACCACCGTTTCCACCCTAAACCACCACTAAAAACATGTGTTTAAGTGGTATTTAAGGTTGTTGTCGGGTTTCCAGCATTCCTTCATTCTGCTTGGCGCTGGGGCTTATTGATGTTTGCGCAACCGCGTTTTTGGTGCACTGCCATCGCTGTCTCTTGATTGCCGCGAGCATGTTCGTGCTCCGCATCTTGGCCTCGAGGATTTCCGCGGCGTTGAATTCCTCGAGCTCGCGCTTCCATTGGCTTATTCCGCGGATGTTCCTTTCGATGGTGTCGCCGCCGAAATACGCGACGGTCCTCTCGCCCTCAATCGGCACGGAGAAGATTACCAGCGGCGCGACGGAGAGGTGGCGGTGCAGGATTTCCTTCGCCTGCTGCTCGGAATAGTGCTCGAGGATGCCCGGGTGGATGATGAAGTCGAAGGAATCCGGCTCGTATGGCAGGCTGGCTAGGTCGCCTTCGATGAAATCAGCGTTCCCGCCGTTTCCGACGACGTTCTTTTGCGCCAATTCCAACATTCGCGCGTCCTTGTCCAGTGCAGTCATGCGGTAGCCCTCCAGCGACAGCAATAGCGCCATCCTTCCCAGGCCGCAGCCGGCGTCCAGCCCCCGCGCTCCCTTGCCAGCGTGCCTTTTGACGAGTTCCACGAACGGCGCCTCCTGCCTGCGGTATTCCTCGAGCATCTTTTCATTGAAGAGCAGGTTGCCGCCGGTCTTGCGCGAATAGAGCGCGTGCCAGTCGATTTCGTGCATGGGCGTGTGGGGCATGGCTTGCTCTGGGCCGTTTTAAATAAAAAAGGGAACGGGGCGTTGCTGGCGTTGCCTTTGCCTGCGTCAGAAGTCGTCGAGGTCGAATGCGAGGAA
>JAZDFO010000126.1:0-8483 GCA_043807785.1 Microcaldota archaeon | reverse complement strand
GTTTTCTACATCGTAGGGAATAACCAAATCCGAGGGCTTGCCGCCCACGTTTAGGAAAAATGAACCCTTGTCCTTCAGAACGCGCTTGCTTTCGACGGCTACCTGTTCCATCCACGCAAGGTATTCCTCACGGGTCTTGTCATCTTTGTAGGCAGCGTATTTCTTCCCAATATTATACGGGGGGGAGGTTACGATAACGTCTATGCAATCTTGCGGCAATTCCCGCATGAACTCGATGCAGTCTTTTACGTGCAATTTGTTTAAGGCAAGCTTCATGCCTTTCTCCTCTTTTTGGTATTGCGCGTCCTTGGCTTATTCCAGTATGGGCTTTTGCACTGGGGGCTAGGGCAGACAGTTGGCAGGGTGTCGCCGCGTGGTTTCCAAGAGTGGCCGCAACGGGTGCAGGTTAGCAAGTCGTCGAATTCGCAGCCGCATTTGGGGCACTCTACCATACCCATAGTAACTGCTCATAGGTATATAAACATTCCGCAACCTCGTTTCACAACCGATAGATAAGTGCCTAAACAACGGCACGATTTTCAAGGCGTATTTAGCAAAGCCCCCTCCACCTGAAAAAGCTTTTAAGCCCGGCCGCCGTCACTTACCCATGCGCGCAGGCATCGGATTGGTCGTCATAGGCTATCTCATAGGGCTGATAGTCATACTGGGCGGCGCATACTACTACGTTTCCGCCACTGCAAAGCCCCTCTCAAACGCGACGGCAAACGCTTCCCTCAACGCGACTCCCGCGCCGTTGTTCCCCACTGCCACGCCATTCAACATTTTCGGAATCGATACTCCAATACCGCCGGCGCCCACGCCGCAAGCCGCCGTGAAATTCTGCGCAGACGGCACGGCGGAAGGGAAGTGCAACGAAGCCCTCCAGGCATGCAGGAAAACCGGGGACGCGCTGGCCCTGGCCGCGGACTGCAAGGCGTGCGGCTGCAGTTTCGGGGAAAAATGCAATGCCGCGACAAGCGGGTGCTTTTCCGGCTGCGACGACGGCACGCTTTACCGCAAGTGCTCGAACGCGACGCCGTACTACTACTGCAACGAAAACGCGACGCTGGAACTCAACGGGTTTGAATGCGGCTGCCCGATGGGCTACCAGTACGACCCGTACGGCGCGGGCCCAAATTCAATCAACGGGTGCACCAGCACCTGCAGGGCCGGCGCAGACTGCCAGCCGGGAAAGTGAATTAGCAATGACGCTCTCAAGGAAGGAAATTCTTGCGGCGATGCGCAGGGGGGAAATCTCGATTGCGCCATTCGACGCCTCGTGCGTCGGCGCGGTCTCAATCGACCTGCACCTGGGCGGCGAATTTGCGGTGTTCGCCAAAAAAAACGCCGCGATTGAAGTCTGTGAAAACTCGGTTTTCCCCTCGAAAAAAGTGTCCGCCTCGAGGCAAATGCCCCTGCGCCTTGCGCCCATGCAGTTCGTCCTGGGAGTCACGCGCGAGAGGATAACCCTGTCCCCGAAATACTGCGCGCGCATCGAGGGAAGGAGCCGCTTTGCAAGGCTTGGGCTCATGGTGCACATTTCAAGCAGCCTCATCCACCCCGGCAGCGACAACGTGCAGGTGCTAGAAATCGTCAACCTCTCCCCGGCGACACTGCTTTTGCGGCCGGGCGAAAAAATCTGCCAGGTCACGTTCGAGAAGCTCTCCTCGCCGGCGGAATACCACGGCAAGTTCAAGACGCAGACGGGGGTTTAAGGGCGGCCAACGCCGGCTTTTTTCAAACCCCTTGGGCCATAATCCTTGACTGCTCGCATTGCATAGCGCGTTTTATTCTGGCGCTGGAATATTGAATAGTTGCCAGAGCACGCTAGATGTTTCTGGGGTCAAACTCGCCCGCCTTCGCAAAGTGCTTCAAAGCCTGTCGGAAATTCCCGATTGATTCGAAGGCGTGGGCAAGGTTTATTTGAGTCCCGGCAAGCGCGGGCTTGTTTCCCCCCGCGTACACCATCTTGCCGGCGAAAGCCGCGGCTTTCTCCCGAGGACCCAGCTCAAAATTTAATGCAACGCGGTGCAAGGGATGCGACACGTCCCGGTTCGCCCTGGCAAGCTGCCTTGCATAACCACGGATTGAAAACGCAGCCCTCGAAACCGTCCGAAAGGCGTTATGGTCCACCACATACACTGTCCCCCCGATTTTTATCGCCGGAACCACATGTTCGGGCATGAGCACTACGCCAACGCAGCTTATTCCCACATGTTCCGAGAGCATTGTCGGGGAGATTGCATTAGCCACGCAATTGGCATACACCCGGAGCGGCTCCAGGTTACCGGCTCTTACAAAATTCAGTTTGTATGGCTCGTGACCGAATTCCTTTCGAAAACGGGACCGCCTTCCCTTGGGGCGGATGGAATTTACCCTCCAGACTTCTTCTTGGACCGATTCAAAGACGAATCTTCCGAACCGGTCGAGGGATCTTACCACCGAGTCGCGCTGCGCCCTATCCAAAGGCTGGGACGATCGTGCGACAGACTGAAGATTCTCCAAGTCGCGGGCAACACGGGAATTCTGTAGCCTAGTAAGTATCCGAGCATAAGCCGGCGCCAGCTCGCGCGAAAGCAGTTCGGGGAGTACTTCGGACATGTGAACAAACAAGCTGTGACGACCAGAAATAAAAAACAGCGCATCCAAGAGCCGCAGGCCGACTCGTCCCCGTCAGTGCGTCTTTAACGCTGAATTGAACGCCAGCAGAAACTGCGCGAGCTTCTCGTCCCCGGAATGGAATTTCGCCGCAGCCGCGTGCGCGTGGCCGCCGCCTTCGCCGCCGGCTTGCGCTGCGGCACAAGAAAATGCCGCACCGACATCGGATTTGCACCCTTGCCCGGCCCGCGCGGAAACCTTGCTCAACCCCGCATCGTCAAGGCACGCCACGACAACAGGCTTGGCCTGCGCTGCCTCGCCGGATTGCAGCAGCAGGCCGGCAATCGTCCCGGCAGACGCGGCAGGCAATTCCCCGCGCGCGTCAAGGAAGCAAAAGCCGCCGAAATCCTCTAAGCGGTTGCGCGCAAGCCACATCCCGCGCCCCAAGACCGTCCGGTGGGATGCAAGCGCAGCCAATGCCTCTTCCAAGGCGCTTTTTTCGCCAAGGCAAAGGGACACTGCAGCGCCGCCACAGCCCTGCCTGCCGCACGCGTTAAGCAAAGTCGCCAATTCGCCGGCAGTGGACGCACTCCCGCCCAGCCAGTCCGGCGAAGAGAGCGCAAGCACTTCCCCGACGAGCGCGCGCATTGAGGCGGCGGGGACTTTCCTTTCCGCGCAATGGAGGGCCAGCGCGCCTACTAGCCTTGCCTGGTCAACATTGGACAGGTCGCAAAACCGCAGGAAAACCTTTTTGCCGTCGCGCGCCTGCGAAAACGGGATTGAATTCCTGCGCAGGAAAATCGACGCCGCCTTTTGCGAGCCGCTAATCCCCGGCAGGTACTGGTCGAAGGAATGCGCGAGCATGGAAGGAAGGGGCTGCAAGCCGGTGCCATAGAGCCTCAGCCCGCGCGCGCAACTCACTGCATTGAGCCTGCGGGCGGAATCCAGCACCGCCAGGTTCGCGCCCGCCAGGCCCCCGCGGTCCTGCAAATCCCCGCATGCCCCGGCCAAGGCAAGCGCGGACATGCGCGCGGCAGCCGAAATCGGCACATGGGGGGAAAAGGCGAAAAACGATGCCGTTGAAGCGCAGGCTTCGCGCGCGCCATCGAAGCCGAACTGCTGGGGGATAGCCACGGAAAGCGAGGGAGACGGCTGCTCGACTTTCGCGCTTTGGTGGTGGTCGAAGACGAACACGGGCTTGCCAAGCCGCGCAAGCGAATTGAGCTGCGAAAGCCTGCCTGCCCCGAGGTCGAAAAACAGCAGCGCAGAGGCATTGCTGCGCGCGGCTGTGCGAATCTCGTCCTCGCCAAGGCTCTGCGCGCAAAGCAAGTCGAAGGCAACGCCCTTGCTCTTTAGCGCCAGCGCGGAGATGGATGCCGCAGCGATGCCGTCTGCGTCGTAATGGTGGACTGCAAGCACGCTAGTGTAATCCAATACTGCCTTGCCCAATGACGCGCAATGGCGTTCGAAGGCCTTTTGCGGCGACGGCTGCGGAAGTTGCGGTTCCATGGCGAGAGGCTATAAGGCTGCAAACGCTTTTAATTCCGGCGTGGGCTAACACTGAATGGAAGGAAAAGCTGTTTCAGGGGAGGTGGATTTGGATGAAAATAGTTCCTGCATTCACGGTCAATGAAGGCGACAGCGTTTCAAAGGCGCTGACACTTTTCGAAAAGACGGATTTCGTCATTGTCACCGACTCGAAAGGCAAATACTCCGGCCAGATTTCGGCGCTAGAGATAGGCAGCTTCACAAACGACGCGAGCAGGGCAAAAGCGGCAACGCGCGCCAAAAAAGGCGCGACTGCATCGAAGGAAACGCTCGACGGCGGCGCAACGATGCGCCTGTTTGCGCAATCCGGCCTTGAAGGCCTGGCCATAGTGGGCAAGGGAGGCATCGTCGAAGGCGCGGTCACAAAATTATGCGTCCTGGAAGAGGCCATCGTTTCGGCAAAGGCAATGCCGTTGACTGCCGCGGACGCGATGGAGAGGATTGTGAGCGTCGGCGCAAGCGAGCCTGCCACGGCGGCAAACAGCCTCATGCTGCGCACGGGCGCGAAGGAAATCGTCGTCATCGAAGGCACCAATGCAATCGGAACCGTCAGCGCGCTGGATTTGGCGCGCAAGCTCAAGACGATGCTGCGCCAGCCGTTCCGCACGGGCCTGGGGCTCGAAAAGTCCGGCGCACAGGAAATGCAGGTCCAAGCCATGATGGAGCCCCTCGCGCAGGATGCAATAGCCCTTGGCGGGGAAAGCCTCTCGCAAGTCGCGTCCCGCATGGCCGCCAACGGCGCGCGAATCGTATTGGTGCAAGACCAGGGGAAGCTGCGCGGGGCAGTGACCTTCCACGGACTGCTGGGCGCGATATGCGGCCCGGCAGAGCCAAAGGATGTCAAAATGGTGGAAGTCTCGGGCCTAAAAGGCGAGGAAAAGTTCCTCAAGGCATCGCTGCAGGAAGAGGCCGCAAAGGCCCTCTGTAACATCAGCGGCGACGCGCGGCTGGCGCTCCACATAAAGGGGACCGAGCGCCGCAAGGGCAAAAAGGAGTACGAGGTGCACGCCACGCTCGAAACCGGCAAAAAAGTGCTCAACGCCGGCACGCCGGACCTGCGCGGCCACACCGCAAACTGGGACCTGCACCTGGCGGTAAAAGAAGTCCTCGGCGAGCTGAAAAAGCGCTACCAAAAGGAGGTCAAGCGCGCCTGAACGTTGGCAAATATATTAATACCCGGCAAGGGTAATGCGTGCGCGTGGCAGGCATGGTTCTCGAATACCGAAAGGATTGGACGAAAAACGGCGTGGTCATCATCGCCAACGAGCGCAGCAAGCGGCCGGTATCGTTTGGCGCGGCGGTAACCTGCCCGTTTTGCAAGGGCAGCGAGCACGTCACGCCGCCGACGAAGCTCGCCCTGCCAACGGAAGCGGGCTGGAAAATCAGGGTATTCGACAACGCCTACTCGCTGGTCGGGACCGAAAAGGAATACTCCGACCTGGAAGCGGCCGACTCGTCGTACGCCTACGGCGAGCATGAGCTAATCGTCGAGACCGACGTCCACGAGAAGGTGTTCCAGGAATACTCCGACGAGGAGCTGAAAAACCTGTTTTCCGCGTACCGCAACAGGCTCGAAAAGCTCTCGCAAAACCCGAAGGCAAAATACGTGCTTTTGTTCAAAAACCACGGCCGCACCGCCGGCGCGAGCATCGAGCACGAGCACTCGCAGGTCATCTCCTTCCCCTTCGTGCCGCAAATGCAGCTGGCGGAAATTAAGGCAAGCGCTGACTACAAGGCAAAGCACGGCGCCTGCCCGCATTGCGAGCTGCCGGTCCGCGAGAAGGCAAACATCCTCATGGAAGGCGAGAATTTCGTGGCAGTCTGCCCGTCGTTTTCCCGCTTCCAGTTCGAGATGCGCGTGCTGCCCCGCAGGCACGTCTCAACCATGCTCGAACTGACGGAAGCCGAGGCACTAGAGATGGCAACGCTCGTGCGCGAGTGCCTGCGCAGGCTGTACTTCGTCGCAAAGGACTACAACATCATCTTCCACAACTCGCCTAAAGGCGCGGGCGTGCACTTCCACATCGAGATTTGCCCGCGCTCGGCCAACTGGGCCGGCGTAGAGCTGGGCACCGGAATAATCGCGAACGCGAAAAGCGAGAAGGATTCATTGGAGGCACTAAGGCGCTTTGTGAAATAGGCGGAATGTAACCCGCACTAATAAGGGAGGGAGGGGCGTGCACTAGAACCAATGGAGGTTCTAGGCATTAGTGGAAACAGGGGGTTTCCACGTAAACACGCGCAGGGAACCGCAGGTCGCCTCAAGACCTGCAGTCTTGGGCGCGCCGGAAACGGTTGGTTTCCGAGCGTCCCTGAGGGGTCAAGGACTCGCTGGAAGCCTTGCGCAGGTTCGTGAAATAAGCCCGACGCCGACACTAATTGCCTGAAGGGTCAAGCGCTTTTCATCCCACTCTTTACAGCAGCCCGGAATGCAGCATGCCTTACAGCCATATGCATTGCCAGAGGGAAAGTGCAAAAGGTTGAAAGCCACAGGCTGGCAGCATACGCATCGAAAAGCGGGCGAGTGGGAACTAGGGATTGAAAAAAAATGCGGAAAAAACGGGAGAAAAAGAAAAGGAAAAAGAAAAAAGGAGGGGGCGTTTGGCGCCCCCAAATGGTGGTGCTTAGCCCCTTACGGTCGCACGGTTCTCAGAGAGCCATGAGACGAGAGCCCTCGCGGCCGTCTGGGTGTCCGCTGCGGTGTAACCCGCGACGATCACCTTAGAGCCGGAGACCTTGACCATCGGGTCAGACCCAGCTGCGATGCTCACGCCGGCCTTCTGCGCCAGCGAGTTGACGGCCGGGCCTCCGACTACGATGAGGGAAGCGGTGTCGCTTGCCTCGGTGTCGAAGACGACCATCGGGCTGGTGCCCAGCTCGGTGACGACTGCCGCGTTTGCCACGCTCGGCCTCAGGCCGCTCGTGTCAACGCTGCCGTCTCCCGCGCTTCCGCCGGAAGCGGTTGCGTCCGCGGTGATCTCTTTGACCTTTACCTTGTACCCGGACCCAATGTCGAGTGCGGCGTCGCTCTCGGAGAGAGTGTAGTCCGCCTCGTTGGCATTGGCGCTGACTCCCGCGGTCGTCAAGGTGAACTTGGCGTGCCTTACGGTAGTCGGGTAGGTAAAGGATGCAGACGTCGACGACAGTCCGTCGAAGGTGCCTCCGCGGTTGCTGACGTAGCCGGCCTCCTTGGTGGCGACGGCCATCGAGCCGTCCATTAACGGTGCGACGGAGCTGTAGCCGACCTTGTCGATTGTGGTGGTGCCGATGGTGTTGACGAACTGCTGCAGCGTCGAGTCGTACTGCAGGGTCCAGTGCTGGTTGCCCGTGGCAGGTACACCGACTGTCGCAGTCGTGCCGTTGGCGTCCTCGGTGATCTCAGGGATCATGATGAGGGCGTTGATACCGGTGTAGAGGGCAGAGGTGTTAAACGCAGTGCCGTTCCAGGTGGCGTTGACGTAGAGGTTGGCCATCTCGGTCGAGCTGTAGTGGTACTGCAGGCCGGTGCCAGTGGCGATGACCGGTGAAGCTCCAGCAGCGTCGCGGAAGTCAAAGTAGCTTCCGTTGTAGAAGAACACCTGACCCTTGCTTGCGTTGATGGGGTTTGCCAGCATGACGTAGACGTAGTCCACGTTCTTGTACAGCTGGAAGGCGTTGCTCTTCTTGGTCGACTGGATGCGCAAGGCGTCTCCGGTAACGGAGGAGCCGTTTGCGAGCGGCAGCGTGACCGACTTGGCGACCTGGAAGGTCAGGGTGTCCGTGTCAACGTCCTCGAGGCCGAGGTAGTTGAACTTGAACCCCGCCATGCCCTTGAT
The DNA here is from genome assembly GCA_043807785.1 of Microcaldota archaeon. Taxonomy (GTDB): domain Archaea; phylum Micrarchaeota; class Micrarchaeia; order Norongarragalinales; family SBBD01; genus JAZDGU01. The sequence goes on along the minus strand of JAZDFO010000126.1, from coordinate 522 downwards.
GACGTCAATGGACTCGCCGGGGTTGAGCACCCAGCTTCCGGTTCCCTTGTAGATTTGGTCGCCGTCGTTGTAGAGCTGGATCTTGGAAATGCCCTGGGACGAGCTTACGTTTGAGCTCGTGATCATCACTTTCCAGCCCAGGTGGCTTACCCCGCTGCTGACGTCGTTGCCATGGGTGAGGTCGAGCCTGTTGGCGTAGAGCGACACATCCGCGTATGCCTCCTTGGCGAAGGCTCCGGGAAATACCTGGTTGACCTTGACGACCAGGTTGTTGGCCTCGCTGATGGTTGTCGAGCCGCTGCCCTCGTCTACGGTAATCTGCTTTAGCAGGTTGCCGTCCTTGTCCTTGATTTGGAAGGACACGCGGGGGTAGGAGCTGGCGCCGTAGCCGAATCCCGACAAGTCGATTAGCTGGATGGTGTATCCATCCGGCGTGGTCGCCTCGTCGTTGACGCGCATGATGTCCTTGTGGGCGATTTCCTTGCCGAGTATGACTTGCGTGACGGTTCCTGAAACCGCGGC
>JAZDFO010000125.1:0-3633 GCA_043807785.1 Microcaldota archaeon | reverse complement strand
GGCTTGGGGTTGTAGTTGAGCTTGTATTTTCCTTCCTCGATTTCGAACAGGTTCCACAAGCGCGATTGCACGGTGAGCCGCGCGACTTGCATTGAAATGCCGCCGTCGAAGCCCGCGCCCAGCGCGCAAGGCGCGTTTACGACGATGAAGGACGGCCCGCGGATTTTGGCGGCCTTGCGGAGCTTGAGCTTGAGGTCGGCCAAAAACGCGATGCTTGCCGATGCCGCGTACGGGATGCCGTGGGCTGCCGCGATTTCCACGATGGGCTTTTTCTCGGATTCGTTGCCGTGGTGGACTTTGCCTTCAAAGGATGTTGTCGTTGCCGCGCCGTATGGCGTCGCAGACGATTTTTGCACTCCCGTGTTGGCGTAAAGCTCGTTGTCGTAGCACACGTAGATTACGTCCTCGCGGCGGTCGAACATGCCTGAAAGCGAGCCAAACCCGATGTCGTATGTCGAGCCGTCGCCGGCAATTACAACAACGCGGGTGTGGCCGTTGCCTTGGGCCGCAAGCGCCTGCGACACTCCGGTTGCCACCGCGGGCGCGTTCTGGAAGAGCGAGTGGATGTAAGGCACGCGCCACGCCGACTGCGGGTACTGCGAGCTGGTGATTTCCATGCAGCCTGTTGCGTTGACGACGATGATGTCCTTGCCGAGCGTGTCCGTGACGGTTATGAGCGTGGCTGACGGCGCGCAGCCGGGGCATCCGCCGTGGCCGGGCGAGAAAAGGTGCATTTTCGAGCTGTTAGTCATTTGGTTTCACCGAACACCGGCTTCCATTCGTTGCGGTGGACCCATTGCTTGACCGGCTCACCCGCCTTTATCGCCTCGAACATTTTGCGCACGTCGTCGCGCGTGATGTCCCGTCCTCCAAGGCCGCCGATGAAGCTGCTTGCCGTGCAGCTGGCCTTGTGCACGGCGTCAAGGACGTCCGAGTACAGCGGCGCAGGGCCTCCCGGGCTCATGTCCTTCTCGAAGACTCCGACAATCTTGCCTGCAAGCGCAGCGCGGACTTCCGCCTTCGGGAAAGGCCGGTAAACTCGTATCTTGAGGCACCCCGCCTTGACTCCGCTGGCGCGCAATTCGTCGACGACGAACTTTATGTTGCCAACTACGCTTCCCATCGAGACCATGACGTATTGCGCATCGGCGCACTGGTATGCCTCGGTCAGGCCGTATCCCCTGCCGAACATTTCTCCGTATTCGCGCCCCGCCTTGGCGAGCTCTTCTTTTGCCGCGTCCATGTCCTTCATGAGGTCCTCGCGGAACTCCTGGTAATAGCCCGGGTTGGCGTATGCCCCGAACGTGAGCGGGTTGTTCGCATCGAGCCGGAGGGATGGCGAGAATTTCGGGAGGTATTTCCTTATTTGCTCAACCGCCGGGATTTCAAGCTGCTCGACTGCGTGCGTGAGGTAGTGGCCGTCGATGCAGACCATCGCCGGAAGCATGGTTTTTTCCGCTACCTTGTACGCCTGCGGGATTGCGTCGACGGCCTCCTGGTTGCTCTCGCAGTAAATCTGTATCCAGCCGGTGTCGCGCTGGGAAACCGTGTCCTGCTGGTCGTTCCAGATGCTCAGCGGCGCGCTGACGGCGCGGTTGGCGACGAGCGCGACGATTGGCAGCCTCATGCCGCTGGCGTTGAAGAGCACTTCGTGCATGTAAAGCAGGCCCTGGCCGCTGGTGGTCGTAAACGTCCTTGCGCCGGTGGCGCTTGCGCCGACGAGGGTGGACATGACCGAGAACTCGGCTTCCGGCGTCACGTAGTTCTTCAATTCGCCGTCGGCGTAGTATTTCGCCAGCTGCTCTGCCACGTGAGTGGACGGAGTGATTGGGTAGCAGGCGACGACGTCCGGCTCGCAGTTCCTGACTGCCTCGGCGCACGCCCGGCTTCCTTCGATTGTCTTGGTAACCATATTCAATCGTTTCCTCATTTGCGGTCGCGCACCATGGCGATTGCCTTGTACGGGCATTCCAGGCTGCATGTGGAGCATCCCTTGCAGTAGTTGTAGTCGATGTCGGGGTATTCGCCGGGAACGCCCATGATGCCTTCCGGGCAGAAGTTCTGGCAAATCCCGCACTTGACGCACTTTGCCGCGTCGAGCACGGGCAGAAATGCCCTCCATTCGCCGGTCTTGACCGCGTCCATTGAGCCGGGAAGGGCGATTGCGAGAATCATTGCGTGGCCACCAAATCGTTGAAGCATTCCGTTATCGCGTCGATGTTGTGCTTTGCCGGCTCGCCACTAAAGCGCTGCATAATCGCCTTCTTGAGCGCCTCGAGTCCGACGATTCCCGTCGCCTTGGAGAGCGCGCCGAGCATGACCGTGTTGGTAATGGGCTTGCGGAAGTACTTGATTGCGATGTCCGTGCCGTTGACTGCAAGCAGCTTCTGCCCGCCGCTAATCTTGATGCCCAATTCCGATGGCTTCTTGGAGGTGTTGATGAGCACAACGCCGTTTGGCTTGAGCCCGCTTGCGACGTCTATGATGTCGAGAATCGTGTCGTCACAGACGATGACGATGTCCGGGTTATAGACCTGCTCGTGGATTTCGATTGGCGCATCCGAAATTCTGCAGTAGCCCGCGACCGGCGGCCCGCGCTTTTCGCTTCCGAAGAACGGGAACGCCTGCGAGTGCCTGCCCTCAAATCCGGCTGCGACCGCCAACAGCTCGGCGGCAGTGACTATGCCCTGCCCTGCGCGCCCGTGCAAACGGATTTCAGTCAACATGGGATGGCTCACTTGTGTGCTATGCCCAAAGCATTCATGCCCTGTCAAAACGCCAATGCTTCAATTCCCGTGGGTTTTAGCGCTAACGCTATTGCGATATTAAAACCTTTCCAACAAGCGAACCGCTTTATGGCAATTGACGAAGCGGGGTTTGGTTACAGATACGCTCGTGCCCTTACCTGAATACTTCCTCTATCTTGCGCACGACGATTCCTTTCTCGGTGATTTCCATGGGGTGGATTTCCATGGAGTGGGCGGTGCCGCGCATCTTGCGGATGTAGAGCGTGCGCGTCGCGCCGCTGCCGATTCCCAGGAAGTTGAGCAAAATCACTCCGTCTGCGATGTATTCCTCGACGTCGTACTTGGAGAACTGCATGGACGTGCCGCTTCCGAGCGTCTGCTCCGGGATTTCGGAAGTCATTACCGTGGTCAGCCCGGAGCGCGAGAAGATGTAAGCCAATTTGAGGATTGCCTTGCGGACAGCCCCTTCGGTTTCCAGCTGGACCGCCATTGCGGGAATCGAGTCGATTACGAGCCGTTTTGCGCCGATGTTGCGCGCGGCTCCCAAGACTTCTATGAGCACTTTGTCCAAGTCGAGCTGCCCCGGCAGGATTGCGTGCTCTTCCTCGCTTGGAACGCCTGCGCGAGCGGAAGTCGCGTCGATTATGGTTAGCAGGTCGTTGTCCTCGAGTTCCTTGAGGTTCATCTTGAACTGCAGCATGTCCTGCCTGATTTTCTCCGGCATCTCGTCGAAAGTCACGAACACTCCGGGCTCTTCGGCTTCGACGATGCCCTTGTAGAGGAACTGGAGGCTGAAAATCGTCTTGCCCGTTCCGCACGCACCCGACACCAATACCGACCTCTGCTTGAGGAAGCCGCCTCCAAGCAATTCGTCAAGCCCGTATAT
>JAZDFO010000124.1:0-3478 GCA_043807785.1 Microcaldota archaeon | reverse complement strand
GCGCCGTTGGATAAAGTAGCCGAGTACCTTGTCGGGTGCGCTGACGGCCTGCCGCGCGACTGCCTGGTGGTCAACGCGCAGTACAGCAAGGGCATGGACATGAGGCTGCTTTGCCCTGCCGCGGACCTGGTTTACACGCCGCAGGACGAGCTGCAAAAGGGCACTTACGCAATGCTCGACGGGCTTATCAGCGCCCACCGCACGACGCTGGTATTCACCAACACGCGCAGCGGCACCGAGCGCATTGTCCACAGTCTCAAGGAATTCTACCCTGGGAAATACGAGTCCGGCATCGAGGCGCACCACTCGAGCCTCTCGCGCGAGGACCGCAGGAGCGTGGAAGACCGGCTCAAGCGCGGAGAGCTAAAGGCAGTCGTCTGCAGCACTTCCCTCGAGCTGGGCATCGACATTGGCTACATCGATTTGGTCGTGCAGGTCGGCTCGCCCAAGAGCGTGGCGCGCGCGCTGCAGCGCACGGGCAGGAGTGGCCACGACATTTACAAGATAAGTGAAAGCCGCCTCATCGCATCCGACCGCGACGACCTTGTGGAAATGGGTGTGATGCTTTGTGAGGCGAAAAAAGGCCGCATCGACCGCGTTTCGATTCCCGAGAATTGCCTTGACGTCCTGGCGCAGCACCTGGTCGGCATGGCAATCGAGAAATCCTGGGCCGTCGACGAGGCGTACGCGCTGGTGTGCAAAAGCTACTGCTACCGCACGCTGTCGAAGGAGGACTTCATGAGCGTATTGCGCTTCCTCTCCGGGGGATTCGGCTCCTTGGAGAAGTACCGCGTGTACGGCAAGGTGTGGTTCGACGAGGGGAAGATGGAGTTCGGCAAGCGCGGCAAGATGCTGCGCGTGATTTACTCGACCAACATCGGCACGATTCCCGACGAGGTCAGCGTAACCGTGCTTGTTGCATCCACCGGAAGGCACATTGGCCAAATCAGCGAGGAATTCCTCTCCCAGATGAAGAAAGGCGACCGTTTCGTCCTCGGCGGAAGGGTCCACGAGTTCAATTACGCAAAGGGAATGAAGTGCTACGTTTCCCCCGCCGCCGGCCTCAAGCCCACAATCCCGCAATGGTTTTCCGAGATGCTGCCCCTCTCATTCGACCTTGCAAGCGCGATATCGCGCTTTCGCGGGGCACTTGCAACGCTCATCGGCAACAAGGGAAGGGAGGAGGTCGTGGCGTTCATCGAGGAGGAATGCTCTGCCAGCAGGCCGGCAGCAGAGGCGATATACGACTACTTCGTCGAACAAATCTCGTTTCTGCGCCTGCTCAACTGCAACTCCTTCCACTCAGAGCGCAACGTCATCGTCGAAGAATTCCTTTCCGAGGGCAAGAGGCACTTCATCGTCCACTCGCTTTTCGGCCGCCGCGCCAACGAGGTCCTCGCAAAAACCCTTGCCGCGCGCGTGTCGCACGAAATCAACCGCAACGTCATCATCTCCTTCAACGACAACGGATTCGTGCTCACGCTCTCTCGCGCGGTGTCGGTCGACCTCAAAAAGCACCTTTTCGTCCTCTCCCGGCTCGACCTTGCCGTCGAGGCGCGCGAGGCAATCGCGCACACCGAAACCCTCAAGCGCAAGTTCCGCCACGTCGCAGTCCGCTCGCTCATGATACTGCGCAATTACATGGGGCGGGAGAAGTCCGTAGGCAAGCAGCAGATGAGCGCGCACATGCTGTTCGGGATTTCCAGCCGCCTGGCAGGTTTCCCGGTCGTGAAGGAGACCTACCGCGAAATTCTCGAGGACCAGATGGACATCAAGGCCGCCGGCCTGATTCTGCAGAAAATCCGGGACGGCGAAATCGCGCTCACCGTGCTTGCGCCCTATGACCTGCCTTCGCCTTTTGCCCACCTTCTCATTACCCAGGGGATTTCCGACGTCGTGCTCTACGCCGACCGCAAGGCGCTGCTGGAAAACCTGCACACGCTGGTGCTTCGGCGCCTTGGCAGGCCCGTGCCAGAGCGGGCCAGGCATCCGTCGCCTGCCCCGGTGTCGCCGTTGTCAGCCGCCATTAACGAGCCCGCCGAGCAGTTCAACCCGATTTCCTTCCGCCGTGGAACGCCGCGCAAAAGGCCGAGGTGGCAAAGCCAATGAAGACAGTGCTTTTCGTGTGCAGCCACAACTCCATCCGCAGCCCGATGGCGCAGGCGATTTACAACCAGTATGCCAAGAAGTCGCAGGCAATCAGCGCCGGAATCGAGCCGGCAGGCTCAATCAAGGCAACGGTTACGGGAACCCTCATGCGCCACGGCGTGTCCTCGCAGGGGCTGCGGGTCCGGCGGCTCAACCAAGAATTGCTTGCCTCGGCGGACAAGGTTGTTTTCCTAACCCGACACCACGACGGCTTTTCCCCTCCGGGGGCGCTCGAATGGGACGTCGACATTCCCGAGACCGCCGACGGCTACGACAAGCTGTTTTCCCTCCTGAAAAAGAAGGTCCTGGAATTGGTGCGCGAGGTCGATGGCGCGTGAAGGCGCTTGCGCAGCTCGGCGTCTTTTTCAATGAAATCGGGCTGCTGGCGGTAAGCGACCTGCAGCTCGGCTACGAGGAGGTCCTGGCCTCCCGCGGCGTAAGCGTGCCGGCGTCGCAATACCCGCAAATCGAGCGCGGAATCGGGGAAATGCTTGACGAGACCAAAGCGAGGCGGATTCTTTTCAACGGCGACGTCAAGCACGAGTTTTCCCGGCCCCTGCAGCAGGAATGGGGCGAAGTGACCGCGCTGTTGGATTTCATTTCCGCGCGCGGGGTTGAGCCAATATTCGTCCGCGGCAACCACGACAACTACATTTCCTCAATGCTTCGGGCGCGCCACGTGCGCCTTGTGGATTTCCATGCCGAAGCCGGCTTTTTGTTCGTCCACGGCCACCAGTTGCTCGAGGATTATGCTGACTACGCCAAAATAAAGGGGTATAAGACTCTCGTCATCGGGCACGTCCACCCGGCACTGACCATCCGCGACGAAATCGGGGTTCCCAGGAAGTTCCGGTGCATGCTGGAGGGAACCTACCGCCGCAAGCCCATCATTGTGCTTCCTTCCATTTCCCCGCTTGCCGGCGGCTTTGACGTGACCCGCGAGCGCGCAAACGATGATTTTGCCTCGCCGATTCTGGCTGCGTGCGACGTTGGCAAATTCGTTCCGACCGTGATTGACTCCGACGGCGATGCAGTCCGCCTGTTTCCGCAAGTACGGTACCTTGGCTAGCAGACTTCCATTTTTTGCCCGAGCTGTCTATTCAAAACGGCATGGTGCCTCCGGAAGCGAAGTGCAGCACGGCGCCGACGGCGAATACGAGCACGCCGTTGGAGTCGCCGTTGAAGAACAGGTATAGATAACTGCGTTGCTTGTGTGACATAGGATTATATTCTTTTCCTGAGTAATCAACGCTATGACTTTTTCTGACGGTCGAACCCTATCACACGAAGTACTTGAACATTACCGCCTACGGACCATTGCTTTGCACGA
>JAZDFO010000123.1:0-6311 GCA_043807785.1 Microcaldota archaeon | reverse complement strand
TGCGGTTTGGTACATCGCTATCGGCTCGGGATATCCTGGCGGTGCAGGAGCCGCCAAGGGTTGGGTTGTTCATCCATTAAAATCCCACGCTAGTTGGGTTCAGAACGTCGCGAGACAGTTCGGTGGCATCTCCTAGAAGTGCATTGCCGCCTGAGGGTAGGGTTCTCTAAGTACGAGAGGAACGGGGAACCGGCGCCACTAGTTTAGCTGTTGTCTTACAAGGCAAGCAGCGTAGCCACGCGCTAACGAATAAGACCTGAAGGCATCTAAGGACGAAGTCGTTCCCAAAACGAGGCGGCATAGGTCGCTCAAAGCAGATGAGCTTAATAGGACGGGAGTGTAAACGCCAAGCGCAAGCGAGGCGTGAGCTAACCGTTACTAACGACCATATTTCTCTCTTTAATTCGGACGTAGATCGATGCAGACATGACACAATGAATAAAAGAGGGACATTGCTCTCAGTGAACCAAAGGCCTATAAAGCGTAAAAACCGGCGCCTTCCAACGCCGCGCACAAATTTCCTTTTTTTTACATTCCCCAGCGGCAGCTCGCTCAGGCGCATTATTATAGGCTCTGCGCGATAGTGTTTTGGGCGATATGGACGTACTTGAACAATGGTATCGGTTCATCTTTCCATCAATTGGAAAAATAATCCTGTTTGCCATCCTAACCGCTATTTTCATCCTCGGCATATTCAATTCATGCCCAACTGGATTTTCTTGCTACGGAAATGAGAACAAAGGCGTCCCGCTCGTTTGGCACCAAGAGTATAGAGTTATGCAATTGGAAGGAGGAGCGCCGGCATTCACTGAAGTGAACAATTACTTAACACTTGCTACGGATATAATTTTCTGGTATCTCATTGCCTGCATTCCAGTATTCCTCTACCGCAAGTATACTCGGCGTTAAACAGGCCTAGGATTGAAGCATCCTCTCCAGCCGAAAAGCCAGTTCATTTTTCAGCCTACATCCAGTCTTTTGGCCTCGAAGTGAGTTTGGAAGAAAACTGCGATAATAATCAATATGATTATTATGAACCGTTGGCACGCCTACGCCAAAACCCAGTTGAACAGCAGCCCCGTGAGCGTGAACGCCACAAAGAGCGTGAGCGCGAACGCCGCAATGAGCTTGGGTTTGAGCACCCTGCGGAGAATTATCATCTCGGGGAACGACAGGCCTATTACGCTCATCATGAAAGCCAGCGCGGTGCCGACCGCCACGCCCTTGGAAATCAATACTCCTACGACGGGCACCATTGCGGCGGCGTTAGAGTAAAGCGGGATGCCGAGCGCGACTGCGATCGGGACTGCAAACGGGTTGGCCTTGCCCGCGATGCCGGAAAGGAAGTCGGACGGCGCAAAGCCGTGGATGAACGCGCCGACCGCGATACCAGTCAAGAGGTAGGGAAGGACTTTGAGGGTAATCCTCTTGGATTCTGCAATTCCGAATTCGATGCGTTCCTCGTCAGTCCGCTTGAATTCCCGAAACTTGTCGGGGGTGCCCTTGCCTTTGAATGACTCGACTTCTTTTTCAAGCCCGAGCCGCCCGATTACCATCCCTCCGACGGTCGCAATCACTAGGCCGCTGGCGATATAGAGCGCGGCTATTTGCCAGCCAAACATTCCGTAGAGCAGCACCACTGCAATTTCGTTGATGAGCGGCGCTGCGATGAGGAACGAGAAAGTGACACCCAAAGGCACGCCTGCCTCAATAAAACCGATGAAGAGAGGCACGGCAGAACAGGAACAAAATGGCGTGGGCACGCCCAAGAGCGCGGCAAGGAAGTTTCCGACGCCTTCGCGCCTGCCGCCGAGGAACTTGCGGATGCGCCTGGGGGTAATGAACGTGCGCAGGATGGCGACGAGGAATACGACTGCGGCGAGCAGGAGGGTGATCTTGATTGAGTCGTAGATGAAGTACTCGGCGGCGCTGCCCAACGCGCTGCCTTGCTGGAGGCCGAGAACAACGTATGAAAGCCACTGGGAAAATTGAGAAAGCATTGCAACCCTTTGTGGATAAGCTGGCAAGAGTTAAAAACCGCCGTTGGCAAACCAATTCCGATGGAAAAGAAGCATGGGGGGGAGGAAAGGGTCGACGCCCAGGCCGAACTCGTCATCAAGGGCGTGCTCGTCGCCACAATCGTCCTGGCCGTCGGAATGTTTTTGCTCTTGAACGCGAAAACCCAGGCGGAGGGATTCTCGCAGATATACTTGAATGAAAATGCGATTCCCAAGACAATCGGCGCGGGCCAACCGCTGCCGGTGGCGTTCACGATAGAGAACTACGAGGGAAGGCAGATGAGGTATTCGTATTCCATTTCCGACTCGAATGGAACGGTGCTCAAAACCGGCTCAGCGGCAATCGATAATGGCGCCGGCAGGCAAGTCGTTGAGAGCGTGCAACTGAAGGAACAAGGGCAGCAGAAGGTATTCATCTCCGTAAAGCCGGATTCGGGAAAGGAATTGAGCCTGTATTTTCCGGTGCAGGTCAACTAAACCAATTCAATCCACGGCTATAGAATCGCCACAACAAACGTGATAATCAAATGCAGGCCTATGATGAAATCGCGCACGACTGGGACAAGGCGCGCACGCGGCCCATTTCCGCGCTCTCGCTTTTCATCGCCGACGTGAAAAAAACGGACGCCGTCCTCGACGCGGGCTGCGGCAACGCGCGCAACCTCGTGGAAATCGCCCGGAAGTGCGCCAAGATTGTGGGAGTTGATTCTTCGGATGAAATGCTCAGCTTCGCAGCAGCAAGGATTGGAAAGGCGAAATTGCGCAAAAAAGCGTCGCTCGAGCATGGCGACATCCGGGCGCTGCCGTTTGACTCCGGGGAATTCGACAAGGTATTCTGCATCGCAGTGCTGCACCACTTGGCGCGCCGCGAGCAGCTCAAGGCGGTTCGTGAACTCTCGCGCGTGCTCAAGCCCGACGGCGCGGTTTACTTGACGGTTTGGAACCGAGACCAGAAGAAGTTCGACGGCAGGGGCAAGGAAATCGACAGCGCATGGACGGCAAAGGGGGGCAGGAAAGTGCCGAGGTATTACTATCTTTTCAGCGAGGCGGAGCTGCGGCTGCTTGCCAGGCGCGCCGGGCTAAAAGTCGCGCGGGTGGCTTACGAAAAGGACGGGCAAGAGCACGACAAGAGGGGGGCAAAGAACCTGTGCCTGAAGGCTGCCAAGCCAACGGTTTAAAAGCCGGATTCGGCAAAACTATTGCGATAGCCCCGTCGTCTAGTAGCCTGATTCCTTTGATTGGAAGAGGGCGTTGGACAATGGCCAAGGATAGGAGGCTTTGGACCTCTTGACCGCGGTTCGAATCCGCGCGGGGCTATTATAGAGAGTAGATAGCTTCGTTGGATGAAGGAGTCGCAGGAAGTCGCGCGTTGTTTCTTTGGCGCGGCGCCATCGCACCTTTCTTTACAAAGAAAGGGGCAAGGCTTCGTAATCCGCGCGGGGCTATTTAGGTATGTGTGAAAAACAACTAGAAAAAATTGGTGAATTGAATGGGCAGGGTTAAGGGCGGGCAGGTAAACAAGATTGCCAAGAAAATCGTGAAATTCCACGGCGACGCTTTCGGCGCGGACTTCACCAAGAACAAGACTTCCCTCAAGAAAGTCGTTCCGGGGTTGCCGTCGATTCAGCTCAACAAGCTGGCCGGCCAGGTAACCAACCTCAAGACCGCCCAGTACAGGCGGGCTAAAATGGAGGCAGAAGGTTAAATACTGCAACAGGGTCCTTTGCGCATGGACGCAGAAAACCGGCTCGAATTGGCGCTTCGGCCGCCAACGCAGGAAGTCGTCGAAGAAGGCGAACTGCGGGAGCTGTTTGAAACCAAGCGCGAGCCCGTGCACTACATCGGGCTCGAAGTCTCCGGGAGGTTGCACGTCGGCAGCCTGCTGCTCAACGGCTTTAAAATCAACGACTTGAAGAAGGCAGGATGCAAGACTCAAGTGTTCCTCGCCGACTGGCATTCCGTAATCAACCGCAAGCTCGGCGGCGACTGGGAAAAAATCGCGGCAGCCTCCAAATACTATGAAGAGGCGTTTTCATTCTTCTGCCCCGGCGCTCAAATCCGCACCGGCTCGCAACTCTACGCCGGCAACGACGCGTACTGGAAGGATGTCGTTTCGTTCAGCCAGCACGCCACGCTCAAGCGCGCCACGCGTTGCCTTACTATCATGGGCCGCAGCGAGAACGAGTCGCTGGATTTGGCGCAATACTACTACCCGCCCATGCAAGCAGTCGACATAAGGCACCTTGGCGCCGACATCGCGCACGCGGGCATGGACCAGCGCAAGATACACATGCTCGCACGCGAAGTTTTCCCGAAGATGGGCTGGAAAAAGCCAATTGCATTGCACCACTTCATCCTCTCGGGGCTGAGCGAGCCGCCCAAGAGCGAAGGCGAAACCAAGGAGGATGAGGTCTTTGAGAGCAAGATGAGCAAGAGCAAGCCCGACTCGGCAATATTCATCCACGACTCTCCGGCTGAAATCCAGCGCAAGATGTCCAAGGCATACTGCCCGCCGGCAGTCGAGAAAAACCCGGTGCTCGAGATGGCGAAATTCATTGCGTTTAGGGAAGCCGGCGCCGTGCTCAAGGTCGAACGGCCAGCGAAATTCGGCGGCGACGTCGAATACGAATCATACGCGGCGCTGGAAGCGGCTTACGCGGAAAAGAAGCTGCACGCGATGGACCTCAAGAAAGCCGTCGGCAACGCCATTGACGCGGCTCTTGCGCCGGTGCGCTCGCACTTCGAGAAGCGGCCGCAACTGCTGGAAGTCTTCAACGAAACTAAAGTGACCCGCTGATGCAAACCGGCCTGGCAAGAATGCCGAGAATGTTTTCGCGCCAGGCCAAGACACAGATGCGAAGAGTCCTTCGCCTGCTCTCGCCGCAGCCCAAGGAAAGGCCGCTGACGCACGTGTCGGAAAAGAACTTGCGCATCGCGTTTTTCACCGACACGTACCTGCCCAACGTCGACGGAGTCGTCAACGCCATGCGGACTTACCGAACCGAACTTGAAAAACGCGGGGATTCCGTGTGCATCATGGCGTCCGGCAGCAGCCGCGACGCGGCAGAAAACCAGGACCCGGGAGTGTTCTTCTTCAGCTCGGTGGCATTCCCGCCGTACCCGCAGTACAAGATTGCGCTGTTCCCCCTCAACGCCACTTCAATTGTCGAAAAGCAGCGCGTGCAGATCGTGCACTCGCACGCGATTGCGAGCATGGGAGTGGCGGCGATTGCCGCAGCCAAGCTGCGCAAGCTGCCGCTGGTGGGCACCTTCCACACCATGGCGCCAAAGGCGGGCTTTCTGATCATGCGCGGGGAAATCGCGGAAAGCATCTTCTCGGCCATGACTTGGAGGGCCATACGCGAGTTCTACCGCCCGTACGACCTTGTCACCGCCCCGACTGAGACGATCCGCAGCCAGTTGGAGGCAAACGGCGTGAAAAACACGACGGTGGTCCCCAATGGATTGGATATTGACAAGTTTTCTCCGAAAGTCGACGGAAGGCTCGTGCGCCGCATGCTCAGCATCCCCGACAACGAGAAAATCGTGCTCAGCGCAGGAAGGCTTAGCGAGGAAAAGAACGTGGATGTAATCATCAAGGCAGCGGTTTCCGTGCTCAAGCATGAAAAGGCGAGGTTCCTAATCACGGGCGACGGCCCGGTCAAGATAAAGCTCATGAAGCTCGCCAAAAAGCTGGGCATTGCCGACCAGTTGATGTTTCCCGGCTTTGTCAAGGACTACGAAGTGCCGTTCTTCTACGCGTGCGCGGACGTCTTTGTCACCGCCTCGACGTTTGAGACGCAGGGGCTGGCTCTGCTTGAGGCCATGAGCACGGGCAAGGTCTGCATCGGCGCAGACGCGCTTGCAATCCCGGAAGTCATCAGCTCGGGAAAAGACGGGTTTTTGTTCGAGCCGTTCAATGCAACCGACCTGGCGGGCAAAATCACGGACGTCCTGCGCATGAAAGGCGCACAGAAGGCGAGAATCGGGCGCGAGGCGCGGAAAGTCGCGTCGCAGTTCTCGGTGCAGAAAAGCACGGACAAGCTCGTCGCAGCATACAAGAGCGTGCTGTGATAACCGGCAAGCCAAGGGTTATAAAATCTGGTTTCCCAAATGTTGGAGCGTGCCCTGGTAGCTCAGCCGGTAGAGCGGCGGAATGCCCGTTGACTTCATTGAGATTCAACTTGCATTGTCGAGACTGTTAAGGCTGGAGCCACTGAAATCCGCAGGCCGCAGGTTCGAGTCCTGCCCAGGGCGTCTAGACGTAGGCTAGACTCCTCAATGCTTGTTGGC
>JAZDFO010000122.1:0-4812 GCA_043807785.1 Microcaldota archaeon | reverse complement strand
CGACATCCTCCGCTTGGCGTAGTGCCTCCTCATGATGCGGGCAATCCAGAGGTCAACTGGGAACGCCTCGCCGAAGCCCAGGCCGAACACCAGCACGCAGTCGGCGACCTTCGGGCCGACGCCGTCTAATGACATGAGCTGGTTCTTCGCGGACGCGTAATCCGTCTTCAGCAATCCCTCCAAGTCAAACCCGTCGGTAACGGCTTTAGCGGCGCTCTTCACGTATTCCGCGCGGTAGCCGAGCCCGCAGTAACGAAGCCGCCGCAGGGACGCGCCAGCAAGGGAAGCAGGAGTCGGAAAAACGGGGAATTCAATGCCGTCCACGAATACATTTTCCCCGAATTCATCGGAAAGCCGGAGGAGCGTCGAGCGGATGCGCGCGATGTTGTTGTTCTGCGAAATCAAAAACGCCAAAAGGCACTCGAAAGGGTCCTGGCGCGAAATCGACAGCCCGGGGCAGGCGCGCATTGAGGCCATCATAGCCGCGTCGCCACTGAAATTCGAGAGCTCCGCGGCATAATCGCGCCCGAGGCCCAGGAAATCGGAGACGAACTTTACAGAATCCTGGCGGGGAGGGAAAACGGAGTATTGAAGGCCACGATTGGATTGCGCAAGGCGGATGATGTGGCCACTGTGGGCGACAAAGAATTCGCCCGCGCGCTCGCGCCAGTTGAATACCTGCCCGGAGTTGAGGAAAAGCCGCAAATCCACCCCGGGAAAATCAACCGATGCCAAGATAATGCCCCGAACGCATATTGGGGGCAGTGGGAAATTGAAATACTTTGCGTTAAACCAGTTTTTCCAAAGCATGCATTGAATTTTTAATCCTCATGCCGCTCAAACGATGCATGAAAGTGCTGGAGTTCCTGCTTCCCAAGGAAGAGAAGTTCTACGAAATGCTGATTGCGCAGACACAGACCAGCCTGCAGGCGGCAAAGGAGCTCGAGGACCTCGTGCACCACTTTAATACGCTGGCATCCGACGAGCGCCTGCGAAGGATTAACTCCATCCGGGAGCTCGAGCACAAGGCCGACCGCCAGACGCACGCCATCATCGACAAGCTGCACACCTCGTTCATCACGCCAATCGACCGCGAGGACATCCACGAGCTGGCAAACCTTCTCGACGACGAGATAGACTACATCGACAACGTCGGCAAGAAGCTCGTGGTGTTCAACGTGCGCAAGCTGCCGGAAGTATTCATCCGCCAAGTCGAGGCGGCGGCAAAGAGCGTTGCGCAAGTCCACAACGCCATAACCCACCTGCGCCACCCGGCCCGCGTCAAGGAATATTTGGTCAGGATACACGACTTGGAGGAGGAGGCCGACCACATTTTCGCCGAGGCGGTCAAGGCGCTTTTTGCCGACGGCGCCGATGCGCTCGAAGTTATAAAGCTCAAGGACGTCTACGAGACCGCGGAGGCAATCTCCGACAACTCGCAGGCGATTGCGGTGCTAATCGAAGGCATAGTGGTCAAGAATGCTTGACCCCGTCACCCTCGTAGTCATAGGGATACTGCTCGCGCTGGCCTTCGACTTCGGCAACGGCATGCACGACGCCTCCAACGCAATATCCACGGTAGTGGCAACTGGAGTGCTCACGCTGCGGCAGGCAGTTGTCCTCTCGGCGTTCTTCAACTTCGTCGCCGCGTTCGTCTTCACAACCGCGGTCGCGCACACCATCGGCAGCGGAATCGTGCACGCCTCGGCAGTCACGCCCCTGATGGTTCTTGCCGCGCTCGTGGGCGCAATATTCTGGGTCTACTGGACTTCGTTCGTCGGCATGCCGATCTCGTCGAGCCACTCCCTCATCGGCGGGCTGCTCGGAGCCGGAATCGCAGGCGCAGGATTGTCCAGCATCAACATCGCGAGCATCGCGACCGTCGCCGCATTCATTTTCGTTGCGCCCATACTCGGAATGGTAGGCGCAATCGCCTTCTCCATCATAATACTGCATTTCATCAAGCGCGAATCACCGGGGAAGGTAAACGACCACTTCAAGAAGCTGCAGCTGCTTTCCGCATCCGTGTACAGCCTCGGCCACGGCACCAACGACGCCCAAAAGACCATGGGCATCATCTCAATCCTCCTGTTCAGCGGGGGGATGCTCGGGCCGGAGTTCTACATCCCGTTCTGGGTCGTCATCCTCTCGCACACGACGATAGCCATTGGCACCCTTGCCGGCGGCGCGTCAATAATCAAGACGATGGGCATGAAGCTCACGCGGCTGCGGCCGATACACGGCTTTTGCGCCGAGACATCCGGCGCCGGCGTAATCATCGGCTGCACGCTATTGGGAATCCCGGTGAGCACCACGCACGTCATCGCCGGCTCCATCGCGGGCGTTGGCGTCAGCCGGCGGGCGTCGGCAGTGGACTGGGGGCTGTTCCGCAAAATCGTCGCCGCATGGTTTCTCACGCTGCCCCTCACCGCGGCAATCGGGGGAATCACGTATCTTGCGCTAAAGGCGGCTTTGGGATAAGCGGGGCCACCCAATTACACGCCAACCCACTCACAAAATGGATTGCCTTTTCACAAGCGTCCGCCTGCCGCCAACCCTCGCAAGCGCATAAGGCGAGAGGAATTCGCGCGCGAAACGGTTGGCCGGACGGCGAAACACCGCAAGCGGCTTGCCGGACTGCACGGACTTGCCGTCGTGCAATATGACGACCTTGTCGCTGAGGTAGAATGCTTCCTCGACGTCGTGCGTGACGTAGACCGTTGTGACGCCGAGCTTGTGCTGAAGCCTCTTGAGCTCGACCTTGATTTTCTCGCGCACTGCCGCGTCAAGCTCTTTAAGCGGCTCGTCAAGCAAAAGCAGCTTGGGGCCGAAGGCGATTGCGCGCGCGATTGCGACCCGCTGGCGCTCGCCGCCGGACAAGGATGAGACGTTGCGGTGCGCAAAGTGGCGCATGCCGACGGAATCCAACGCCCGCCAAGCGCCGTCAACCGGCATGCCTCGAACCCTCAAGCCGAACGCCGCGTTTTCAAGCACGGAAAGGTGCGGGAAAAGAAGCTTTTCCTGGAACACAATGCCGAATCCCCGCCGTTCGGGAGGCAAGCGGGAGACGTCTGCGCCGCCGACGCGCACGAAACCATTGTCCAATGATTCCAGCCCGGCAAGCATCATCAGCGCAGTAGTCTTGCCGCTGCCGGAAGGGCCCAGCAAGGTGACGAACTCGCCCTGCCTTGCGGTCAGCCCGACGTCGAGCTCAAACTCCGGGAACTTTTTTTCAAGCCTTGCCTGCAAGTACATGGAATTTTTCCACCAAAAGCGACGCAGCGAACGCGAAGCCAATAAGCACCAGCACGTAGAAATAGCCTGCGGAAAACCGGTACGCGGAGAATGCTGTGACGGAGGCGGTCGATAGCGTCGAAAATCCGCCGCCGTACGACATGACAAAGCCTGCCTCCCCCAGGGAAAAACCGAAGGCGAAGAGAAACGCGGTGAGAAAAGCCGGGGCAAAGGCTGGCAAAATGATTCTCACGGCCTGCTGATAACTGGAGGCGCCCAATGATGCCGCGACGGCGGACAATTTCCCCATCGCCTTAGATGATGAGTTCAAGACACTGGAGACAAGGGGAAACGCCAGAAGCGAATGGCCGATAACCACAAGGGCGACGGATTGCACAAGCGGATAATAGGCGACGGCGAGCACCAGCGGCGAGACGCCGAAGAGGAGGAAGGAAAACCCCGAAAGCCTGCGGCCGACGGCAAGCCAAAGCAGGATGGAAAGGCTTGCCGAAGAAAACGCCAACAAAAATGAATTGGCAAGCGGGGCCAGCGAGAACTGCGATGGGGAAAACCGCAGCAGGGGACCGAATAATACCAGGGACATGAGCAAAACGAATGCCATGGAAATTGCATGGTGAAATGCGCTGGATTTGCCTGGGATTGAAGGAGGCTGCGTCCAAGAAACCGCCTTCCACGCCAGCGCGAAAGGCAAGAACACCAGCATCTGCAAGAGCGCAAGGAACGCCGCCCTGCCGGAATTGAAATCCCGGAACAATGACCGGAAGATTTCCACCTCAACGGTTGAATTCGAGACGCCGCCGAAAATCAGGGGGATGGCAAAGCTCGTGAAAGAAAATGCGAATGCCACGGCGAATGCTGAAATTAATGCAGGAAACAGAAGCGGCAAAGTGACTTTCAGGAATGCGCTTGTTTTCGACGCGCCAAGCGAGCGCGCGACGCTGGAATATCCGGAATTGGCGGCCAGTGATCCGGAAATTATCCTGCCGGCGAGCGGGAAGTTGTAGAGCGCGTGCGCGAGCACAATGCCCTCGAGGCCATAGAGTGAGAAAGGCAGGCGGACGATGCCGTTGGCGCCGAATAGAACTACAAGCGAGAGAATCATCGCCGGCTGCGGCAGGACAAGCGGAACAAGGCTTAATGCGCGAAGCAGGAACGAAAACGGCGAGGGTTTGGAGAGGGCATAGGCGAACGGGAGGCCAAGCAAGAGCGAAAGGCATGCGGAAAGAAACGCCTGGCGGAGGTTGGACGCCAGCAAGCCCCATGGGACCGCCTGCGGGGAAACTGAGAAAAGGATTCCAAGCAAGGGAAGGACTAGGAAGGCCACCACGAACGCGGCGCCTACTGCGGTGAAAACACTTCTTCCCATAAACGCAACCACTTTGCTCCATCGGATACTCCCGGGACGGCAGAAGAAGGCATCGGCGTCTGCTTGAAAGCCTCCGGCAGGGGAGTCGAAGGAACTGCAGGATACATGTAGTTGCCCAGCGGGATTTCCTTCTGCGCGTCCGGCGAAAGCATGAATTCAACGAACTGGCGCGCCAAATCCTTGTTCTTGGC
>JAZDFO010000121.1:0-11632 GCA_043807785.1 Microcaldota archaeon | reverse complement strand
TGTCACCGCGCTTGCGGAGTATTACGCGTCCTGCAAGAAAATCGTCAAGACGCTGGAATCGCCGAGAGACTTGCAGGTGAGCAAGGACATCACGCAGTACGCGCCGCTTGAAGGCTCGTTTGCCCAGGCCGCCGACGTGCTTTTGCTGGTGCGGCCGGACTACACTATTTTCGACGAAGTCCGCAGGCTCGACGACTTCAAGACGTTCACGGACCTGCGCATGGCGGGAATCGGGATGGTCGGCGTCGTGCACGCGAGCAAGGCAATCGACGCGGTGCAGCGCTTCATCGGCAAAATAGAGCTTGGCGTAATCCCTCAGGTCATCGACACGATTATCTTCATCGCCAAGGGCCGCGTGGCAAAAGTCTACGACCTGGCGTTCGTCATCAAGACGCCGCACGGCATGCGCGAGGCAGACCTTGCCAGGCCGGTCATCCAGGTCAAGGACTTCATGACCGCGCAAGTCGAGTTCGAGATATACAAGTGGGGCGAGGAAACCGTCGTGTTCCCAGTGCTTGGCAGCAAGGAAGAGCGCGTCGGGCGCGAGGACTCCGGCAACCGCTTTGCGGACAAGGGCAATCGCGGCAACTTCGGCAGGCAGAAGTGGGGAAGAAGGCGCTGAAGGGAAACCGGGCGCCAAACCCTCCAATCGCTTAAGCCAGCCTGAGCACCGGACGCATTAATAGCGAATAAGGCAAGTATTGGAACATTTGTTGCCTTACAACGAAGACCTTGAAGTCTTCGTGTGTCGCAGAACCATCCTGTTCTGCCGACATTCTCATTATAGCGGCTCTACTGGAAATTGTTCCGTTATTTTTCTTAGCCGCTATAAGATGCCTAGCTGTGCCTTGACCGGCTCCGCATTAGCGTTCTATATGGAAGTGCTTGCGCAGCCGCGCCTCAAAATTTGCGATTTCAGTGGGCTTGCGTGGCAGCCCGACCTTTTCTTCCGTTAAGTGCTCCATCCCAATCCTTCCATCGTTTTGCGCAAGCGTGAAAATGTGGATCCTGTGGGCCGAGTCCGCCCTCAGGATTCTCACTGTCCCTTCCCTGTTTAATTCAACCTGGACTTCGCCTCCGAAAAGCCCCCAGTTGAGGCGATTGGTTGCAACCCTTTGCTGGGCGTTGCTCGGGATTCTGCTTGTGGATTGGATGCCCCTCAGGTGCCCTACGAATTGCACGAGCCTTTTCCGGGCGGGGGCTTCCCAGTTGACGCGCGCGGCATTTGCGGCAAGTTCCAAAAGGTGCAGGTTCCTCCTTGCGTCGCGAAAATCCGAAGACGCGTTTTCTAAATCCCCGCGCGCAAGTTCCGATGCGCGTTCCGTTGCCGCCTCTTTGAACCTTTTTTTCGCTTCTTCCCTGCTTGCCCGCGCGCTGCGGTATGCAGTGGTTGCGTTGCCGATGTCTCTCCAAAGCGTCTTGAGCTGCGGGAATTTCCAGATCTCTTCTTCCTTCCATTTTGCGCGCGCTTGTCGCGGCGTAAGCGTGCGTTCGTTTTCTTCCTCCATCTTTCCATCCTCCGTTGCGAATTTTCATTTCGTGGCGTCGAGCCGGTAAATCCTGGTTGAGTACGCGTAGAGCGGCCTCCACACCAGCCGGTTGAGCAGGACTATTACCAGCGTCATCGCCACGAGGGTGAGCGCGATGAGCTTGATGTCGCCGAGCTTGTACGTCGCCTCGCTTAGAAGCGACCCGATTCCGAAGCTCGTGTACGTCTTGCCGCCGTATTCGAGGTATTCGGCGACTACCAGCGCGTTCCACCCGCCGCCGATTGCCGTGATGCTTCCAGTAATCAGCGACGGTATCATCGCCGGCAGCAGTACCTTGCGGTAGTATAGCCAGCCCCTGATGTGGAATACCCCGGATACCTCGTTGAAGTCGTTGGGCATGTTCTTGGCCCCGGCAATGGCGTTGAAGAGGAGGTACCATTGCATTCCGGCGAGGATGAGCGCCATTGTGGCGAGCAGGATGTCGCCGGTGAGGGCAAGCGAGGCGAGGATGAAGAACGGGAACAGCGCGGTTGCAGGCACGCTTGCAATGACTTCCAGGGCGGGAAGGAGCTTGGATTCCAGCCCCTCTCTCCTGGCCAGCACTATTGCCGTCGGCAGCGTCCAGGCAAGCGAAATCGCGTACGCTGCCATGAGCTTTGCAAACGACGCCGCCAGCGCGGCCGGGATGAGGAACGCCTTCTGTGGCAGCGGCTCGGTGATGATGGAGAACGCGAGCTTTGCGACGTCGGTGATGACCCCGAATGCGATGTATGCGGCAATCGCAGCCGCGCCCCACTTTACTGCGTAGTATGCGATTTTTCCGGCGCCTGCAGACCTCTTTTCCATAATCCACTCGTAGGCGTCCTCGAGGAATTCAGTCATTGCGTCAAATCCGGCTGAAATCCAGAGCCGCACGCGGATGAAGAACGGCGAATACTTCACGTACCTGTATACGCGCGATTTCGGCCTTGCCCCTGAAACGCTGTCGTACTTGAACTTCTCGGCCCAAATTACCAGCGGCCTCCAGAGGAAGAACTCCATTGCGATGATGAGCGTGGCGAGCATGGCAAATCCTGCAAGCGCGTGCGCGATGTCGCCGCGTGCGATGGTCTGTACCAAATAGCTTCCGATGCCGGGAAGCGAGTTTTTGCTGCTCCCGAGCGAGATTATCTCGCTTGCGACGAGGAAGAACCACCCGATTGCCCACGACACCGTGCTGTTGTAAATGAGTTTGGGCATGCACGCCGGAAGCAGGAGCACCTTGAAGTAGCGGAAGCGCCTGTTGCCCAGCGACGAGACCGCCTGCTCGAGCTCTTCTGGCACTGTCTTTATGCTCTCGTAGACGCCGAATGTCATGTTCCATGCCATGCTGGTGAAGATGAGGAAAATCGCGGCAAGCTCGATGCCGATGACGCTGCCGTGGAACGTGTTGATGAGCACGAACACCGCCGCGGGGAAAAACCCGAGGATGGGCACCGACTGCAGGATGTCGAGCAATGGCAGCAGGACCTTGGCGAGCCTCTCGTTCGTCGCCGCGTAGTATCCGTAGACCAGCGAGAATACCACCGAGAGGGCGAATGCGGCGAGCATGCGGTAGAACGAGAAGAACACCAGCACCGGCAGGTAAAGTATGTCGGATGGCACCAGCATGCTCAGCGCGCGCGGCACGATGTACACTACGAACATTGCCAGGGCGAAGGCCGCGGCCGCCAGCCAAGCTCCCCTGCTGATTTTTAACATCAACTGCAATAGCCCAGAAAGGCATAAAAACGCGCGCAGGCACAAATTGATGGCGCTGATTTTTGCTGTTATTGTAATATTGTGATTAAGACAAGGAGGTGCATTTGCGTGATAGTCGGAGGCAAGATAACCAAGGTTTCCGCGCAGAAGATGTCGGATGATGCGAGTTCCACGGGGCTGGGGGTCGACATTTCAGTTTCAGGCATGGAAGCCAAGGACGGGATGCTCAACGTATCGTACAAGTACATCCTGGAGTACCAGCCCAAGAAGGCCGAGATGCAGATGGAGGGAATAATCTACTACCAGGGCGAGGACAAGAAGCTCTCCGAAATGGCCGAGGCGTGGAAGAAGTCCAAGAAGCTCGACCCGGCCTTCGCCGAAGAAATCCTCAACTCCGTCGCACACACCGGCATGGTCGCTGGAACCCTCCTGTCATTTGCCATCGGGGTCCCGGCGCCTATTGCCTCGCAAAAGCTCGCCGTCTCCCAAGTGCAGCCCGCAAAGAAGGCCGGTTGATGCGAAATGAGGCTGTCGTTTCTCGGTGGCGCGCGCGAAGTAGGCCGCAGCTGCATTCTAGCGCAAGGAAAGCGGCGCGTCCTGTTCGACTGCGGCGTAAAATTCGAGGAAGGCGAGGAATACCCCCTCATTGACGCGCGCATTGCAAAGAAGCTAGACGCGGCAGTTCTTTCCCACGCCCACCTCGACCACTCCGGCTACATGCCTGCACTCTACGGCATGGGCTATCGGGGCAAGGTGTCGCTGACCAAGCCCACGCGCGACCTGGCGCAATTGCTCATATCCGACTACATCTCGATTGCAAAGGATTCCGGCAACAGGATCCCTTACACCCAAAAGCAGGCCGATGCGTTCCTTTCCGGCACTGAAATCCTCGAGTACGGCGAGCAGTCGGCGCATGCGGCAGTAAAGCTGCGCAGCGCCGGCCACATCCTTGGCGCCGCAATGGTGGAATTGCAGGATTCCAAGCGCCTGCTTTACACCGGCGACATCAGCCTTCGCTCGTCGCGCCTGCTTGACCCGGCGGACATGGCCGGCGTCGATGCAGAAATCCTCGTCATCGAGTCGACTTACGGTGGCAACGAAGACCTGCACGAGCCCGCAAAGGACACTGCAAACCGCCTTGTGGCAAGCATCCAGTCCACGCTCGACGCCGGCGGCAAGGTACTCATCCCGTCGTTTGCCATCGGCCGCGGCCAGGAAGTACTATTCCTCCTCGAATCCTACATGCGCTCTGGCAAGCTCGAGAGCGTCCCGATTTACATCGACGGCATGGTCTCGAAAGCCCTGCGCATCTACCGCCACAACGCAATCTGCCTCAAAGACGAGGTCAAGCGCAGGATCCTCACAAGTGACGACGACCCGTTTAAAAGCCCGTTTTACCACCAGCCCGAGACCAAGGACCGCTCGGATGTCATCGACGGCGGCAAGTGCATTATCGTAGCGCCTTCCGGCATGCTCAACGGCGGGCCGTCGCTTTCCTACCTCAAGGCGCTCGCAGGCGACCCCAAAAACAAGCTCGTATTTTCCGGCTTCCAGGCCGAGAACACAATCGGCCGCCAGCTGCAGGACGGGGCAAAGCGGCTTTCAATCCGCGGCGAGGAAGTCGAGGTACTCCTCAAAGTCGAGGAGGCGCATATGTCCGCGCACGCCGACAGCCGCGAACTCCTTTCCGTCGTGCGCTCGCTGCCTTCGCTGGAAAAAGTGTTCGTCGTCCACGGCGAGGAGGAAAAATCCCTGCAGTTAGCCGGCGCCATCGAGGCAATGGCCGCCAAGGCAAAGCGCAAAATCCAGGCAATCGTTCCCCGGCTGGGGGAAGAATTCGAGGTTTGAGCACAATGAGCGGTTCACAGCAGGCAAATGAATTGGAGACGCTGCAGCGCCTTCACGATCGGATGCGAAGAGAAGATTTCCAACCTTTCTATGATAGAGTGCATTCCGTTCTTGAATTCGACATCGGGCACGAGGTAAGCCGCTCGGGAGACCGGCCTTGGACCGAGTTGGAGCATCGCTTGAAGCGTATCGCCTCAGAGGCATTAGCCGGCACGGAGTGGGCTGCAGTGCACGCATCACCCGGCGGCTTCTTCTACCACATCCGCCTCAAACCGAGGGAAACACTATGATCCTCGCAATCGGCAGCATCGCATTGGACACCACGCGCACGCCTTTCAAGACAGTCAAGCGCACGCTTGGCGGGGCGGCGACTTTCTTTTCACTCAGCGCCAGCCATTTTGCCGAAGTTTCGGTGATGGGCGCGGTCGGGGCGGACTTCCCCCCCGAGCACATCGAGCTGCTCAAATCGCACGGAATCGGCGTAGAAGGAATTGCGCATTTGCCGGGCAAGACGATGTTCTTCGACTCCGAGTTCTCATACGACCTCTACGCGCGCAAGGTGCACGCCACCGAGCTCAACGTCTACCTTGACTACGAGCCAATCGTCCCCGACGGGCAAAAGTCTCCCGACTACCTCTACCTCGGAACGCTCGAGCCCGAAAAGCAGCTTTCCGTGCTTGGCCAGTGCTCAAAACGGCCCAAGTTCGTGCTCATGGACACCATAGAGTTCTACATCCAGGCGCAGCGCGAAAAGCTGCTGGCAACCCTCTGCAAGGTTGACGCAATGGTGCTCAACGACATCGAGGCGCGCATGCTGTGCAACGAGCCCAACCTATTTGCGTGCGCCCGCAAAATCCACGCCTGGGGGCCGAAAATTGTCGTCATCAAGAAAGGCGAAAACGGCTCGATTCTCTTCACCCATGATGCGGTCCTCCCGCTTCCCGCCTTCCCGCTGCCAAGCGCGGTCGACCCAACCGGCGCGGGCGACAGCTTTGCCGGAGGCTTTTTCGGCCACATCGCGCGCTGCGGCGGCAGGCTCGACGAGAAGACGCTCAAGGAGGCCATCGCCTACGGCACCGTCATGGGCGCGTTCGCCATCGAAGACTTCGGTGTGAACCGGCTGGTCAGCATAACGAAAAAGGACATCGACGCGCGCTATGCCAAGTACAAGGCGCTGCTGGCAATCTGAGCCGGCAAGGCCGGCCGCGCGCAAGAATCGGGCGTTGGAGCAGGACTGGCCCGTGCATGATTCCGACGCTTCGCTTGGAGATGGCAATCGCTAGCAGTATGCTTGAATATTGGAAACGGGGGCGTTATCCTACCTGCGTTCCATATAGCCGCACTTTCCGCACGAGAGCCTGTCCTTGTGGCCCGCGAGGTGGCTTTGCGAGCCGCACTTTGGGCACGCGCGCTTCTTGGCGTACGCCTTGAACTGCTTTTTCTTGCCGCCCTTCTTTTCTTCAGCCATCGAAAATCAGCCTTTTTTTCCATTTTGCTTATTCTGTGCGCTGCCCGTCGTCATGGTAATTATTTCTTCTTGGCCTTCTTTTCCTTCTTCTTTGCCTCCCCGCCGTCTTCCTTTTTCTTGCCGCTGGAGCGCTCGGACTTGTACGCCGGCTCCTTCTTCGCCAGCGCCGCGCTGTCATAGACGCGAAAGTAGAGCGTCGCGTTGCGCGTGCCGTAGCGGTGCTCGATTTTCTCCAGCACGATGCAGTCCTCGGCAGAGGCGGTCTTGTCGGCGATGAGCTTGAGCACTTCCTTGCGGTTGGGCGTGGCTGCTTCGACGGACATCATTGCGGTGCACTCGCGCCTGCCGAAGAGCTGGTTTTTCCTCTCGGACTTCATTTCAAAGGATGTTGCCGCCATGTTTGTCTATCACTTGATTTTTAGCGCGTATTTTCCGGGAACCTTTGCCCCGATTGCCGCTGCGATTTGAGAGTTTTGCGCGTCGACCACGTAAATTGCGCCCTCGAAGCTCTTGCTGAAGTCCACCGAGCTGCACGACGGGCACTTGTCGCCCTCGAAGATGAACCTGCACGACTTGCACGCCTTGAGCATTCAAATTTCACCTTTTGCCCAGCTTGCCCAGGCCCTCCGAGCGCATCGTGAGCGCGACCTTGCTGTTCGGGATGGTGTCTTTAAAGCTCACCGTCGCCACTTTTGCGCACAGCATGTCGCCTTTCTTGATGGTTTTCTTGCTGCTTTTTCCGACCAGGCACGAAGTCTTCTTGTCGTATGAGAGGAACTCGTTTGCCACCTGCGAAACGTGCATCAGGCCGTCGATGGGCCCCAGGCGCACGAACGCGCCGAATTCCACGATTTCGCTCACCTCGCCTTCAACGACCTCGTTTACCTCCAAATTGAACACCAGCGACTGGTATTGGACTTCGAAGTACGCCGCGCCGTCTCCGGGGAGAATCTTTCCGTCGCCCTTGATTTTGGCGTTGAACACGCCCAGCACGATGCCCAGCGTCTTGTCCACGGTCCTCTCGTGGCGCTCGCGCAGGATTTTCAGGGCCGCGTCGTTGAGCTTCATCCCGAAAAGGTTGGGCGGGATGCGCACAGTGTCCTCGAATGTGACTAGCTTATACATATGGAGAGAAACCCCTCGGGGGCGTTACCCCCTTATTGTCCACGAAAAGCCTTTAATTACAGCAGGTTGAGCGAATTGGCCAGCAAAAAGCTTGCAGCCATGAGCGCAACCGTGTTGAGCACTTTTATCAAGGAATTGAGCGCCGGCCCGGCAGTGTCCTTAAACGGGTCGCCAACAGTGTCGCCGACGACCGCGGCCTTGTGCGCGTCGCCGCCCTTGCCGCCGAGGTTGCCTTCCTCGATGTACTTCTTGGCATTGTCCCAAGCCGCGCCCGTGTTGGCCATGAACAGCGCCAGAGGCAGGCCCGTCAGTATTGCCCCGGCAAGCAGGCCGCCGAGCGCAGCAGGGCCGAACAACAGCCCGACGACGAGCGGCGAAAGCACGGCCAAGAGCGCCGGAGCCATAAGCTCTTTAAGCGCCGCCGAAGTGCTGATGTCAACGCAGCGCGCGTAGTCCGGCTTTGCAGTGCCCTTCATGATTCCCTTGATTGACTTGAACTGGCGCCGGACTTCCTCCACCATCTTGAAAGCCGCCCTCCCGACCGCCTTCATCAAAAATGAGGCGAAGAGGAACGGCAGCATCGCGCCGACGAGCATGCCGACCACTACGCCGGCCTGCAATATGTTAATGGACTGCAATCCAGTGGAATCCGCGTACGCGACGAAAAGCGAGAGCGCGGAAAGCGCTGCGGAAGCGATTGCGAACCCCTTGGTCGTGGCCTTGGTGGTGTTGCCAACCGCGTCAAGCTCGTCGGTGACCCTGCGCACGCTTGCAGGCAGCCCTGCCATTTGTGCGATTCCTCCCGCGTTATCGGTAATCGGGCCGTAGCTGTCGATTGCCACAATGATGCCCGTGCACGCCAGCATCGCGACAGCTGCAATCGCAATGCCATAGACCCCCGCGAACTGGTACGAGAAGATTATCGCAAGGATGATGGCGACTATCGGCATCGCCGTGCTCTGCATTCCCACCGCCATGCCCGAGATGAGGTTCGTGCCGGCCCCCGTCCTGCTAGCCTCGACGATTTCCAGCACTGGCGCCTTGTTCTTGGCCGTGTAATATTCAGTGATGTAGCTGACCGCGACGGTGAGCACCAGGCCGACGAGTGCAGCGCCGTAATAGCTGGCAATCGGGATTTCAAACACCCCGCTGGCCGCCATAACGAAGAACAGAATCGCCGCAAAGACGATTATCGTCGCGTAAATCCCTTTGTTGAGCGCGTTCATAATATTCTTTCTCGGGCCGAGCCTGACAAACAGCGTGCCGACAATTGACGCGACGACTCCGCTGGATGCGACCATGAGCGGCATGAGCACAAGCGTGTCTCCCAATGCCGCCTGCATCGTAAACCCGATGAGCATTGCCGCAATGATGGTCACCACGAAGCTCTCGAACAAGTCCGCTCCCATGCCAGCGCAGTCGCCGACGTTGTCGCCCACATTGTCGGCAATGACCGCCGGGTTGCGGGGGTCGTCTTCGGGAATGCCAACCTCAATCTTGCCGACCAAGTCCGCGCCTACGTCCGCAGCCTTGGTGTAAATGCCTCCCCCGACCCTTGCAAACAATGAGATCAGCGAAGCGCCGAGCCCGAATCCGATTAATGCCGAAACGTCGGCGTTGAATGCGATGACAGTGAATGCCACTCCGATGAGGCCCAGCCCCACGACCGCCAGGCCAGTGACGCTGCCTCCCGCAAAAGCCACGTCAAGCGCCTCTTTCAGCCCGGTTTTAGCGGCCTGCGCGGTGCGCACGTTTGCGCGCACGCTAATGCTCATGCCGATTACGGCAGAAACATACGACGCCGCCGCGCCGAGCACGAACGACAATGCGGCGTTTTGGCCGGCTGCCAGCCACACGATTGCGCCGACTGCGGCTGCGAATGCCAGGATGGTCGCCAGCTGGCGGTTGAGGTAGGCCTGCGCGCCTTGCGCGATTGCGTCGCTGATTTGGCGCATCTTTTCGCTGCCGGCGTCCTTTTTGAGGATGCGCATTGCCAGGAAACTTGCGTAAAGCAGCGCAAGCAACCCTACGCCTGCAGCCAGATACACTACCGCAAAATCCATCGTCTCCCACCTGATGCGAAAACGGCGCAATAGCCGTAAAATAAACCCCCGTTTGGAAAAAACCACACAAAGAGAACGCATTTATCCGCGGGAGGTATTTAAGCCTTTTCCCGCCTCACTCCAGCTCTAGATGCGTGAGGCTGCGCAGCGTCAAAACCCGCCCGCCTGCCGCGCGCACCTTCCTCTTCAAATCCGCGTCGCTTGTCGCAACCACACAACCGGCGTTGGCTTTTACGAACCCCAGAATTTGCGCGTCGGGCTTGCCCGAGCCGTCAACGAATTCCACGCCGTTGGAGTTGCGTTCGAGGTAAGCCACTGCCGCCTTCGCGGCCATGCGGTCGCTTCCCTTCACGTTGGCAAGCTCGCCAAGCGACGCGCGCAATACGAAAAACTCTGCCTTCTCGGGGCAAACCCTCGCCGCCTCGTCGAAGACGTCGACCCTGTGGGTAAACGGCAGCATCAGGAAATTCGTGTCGAAGATGATTTTCATTTCATTACCGCTGTGCGAGAGGCAATTAATATCAGCGGGCCCGGAGGGATTTGAACCCTCGACCGATTGGTTAAAAGCCAACCACTCTGACCAAACTGAGCTACGGGCCCACGCGAAAATTTATGTAAACAAGGAATATTAAAGCGAGCAACGGGGGTAGGGGCGTGCACGAGAACCAAAAGTTCTCGGCAGCAGCAGAAACTTGGGGTTTCTGCGTGCACACGCGTAGGGGGCGGAGCCCCCTGGAGGTGTCCTGATCTACGGGCCCGTGCAGACAAGTTAGGGGGACAACCGTTAATAACATTGCGCGTTTTGTTTTTTCATCCAAACTTTTTCCGGGGGGATTTTAGATGCTGGTATTCGCTTTGGGCATAAAGGCCGTCGGCAAGTCGCGCCTGATTGCGGAAATGAACAAGCTCGGCGCGGGGATTGAGGAAGCGTCCTACGGCGACGCGATGCTCGAAATTGCAAAAGAGCGCGAGGGAATAAAGGACCGCGAGGAAATCGCGAAATTGAGCGCAGCCAGACAGAACTCCATCCGCGACGCGGCAGCCAAGCTCATCCGCAAGCGCGCGGACAAGGAAAAGCTTGTCTTCCTCAACACGCACGGCTTCATCTATACAATCCCGCACCACACTTACCTTCCCGGCTCGCCGGATTCCGTCAGCGACATCCTCAAGCCGGACTTCATCCTCCTAGTCGAGGCCGCGCCCGAGGCGATAGTCGAGCGCCGCAAACGCGACCTTGCCGCAGGCCGCAGGCGCGAAATCGGCTCAATCGAGGAAGTGCGCACGGCCATGGAATTCGAGCGCGCTGCCGCAATCCACCTTTCCGTCCGCTACGGCGTATCGCTCAAGCTCTTCGACAACACCCTCCCCGCCGAGCGCAATTCCGCGGCGATTTCGTCCCTTGCGCAACTATTTAAAGCGCTCGAGGGCTAAGCGCTTGCATGCGCCGCGGCCAATCCGCATCCGAGTACCTGATAATGGTAGCCGGAGTCATCTTCGTGGCAGTCTTTTTGTTCCTGGTAATCAAAGGCGAGCTGGTGCGCGGCTCGACCGTCAGGACCAGCTTGGTGACCGGCTCTTACATCGACGAATACGGCAAGCCGTACAAGTTCTACGACAACTTCGACACCAACACAAGCTACAAATGGCAGGGGAGGACGGACTCGGACTGGAGGATCAGGGAAGGCGCCTTGCAGCGTTATGCCATTAATGATTTTTTGCCCATCACAGCCGGGGACGAATCATGGGAGCATTACAAGGTCGGCGCGGATGTCAAGGTGGGCGCGTCCAGTGACCAAGTCTATTTAGTCGCGCGCGCCACGGACCAGCTTTTTTACGCCTGCGGCTTGGAGAATGCCGGCCCGCCGCCGGGTAGCGGACATATCGTTATCCTATTATGC
>JAZDFO010000120.1:0-2314 GCA_043807785.1 Microcaldota archaeon | reverse complement strand
GTATCTCGCTTTCCCGCACGCAGTGCAGTACCGACGAAATCGCACTGGGGCTTTACTTCCGTGTTCGAAAAGGGAACGGGTGTTGCCCCCAGCCTTTGACCGCTGACATCAATTGTTGGGGAAAGCAGGTTTTTAATGGTTTCTTCCGGTCGTTTTTATATTCTGCGGCGGAACGTCTACCTTCCATCCTTGGCCCCTGTATGGTTTTATGATTTCCGCCATGTTCCATTTCCTTCTCCGGCAGACCTCCCGTAGGCTCTTGACTACTTCGGGGTATTGCCTCCCGTAGCCATTGAGGATGAATAGGCTGTTCGCCTTCCCTCGCAGGGACTCTACCATCGTTTCAAGCATCGCCTCCCTGGCGGAAACATAGCGCCTTGCCGTCATTTCTGGCAGGGTTCTCGCCCTTGCGGGTCTCTTTTGGTATGATAATGGTATTGCACGTAATCAAGTAAGGCACTGCCATCGAGCAGCTGCATTGTATACGTGCCGCTTATCACCGAGCCCGGGTTGAGATGGCAAAGCTGCGGCTTGTTATAGCCAAAGATATGCCTTTTCACGGTCTCGTGGTCCGCCGGGTGCGGGAATCCGACGAACGGGACAGTCGCCCCGTTGTTTATTAGCAGGTGCTTTACATATCCCTCGCCTTCAACGACCATGAGATTGCCGCGGCGAGTTACGGTGTGTCCGTCGTATTTTTTCGTCCGCTTGAGGTTTTCCTCCCAAGCCCGCATAGCAATCGGATGAAAGAGAAGTGTTTGAGTCATATCGTTATCCTCTCGCCAAGAGCCGGCGCGCTGGCGTCAAAGCCTTCCGCGCGCAGCGAGGCCACGAATGCGTCAATCTTGCCCTCGTCGCCGTGCATGCACAGGATTTTTGCCGGGTTGACGTCTTTTGCGTGCTGTATCAGCTCTTTTCTGCCGCAGTGTGCGGAGAAGTCGTAGAAAGACACTTCGCCGGGAAATTCGAGCGTGCGGCCGTTTGAATACACCTTGCCTTCCTCGAGCAGCCGCCTGCCGTTGGTGCCCGGCACCTGGTAGCCGGTCAAAAATACCTTTGCCTTTGTTCCCGTCTTGACAAACCTCTCGAGGTAGTTGAGCACCGGCCCGCCTTCCATCATGCCCGCGGTGGTGACTATGATGTTGCCGGCTTTTGCCGCGGATTTCCTGCCGGTTGAGTCCTCGACGGCCTTGGCCTTGCAAAGCGCCTTGTCGAATGTCTGGCAGTCGCGCATGTACGACGGGAACGAGCGAGCGACTTCGCTAGTCGCCCTGCCCATTCCATCCAAATAAAGCCGGTCTGCCAAGCCATTCTCGAAGAGGATCTGGAGCAGCTCCTGCGTGCGGCCGACTGCAAAGCACGGCAAAAGCGCGGCCTTTCCTTGTGCAAGCGCGTCCTTGACTTCCTTGCAGAATCTCTTGACCAGCGTCTTGCGGTCGGGGTGGTCTTCGCTGCCGTAAGTGCTTTCCGTCACCAGCACGTCCACGCGCTCCTTTGGCACCGCGGCCGGTGGCTGCGTTGCGGTTTTCACCTTGTTGAAGTCGCCGGTGTAAAGCACGCTCGCGTCGCGCGTCTTGAAGAGGATTTGCGCGCTTCCCAGGATGTGGCCGGCGTCGATTAGGGTGACGGAATCGCCGTTGAAGAACTCGTATTCCTTGCCGTACGGCACGGCAACTGCGTGCCGCTGCATTTTTTTGAGGTCGGCTCTCGAAAAGTATGCCGGCTTGCGGTCTTGTGCGGCGATTTTGATGGTGTCTTCGAGCAGGATGTCGGTGAGTGGTATGGTGGGAAAGGTGCAAACCACTGGTAGAGCCTGGTGGCGGAAAAGCGCAGGAATGTACCCGCTGTGGTCGAGGTGCGCGTGAGAGAGCGCCACCGCGTGCGGCCGCTTGGCATCCTCAAGCAAGGGAAACTGCGGTTGCTTGCCTGTCTTGACCCCGCAGTCGAACAAAACCCGCAATTGGCCGCTGGTCGCCATCACCGTGCTGCGGCCGACTTCCCTTGCGCCGCCAAGGAAGTGGAGTTCCATCAGTTGGTCAACCCCATCATGCGGCGGAACCTGCGCCTTTTGGCCGCGTTGACGATTATCACTACTCCTCCCTTGCCCGGCTGGCCGTAATACACTGCCGCGCCGTTGGGCGCGAATGCGACCGCCGGGATTACCGCCAGGTCTTCCTCGCCGTCGACAATGATTTTAGCAGGAAACAGCTTTTTTGCAAACACGCGCCGGACTGCTTTTTGCAGAGCCGCAGAGACGGTCCCCGGCGGGTTTTTCACGCGCATTATTTTGGCCTTCCACGCCGCGATTGCCGCC
>JAZDFO010000119.1:0-3712 GCA_043807785.1 Microcaldota archaeon | reverse complement strand
GCCTTGGCGCCTTCGCCTGCGGAAATCACGGCCTGCTTGAATTTGGTAGTCGTGCAGTCCCCTGCCGCGAATACCCCTGGTGTCGTGGTGTTTGCGTTGGCGTCGATGACGACCTCGTTGGCCTCGTTGAGTTCGACAAGGCCTTTTACCGCGCTCGTGTCCACGACGTGCCCCAGCTCGACAAACACGCCGTTGACAAGAATGTCTTTTGCAGAACCATTGGCCATCACGGTAATCGCGCTAACGACCTTGTCGCCTTTGACTTCCAGTGGCTTTGCCCCGGCGGCAATTTCGACATTCGGCAGCGCCTTCATTTTCTCGACGAGCTTTGCGTCAGCCGAATACGCGGGCCTCTCGTTGATTGAATAGACTTTCTTTGCGTAGGCAGCCAGCTCGATTGCGCCTTCGACCGCCGGCGTGCCGCCGCCCACGACCGCGACCGTCTTGCCCCGGTACAGCGGCCCGTCGCAGGTAACGCAGGTGCCCAATCCGCGGCCCAGGAATTTTTCCTCGCCGGGGACGCCCATCATTTTCGCAATCTGCCCGAATGCGAGGACTACCGCCCTGGCCTCGATTTTTTCGCCGTTGGAAAGCTCGGCTGCAAATCCGCTGCCGGCCTTGCTGACGCGCACGACTTTGCCGGCGAGCATTTCGGCCCCGAATTTGGTTGCCTGCACCGACATGTTCGACGCCAGTTCCGGGCCCGAGATTGCGTCGATGCCCGGGTAGTTCTCGATGTGGCCGGTAAGGTTGAGCTGCCCGCCGGTATCCACGCTGGCTATCGCGGTCTTGAGGCCCTTCCTTGCGGTGTAAATCGCGGCGCTCAAACCCGCGGCTCCGCCTCCCACTACCAGGACATCGTATTGCATTTGGCATTCCCCCATTTTGCGTGTTTTTTCGGTTATTGCCGTTTTTAGCGCGGCTTGTATTTATTGGTTTTACGGTATTCGAGGTACGAGTACGCCGTTAGCCCGAGCAGGTTGAGCAGCATCGGGATTATCACGATTGGCAGGAAAAGGTGCGGGAAGGCGATTCCGACGAGCATGATGATTGCGTTTAGGCGGAAAGTCAGCCCTCCCAGCTCGTGCGTCTTTCTCCAGGCATGGTCCGACATCAGGGTCCACGGGGTGCGTATGCCGAAGAAGAAATTGCGCCGGATGCGCGGCAGTATCATTCCGAGGTAGTAGAACATCGCCGCAATGCCCAGCGTTACGGCCTGCCCGATTCTAAACGCCACCCCCATGTTGAAAGCAATCATGGCAATGTGGACATAGAGCATGAAACCCAGGAGCACGGCGACGAACCCGTCGTACTCTTTTTCAAACGCAAGGTAATTGTGGCGGAAAGGGTCGATTTTCGGCAGCGCCCAGAACAGCGCAAAGAGGGCCGCCATGAGCGCCGGGGCGAAAAACGCCGCCATTTCCCTGCCGCCGTACCCATCCGGCTCTCCGTACGCGTTCCAGTGCGTCACGGATTTTGCCGGCAGCATCCCGTAGTACAGGATTCCGATTAAGACCGCCGCAGCGATTGCGGCAACCGATATTGCCTTTGCCGTTCCCATGCCAATCACCGTTGTTCGAGGCGGATTGCCGCCTTCTGCCCTATTTTTGAAAGGTGCCTTGACGCGAAGCTGCCCTGGTTGACCGCCGCCTCAACGCGCCCGTACTCGTCAAAGAAAAGGACTTCCTCGCCCACGCCAACGTCCGCAAAAGTATTCGCAAACGCCAGCCTCATCCTCCTTCCGTTAATTTCGAGCACCGCCCTCCTGCCAGCCTTCAATCCGTATTGCCCGCCATTGGCGCGAGTCACGTTGAAGCGGATTGAGCCGAACTTGTTGATGGAAATGACGTGCGCCTCGATTTTCCCGTTAATGACTGCGGCCTCATTGTAGGGCCCGGGCTTTAGCTCGTTTTCCCCGATTTTGGGGCCAAGCCTTTCAATCTGCAGCCCCTTGGCAAGGTATGCAGCTGCCGGCGCGAAGATGTCCCTGCCGTGGAAGACGTGGGAAACCGGGTGGCGCATGAATTTCTCATTCGTTATTTCCACCGCCTTGGCGATGCCTCCCAGGAAGCGCGTAGCGGGAATGAGCACCCCGTTGTCCGGGCCGACAAGGCAGTCCCCCCGCCCGGTTTTTATCGCAATTGCCTTGCGCTGGGTCCCCACGCCGGGGTCGGCCACGCACACGTGGACCCCCTTTGGCATTGAGGCCGCGGTCTCCATCGTCCTGGCGGCTTCCGTGATGTTGTAGTCCGGCAGCCCGTGCGCCAAGTCAATGACCCTCGCCTGCGGGCAAATCTCGAAAATCGCGCCCTTCATTGCGGCGACGCCGTGCGATTGCACGCCGAAGTCGGTTGCGAGGGTTATCAGCGGAATCCTTGGCATGCAAAACACTCAATCCGTCAGGCAATTTCCTTATAATAAATTTTTGGTGACTCAGTAGCTACCTCGGATTTCATCGCTTGCGCTCAACCTGGGACAGTGTCGTCATCGCCACCGAAAGGTTAGCGCCGAACTCATATAAAAAGCAGGCCCGTTGTTGCCGCAGAATCGGAATGCGGGGAAAAAAATTAAAAAACGCCGGCAGCGCGCTTTTGCGCCGGCCGTTCGTGGTGCTGCTCGCGGTGCACGTCGCGCCGGCGTGGAGGAAGTGAAGGGGGAGTTACGGACTACCGTTACTGGAGCTTTCCGGGATAGAGTCTGCGCATTGCCTTGAGGAACGCCCTTGAATCCCTCTCGATTTCTTCAGTCACGGCTGAGAACACCAATTCGTCGTCCACGGAGCCGTATTCGTGCGCGATTACGTTGCGCATGCCCTTGGCTTCCATGAGCCGGGTGGCAAGGCTCGTGTCAATAAGGCCGGCATCCGCGAGAACGGAAAACGCCTGCTTGTCGTCTTCGGGCAGCTTCAGGCCACGGTCTTTTATCGCCAGGAACGCCAGGTCGACGCAGGCTTCCACGATTTTCTCGAAATACCTCTCGCAAGCCGCCTTTGCCTTCAAGTCGCGCGAGTAGCTTAGGTAAGAATCCGGCGCGATGCCTGCAAGCTCGTCGGCGAAGCGCTCGAGCTCGGCAGTTTTATCCCGTATTCTAGCGCTCATAAACCATGCGCCCCTTTGACCTGATTTCGGTTTTCACCTTTTCAGGAAGGAAGTTGAACACCGAAACGTCGAAACGCCCGCTGACCTTCCCACAAACCTGCCGGCGGAACTCCGTGGCCTCGCGCAGCGTGATTTCAACGAATTCCACGGCAAGGTCGATGTCGGATGACAAAGTCAGCGTTTTGTCGGCATAGGAACCGTAAACGATGATTCTCCTAATCTTTCGGGAAAGCGGGCTTTCAAGGATTGTGGCCTTGGCGTCCTCCAGTTCGCGTTTTGTCTCGCTGCCGGACTTGAGGTTGAATTCCGTGGAATAAGGGGCGAGGGCGGTTATGGCGGCGAACTTCCTGCGGATGTCGCGGGACAGGCGGTTTTTCTCGGATTGCGTCAGCCGGACGCCGAGAAGCTGCTTTTCAATTATGGCCAGCTCGCGCTTGCCCAACAGCTTCCTAACTTCCGGGGTAGACTTCAGGGCCGAACGCAGTGACATAAAATAACCTAAATAATGGTTATTATAACCATCATGCTGGTTATTAATGCTTTCGCCGGGTGGGCGAGTTGATGGAAGTTCACTGATGGAAAGGGAAATTGCAGGGTCTGGCATGGTTGGATAT
>JAZDFO010000118.1:0-3908 GCA_043807785.1 Microcaldota archaeon | reverse complement strand
AATGCGAACTCCACTGGTGGTTTTAATTTTGCGGCGAATCATACCGGAATATTGATTTACCAGGCTGGGAATGCCTCGGGTGCTGCGGAGTATCTGGCTAATACGACTGGCGTTGTCTCCGTGAATGTTTCTGCGGTTCGGGCTTCCGGGATTTGGAACAACAGCCTGAACACGACGGGCAATGTTACGGTCACGATTGGTGTGGCTGCGACCGTCACCGCGAATGTGTCGGCTTTGTCGTTTGTTGCCGGCGGGGCCAACCGGACCATTAGTGTTTCTGCGACGGATGCGCAAGGCAACGCGTTGACGAGTACGGCTTTCAATTGGACTTCGAATTCGTCTGGTGTTTCTGCGGTCGCTTCCGGCAATAATTCGGCTGAAATCGTGGTCAACGGCACTTCCGCCGGCCAGGCGCTTATCACTGTATTCCACTCGAGCAATGCAGCAGCGACGGACACCATTGTCGTCACTGTCTCGCCCAGCAGCGTGGCTACGGCTGTGACTGCGAATGAGACGTCATTGTCTTTTGCTGCGGGCAGCCAGAAGCGCATCAGCGTGACTGCGACGGATGTTTATGGCAACGCGTTGACGGATACGGCTTATACTTGGACTTCGAATTCGTCGGGGGTTTCCGCCGTGGTTTCGGGCAACAACAGCGCGACAATCGTGGTAAATGGGATTTTGGCCGGGCAGGCGCTTGTCACTGTGTTCCATTCGAGCAATGCGTCTGCTGGTGCAAACGATACCATCGTGATTACCGTCTCGGCGGGTGTAGCACAGTCTGTGAGCGTCAACGCGACCTCGCTGTCGGTGGCTGCGGGCGGCAGCGTGCGCATCAATGTCTCCGCGTTGGACGCCTCCGGGAATTCAGTCCCGGACGCGTATTTCAATTGGACTTCGAATTCGTCTGGAGTTTCTGCGGTGGTTTCAGGCAATGGAACCGGCGTCATTGTCGTCAACGGCACGCTTGTCGGCCAGGCGCTCATCACCGTATTCCATTCGAGCAACTCCTCCGCCACGAACACGACGACGGTGACCGTCAGTGCCGGGCCCATAGTAAAGCTTGATGTGAACGTGACGACATTGAGCCTGACCGTTGGCGGCTACTACATGATTCTTGCCACTGGCAAGGACGCGTGGGGCAATGCCAACAACACCGACAAGATAAACTATACGTGGAGCCCAAGCTCGGCTTCGATAGCCAACGTAACCGCCGGTAACCTGACCGCGAATGCCACCGTTTACGCCGTGGCTGCGGGAACTGCGAATGTCAACGTGACCTACCAACCCAACACGACTATAACCAACGTAACGGCAGTGACCGTCTCGGCGGCCGCTGCCACCACGACGCCTTCGAGCGGCAGTTCGTCGTCTTCGAGCGGGACAACTTCCGGTACCCCGTCTGTTGCTCCGACTCCGACGCCGGCTCCCGAGCCAACGGCAACGCCGCAGGCGGAACAAAGCACTGCCGTGCTTGACGATTCCTCGTCGGTAACCGGGGTGTTCGGCGCCAGCAGCGCGACTTTCACGCTCTCCTACACCGCGCCTTCCGGCGGCTTCCAGGGCGACGTTACCTTCAGGCTGCCGTTCTCGTTTGCGGACTACACGTCCGGCAGGATATCGCTTTCCCCAACGCCCGACGAAGTAAGGGAAGGCAGCATAATCGCAGTCTACAAGAACCGCAAGCTCTCCGCGGGCTCGTCGCTCAAGGTCACCGCTGTGGTCTCCAAGAGCGTGCCGAAGGACGTGCTCTCGCAGTTCACTGCGCCGACCGTGCGCAAGACGATGGCGGACGACGGTTCGGGCTGGAGCGTGCCTTCAGTTGCGGCGACTGCGGTTCCAGCCTGGCAGCAGCCTGCGGCTCCCGTTGCCGCCAAGGGAGGCGACTACACGATTTGGATAATCGTCGCTCTCGTGTTCGCCGCGGCAGCGTACTTCATCTTCATGAGGAAGGAGAAGTAAGCGATTTCCGGTCGAAAGGGCTCTAAGGGGTTTTTGCCCCTTCCTTTATTTTTCCCATTTTTTTCCGTCCCCCCAGCATGCGGTTTGTGAGGGCAAAAACATCTTGTTTGCTTCATGTGTGGGATATGCGGGAAAAGGCGCTTTGTCCGGGAAGCTGTAACGATGGCTTGCGGGCTGTTCAATCCAGGTGGCATCCCCCGGTTAAGAAACGTTTTTAAACCGCCGGCGGGATAATAAGGAATCTTAGTCTTGCTTTGCTATTGCTTTTTGCTTTCCTTGGTGGTATCTGGCATGGAGTTGGTCCTGACGAAATACGAGAAGGCGCGCATTATCGGCGCGCGCGCGCTACAGCTGGCTGCGGGCGCCCCGTGCCTGGTGGCCGCCCCCAAGGCGATGATCAGCGCCGTGACGCTGGCATTGATGGAATTCGACAAGGGCGCGCTTCCCCTGCAGGTCGTGCGCAAGGGTGTCCGCGCATGAGCGAGAAGAAGCACGGGGTGGCGTTCAAGGTCGTTTGTGAGGAGAAAGGCTATCTTGAGGTGGAGATGCCCGGCCAGGACATCGGGTTTTCCAACCTGGTTGTCGAAAAGCTTCTCAAGGGCAAGTCGGTTTCGTTTGCCGCCGCGGCTTACGACCACCCGCTCAAGTGCAATTCCGTCATCCGCATCCGCGCAAAGGACCCGGCAAAGGAACTGCACAAGGCTTTCGAGGAAGTGCATTTCGAGATGGGCGCGTTCCTTAGGCAGCTCGAGAAGGCCTAATCACACTATTATCGCTTCCAGCCCCGCCTTGGCGATTTCCCCAAGAACTTTTTCCCTCTGTGCTGCGGTAAAGCTCTTTTTCTCGACTACCCCGATTTGCGCGCCTTCAAGCGTTTTTTCAACTGCCTGCCCTGCCATGCCCTCGCCCATCTTCGCGGCGGTATGCCTGCTTGCAGTGTGCGCGAACCCCCAGTTCTTTTCCTCCACCAGCCGCGCGAACTTTTCCAGGTAGTGCGGCCCGCCGAAGCCCACGGCATACTTTTCCACCGGCTCGCGCCTCCAGTTCCCGCAGACGTGCATGATGCATTCCGCGGCCTTGCGCGCTGCTGCCTCGTTGCCCCACTCGTTTTCAGTGCTGCCGACTTCGGCAAACATTACCGGGCAGGAAAGCGCGCTTGGGCCGTGGTGCGTTGCCTCGATTGCCGCCTCGAACCCCGGCACGCGGTTTTGTGGCTTGCGCAGGAATCCGTAGCCGCACTTGATTGCCTTTGCGCTGCCGAGCGCAAGCTGCGAGGGGTTTCCTCCCAGGATGTTTTCGCCAGTGAAGTTGCCGGGGGTGTGCACGGTGAGCGAAGGCACGCCTTTTGCGCTCTTGTGGGTTGAGGCGAATACGAGCAAGTCGGTTTCGTTGAACAACGGGTAATATGCGAGGTAATCTGCGAAAATGTGCATCGTGGTTATTTCTACCAGTTGAAGCCCGCCGGGGTTTTTCCAATTATTCCATTCGAACTTCTCGTCCCCGCTGGCGATTTGCGGCTGCGGCTCGAACCCGGAGTTTTCCACGAGTTTTGCCGCGATGGCTTCGCCGGCGGGGTTGCCTTTGCTAAACGCAATCAATGGCATGCATTCAATTGGGCCGCCGGCTTTTTTCAACGTTGCCTTTTACGGGAATTGGGGTTTTTGAGCCATTCGACGACAATGGGAAGTATTTTAATCATTCTTTAGTAGTAACACTTTGTTCTTTTTGGGGTTTTGGGGGCATTTTGGGATGCATCGTTCATTGACTGCGCTGTTGGCATCTTCGGTCCTGCTGCTACTCCTGTTGCCGCTGGTTTTTTCGGCTCCTGCCCGGAATTCGTCCTCTCCAGGTTTTTTTGGCCGTGTTGAGCCGGCGCCAACGCCTTTCCCGGAATCCGAATTGAATTCCACTGCATCTCCGTGCCCTGCGCCTTCAATTGAACCTTC
>JAZDFO010000117.1:0-4289 GCA_043807785.1 Microcaldota archaeon | reverse complement strand
CCGTCCTTTTCAAAGCGCGGGATGACGTGCATGTGCGCGTGCGGGATAATCTGGCCGGCCTCCTTGCCGGAATTCGACAGGATGTTGACTGCGGGGCATCCGAGAGACTTCATCAGGGCTTTTGACACGCGCTGAACTGCCAGAACGAGCCCCTGCGCCTGCGCTGCCGCCAAGTCCTCCACCCTCTCGCAATGGGCCGTCGGGATTACCAGCACATGGCCCTTGTTGGCGGGATACAAATCCAGGAATGCAACGAAGCCGCCCTCGTCAAAAATCTTCGAGGCTGGGACTTCACCGGAGGCGATTTTGCAGAAAAGGCACCCTTCCATATGGGTAATAGGGTAGAGAGACATAAAAAGCTTATTTCGCAGACCAGCATGCAAACAAGTCCCTTGCAGCCGGGGTCAGCGAATACTCCGCCGAGGAAACCGGCTTTGAGCGCTTCACCAGCCGCCGCTTTTCGAGCTCCCTAAGGCGGCCGCAAAGCACGGCGGGGGTAATCCCGCGCAGGCG
The DNA here is from genome assembly GCA_043807785.1 of Microcaldota archaeon. Taxonomy (GTDB): domain Archaea; phylum Micrarchaeota; class Micrarchaeia; order Norongarragalinales; family SBBD01; genus JAZDGU01. The sequence continues at coordinate 3,776 of JAZDFO010000117.1, read as the reverse complement.
GCGCTTGAGCGCGTTGAAATGCGCCGGCTCGCGGTAAAGCTCGCGCAGGATGCGCACGGTCCAGCGCTTTTCAAGGACGTCGAAGTTCATCACAATCGGGCATCTGTGCACGGGCATGGGGGTTTGGCACCTTGAGGCGGCGCAGAATGAGCGCGACAACGCACGTTAGTATGAAAAACATACCAATTAAAAAGGGCTTCGGGCATAACATTGCCATCGGAAGGTGCAATGCATGGCTACTCTGGAAATCCGCAACCTACACGCAAGCGCCGGCGGCAGGCAAATCCTCAAAGGCGTCTCCCTGGCCGTCAAGGCGGGCGAAAAGCACGCGCTTATGGGGCCAAACGGCAGCGGCAAGAGCACGCTGGGCAACGCCATCATGGGCCATCCGAAGTATCACATTGATTCGGGCGACATCCTGCTCGACGGCAAAAGCATTCTCGGCCTGCAGGTCCACCAGCGCGCGAGAAAGGGGATATTCCTGGCGTTCCAATACCCGCAGGAAATCCCGGGAGTGCTTTACGCGAGCTTCCTGCGCAGCGCATACGGCGCAGTCCATGAAGGCGGAGGCGCGCCAAGGATGCCGGTCGGCAAATTCCGCGAAATGCTCAGGGGGGACTTGGCGCTGCTGAAAATGGACGGCAACCCGATGGAAAGGTACCTCAACGAGGGATTTTCCGGCGGCGAAAAGAAGCGCGGCGAAATCCTCCAGATGGCCGTGCTAAGGCCGAAAATCGCGATACTCGACGAACCGGACTCCGGCCTCGACATTGACGCGGTGAAGACCGTCGCAGAGGGGGTGAACGCCATCGCAGGCAAGGACACCGGCGTGCTGATGATAACCCACTACCAGAGGATACTCAAGCACATCCAGCCAAGCCGCGTGCACCTCATGTATGACGGGAGGATAGTCCGCAGCGGCGGCAGCGAGCTGGCATTGGAACTCGAAAAGACCGGCTACTCGGCGCTGGCCAAAAAGGGGCGCTAGCTCAAATGGCCCAGTCCATTCAAATCCGCGAGAGCTACAGGCGCAAATACGGCTTTCGGACAGATTCGGCCAAGGGCTACGACACCGGCAAGGGACTCTCCGATAAGGTCGTGCGAAAAATATCCAAGATAAAGGAAGAGCCGCGTTGGCTGGAAAAATTCCGGCTCGACGCGCTTTCGCATTTCGCGGCCAGGCCGATGCCAAGTTGGGGCGCGGATTTAAGCGCCATTGATTTTTCAAAAATCACTTATTACCTGAATGCGTCAAACAGGCAGGCAGGAAGCTGGGACGAGGTGCCGGCGGAAATAAAGCGCACTTTCGAAAAGCTCGGGGTGCCGCAGGCCGAGCGCAGGTTCCTCGCCGGCGTCGGCGCGCAGTTCGAGAGCGAAAACGTCTACCACAGCCTCCAGGAAAGCCTCGCAAGGCAAGGAGTCGTATTCGTCGACCCCGACACCGCGTTAAACCCCACGCCGGAGAGGCTCGCCAGCATGGGGGTCAGCGCCAAGGCCATGGAAGCCGCGCACGCGAAATTCCGGGAATGGTTCGGCAAAGTCGTCCCACCGCACGACAACAAGTTCGCCGCCCTCAACAGCGCCGTGTTCAGCGGCGGAAGCTTCATCTACATCCCCCGTGGAGTGAAAGTCGCGCTGCCATTGCAGGCGTACTTCCGGATAAACCGCGAGGGAGTCGGCCAGTTCGAGCGCACGCTAATCATAGCCGACGAAGGCGCCGAAGTCCACTACATCGAGGGCTGCACTGCGACAATGTACCAAAACGACAGCCATTCGCTGCATTCCGCAGTGGTCGAAATAGTGGCGCTGGCGCATTCAAAAGTGCGCTACACGACACTCCAGAACTGGTCGGACAACGTATTCAACCTCGTCACCAAGCGCGCGCACGCCTACGAGGGGGCAACCGTGGAGTGGCTTGACGCCAACATCGGGAGCAAAATCACGATGAAATTCCCGGCAGTGCACCTGCTGGGCCGCAACGCGAAGGCGGACATTCTTTCAATCGCGTATGCCGGCAGCGGGCAGGTCCAGGATGCCGGAGGGAAAGTCTTGCACCTGGCTCCGGACACGACTTCAAAAATAATCAGCAAGTCGGTGAGCAAGGGCGGGGGAAAGGCCACCTACCGCGGGCTGTTGCACGTCGCAAAAGGCGCGACGAACGCCAAATCGACGGTAAGGTGCGACGCGCTGCTGCTCGACGGCGAATCCAAGACCGAGACATACCCCACTAATGACATTCGTGAGGAAACCGCGACCGTGTCGCACGAGGCGGCGGTGGGCAAAATCGGCGAAGAGCAGGTGTTCTACCTCATGAGCAGGGGGCTTAGCGAGCAGGATGCGCTCTCGCTCATCGTAAACGGGTTTTTGGAGATTTTCAGCAAGGAGCTGCCGATGGAGTACGCCGTCGAATTCAACCGCCTGATTCACCTTGAAATGGGAGGGGCGGTCGGATGAGCGAAAAAAGCGGCCCCGGCGCGATGCAAATAAGCGAAGGCGCAATCAAGGTCTTGTCAAAATCCCGCGGCGAGCCGCAATGGCTATTGAAAATCCGGCTCGGGGCTTTCGGGAAATTCCAAGCGCTTCCGCTGGAGAATTCCATCGCATTCCGGAAATACTCGGATTCCGGGGAAGTCGAATGGCAAAAAATATCGCTTCACGGCTGGAAGGCACAAACGGGCGACAAAATCCCCAAATCCCTGGAGCCGGCGATAAATTCACTCGGCGCAGGCGTTTTGCAGCTCAACGGGCAAACCGCCAAATCCAGCCTGCGAAAAGAAAGCGGGGTTGAAGTAATGGATTGGCAAACAGCGGTCAACGATGACGAGAGTGGCGCAAAAGCCGCCATTGAAAAAGCGGCTGCCATGGCAGAGAGCAAGATAGCCAACCTGGCGGTTGCCGCTTTCACGGGAGGATTTTTCGTACGCGTCTTGAAAGAGGCAAAAATAATGGAGCCAATCCGCATTGCCGCCGCCGCAACTGCGCCGCGGGCGGCATCCGGCGAGCTCAACACAATCGACGTCGGCGCAAATGCCAGCGCTTCGGTAATGATTGAGAGGCATTCGCAAATCCGTGGAGGCGCGGCAGCCGCATCCGCGGCGTACACCGCAGCAACGGTAGGCGAAGGCGCACGGCTGGGCATCGCGCAGACGCAGGCGCATTGCCCGCAGATGGCAAGCTTGTCCGAGACTAAAACGATTCTTGCACAAAACTCAAGGCTGGAATCGGCAAGCGGGCACTTTTGCGGCGGGCTTTCAATCGCGCTCAACGGCGCGTGGCTGGAAGGCGACGGGTCAAGCGCGCAAGACAGCCAAATGGCATCCGCATGCGGCAGATCACGGCTGCGGGTTTCGTCGGACTTGTTCCACGTTGGAAGGAATACTTCAGGCAAGGTCACCAGCAGGGGAGTGTTTTTTGGCAGCTCGAAGGGGCTGTTCACGGGAATGATTGGCATAGCCCCCGCGGCAGCAGGGACAACATCGTACTTGTCGGGCCACTCGCTTATCTTGAGCAGGCAGGCCAGCGCGGCGGCAATCCCGGCGTTAAAGATTGAGAATAATGAAGTAAGGGCGACGCATTCCGCCGCAGTCTCGCCCATCGACGAGAATGCGCTGTTCTATTTGCAGGCGCGCGGAATCTCGCCGCACAAGGCAATTGAGATGGCGGCGTGCGGATTCCTTGCGCCGGCGGCGATGCAGTGCCCCACTCCCCAAGCCGGGCTTCGGATGCGCGCATTGGCGCTTCTAAGGATGCGGGAAATGCCGGTTTTGCGCATGGCG
>JAZDFO010000116.1:0-2009 GCA_043807785.1 Microcaldota archaeon | reverse complement strand
CCTTCTTCATGGCAGGCACTATGTCGGGCTGGGTTGCGGTGGAAACCAGTATGTCGCCTTTCTCCATCTTGGCCATCTGCGCGGGGGTATCGATGACTTTCACCCGGCCTATTGCCTTGCCGGGGCAGGCGCACTTGCCGGTTACCTCGTCGGTTTGCGGCACTTCCTCGTCCTTGAGGTTGGCATTGCGGTACGCCTCGGCGGCCTTGCCAGAATACATCTTGGGCTCGACGCCATCGGAGGCATAAATGCAGTAAGCCTTCCTCGCCTCCAATTCCGCCTTCCATGACGCCGGTGACTTGAGAACTTGCGGCAGCTCCCACGGCAGGGCGCACTCGATGAGGGCAAAGTCCAGCCCGGCCCTGCGCGAGACTTCCCGTAGCAGCGGTTCCATGCAGTAAAACGAGTGGCTCGCAGCGTCCCTGCGGTAGAATTTCGTGAACACCGCGTCCTGCGCGGCTTTGAGCAAAAGCCTCTCCTTTTCGCTTAGGTGCAACTCGCGCGCTGCAGCATCCCGCCGCTCCACTGCATCCTTTCGGGCGTGCCGCATGCGCTTAAGGTCTTCGTGCGGGCCCTTCTCTCCACGCAACTGCCACAGCTCGCCGACAACCTTTTCACAGGAGAGTGCCGGGCCAGCGTAACCGTAATACACCGAGGCGAACTTCACGGCGTGCGCCAGTGCCATTGAAGAGATTTTGGCATCTGCGGAAACCTTGCTTTTGAACTCCTGCAAGTCCCTGGCCTTGACGCCTTCGGCTTCCACGGCCAGCTGTAGCAGCGCCTCGAGCTCTTTCTGCGGAGCGCTTTCCTCTTCGACGTAAGTGAGTTCCGCAAGGAATTCCGCTGGGCTTTTTGAAAGGCCGTGCTCGGCAATCTTGCGCGCGAGCATTTCTTCCAGGAAGCTGGTGAATTTCCCGTCAGCGAAATCCAGAATAGTGTGCGTCATCCCAAGCGCGACCATCCTGCGCAGCCCCCTGCCATGCTCCTCCATCAGCGTAAAAATTTCCCTGTCTTTGAGAACCGAGGCGTCCTTGGGAACACTCCTGCTGAATTCGTCGAGCGCATCCGAGGCGGTAACGACGTCTTTGCGCCATTTGGCAGAGACATTCGGGTCGGCCTCCAATTGCGCCATTAGGCGGGTTTGGATGCCGTCCAGCTCGGACTCGCTGGGGAACCAGCGCATATGCCTGCCCGAAAATTCCAGCGCGCAGTGAAGCGATTGCCCGACGGCGTCCTTGGTCTCGTGCAAAAACAGGTCCACCCACGGCCCGAGTGACCACACTGTGACCCCGTCCTCCTCGTTCTTGAGCGCCCAGTCATGTAGCATAGTGCATTCTCCTGCAAACCTTTAGCCTGGAGGTTCAAAAACGGATGTCTTCCGGCCTGTAGGATGAAACCCGCTTTGTTTCCCCCCGGCCTGGCGTGCCCTCGTCGTCGTGGCCGCGCAGCAGCTGCCAGGCAAGGAATCCCACCAGTATTACGAAGATTATTTCAAACTCAAGCATTATTCCACCGATTAACTTGTAATTAGTATTAGGTGGTAACTAGTATATAGCAATTTAGCCGCTATAGCACGGGTTCGGCCCGGTTCAGGCGGTTTGGTATGTGTCGCCGGCCCATTGGTAGAGGGCGGGCAGCAGCTTGGACTCGGCTTTCCTTAGGTGCTCGCGGAAGGTGCTCTCCGGCACCTCGAGGATTTTGGCGATTTGCTGCGCATCCTTGCCTCGCGGGTAGCTATAGTAGCCATACTTGCAGGCCATTTCGTAGGCCCACTTCTGCTTCTCCGACAGGGCGCAGAGCACCCCGGGCATGAACACGTCGACAGGCTCAAGTTTGAGGCTAATCATCTCGGCGTGCGAGATTTTGCGGTCGCGGTTGATGCGCTTAAAGAGGCCTTCGATGCTTTTCTTGTGGAAGGACGCCACGGTCCAGTATTCCCTGCCTTTGGTGGCAAGAATTGGCTTGAGGAAGAACACCCGCCGGTCTAGGAGGTTGCCGTGGAACGCAGT
>JAZDFO010000115.1:0-4512 GCA_043807785.1 Microcaldota archaeon | reverse complement strand
GGCGACGCGCCGACCGCCGCTCCGATGAGGTAGCCTAGCAGTGCGGCGATTAGGCCGATGATTGCCAGTTCTGCTCCAGACTTCCACCAGCTCCCGACGGTCACCATGGCTTTATACGCGCCGACTCCGAATAGGACCGCGCAGGTCAGCGCAACTGAAACCCACATTGCCAAAGCCACGGGCATGAGGAAAAACGGGGTGAGCGGGATTGCCGAGCCGATTACTGTGGCCACGCCCACCACCGCCGCCTCGTCGAAGGCAGGCCTTTCCGGCTTCTCGAGCCTAAGCTCGTCGGACATCATCACGTCCACCCAGCGGTCGTCGTTTGATGTAATGATTTTCACCGCGCGGCCAAGGTCCCTGCCCGAAAAGCCCTTCTCCGCGAAAATGCGCCGGATTTCCTCGCGCTCCTCGCTTGGCACTTCCCTGATTTCCCCGTACTCGCGCTTCTTCTCGCCCTCGTAATACGCGCGCGCTGCCTTGCTCGAGGTGTACGCTACTGCCGCCATTGAAATGCTTTCCGCGGCGAGGGCCGAGAGTCCGGCGGCGATGACAATGTTCTTCTCCGACGTCGCTCCAGCGACTCCCAAGACGAGGCCCAGCACGTTGACCAGGCCGTCCTAGCCGCCTAAAATCAGCTCGCGCATGCGGCTTCCCACGCCGCGGTGAGCCTCGAGGTGCGTCTTGTGCGCAATTCCCTTCCAGCTAGGCATGCAAAATCACATTAGCCTGAGATTTTTAAGCGCAGTGTCATCGCTTTGCGCGGGCTTGCATTGCGCCGAGCCGGTTGACCTTCTCGTTCACAAAATCCCAGTCGACGTTCCTCATGAACGCCTCGATGTAATTCTTCCTCGCGGTCGCGTAGTCCACGAAATACGCGTGCTCGTAGACGTCGAGCACCAGAATCGGCGTGCAGTTCCAGACGCCCTGCGAGTGGTAGTCGGCGCTGTAGTTGTGCAGCCGCATGTCGTCCCAGTTGAACGCCAGCACGACCCACCCGCGCGAGGCGATGCCTGCGGCGGTGAAGTCGGCCTGCCATTCCTCGAAAGAGCCGTAGTCCTCGGCAAGCAGCTTGGCGATGCCGCCGGATGGGGCGCCGCCTTTTCCGCCGAGGCCCTCGAAATAGCCTTCGTGCAATGAAATCGCGTTGGTTGCGAACACTTCCTGGCGCTTGAGCTCGCCTACCTCGCTGTAGGTCGCGTTCGCAGCTGCCTTGTCGGCAGACTTGAGCTTCGGCTCGATTTCGTTGAGCTTTTTCACGTAGCCCGCGTAGAGCACGCCGTGGTGCTCGCTTAGCTGCTTTTCGGAAAGCCCGTCGAGCGACTTGTATTTCAGCGGCGTGGCAGAATGCTGCCCTTCACGATTCTCCCTCATAAACATCCCCCGGATAAACTCCAGATGAAACAATGTCCCGCGCATCGGTAAAAAAGGTTTGGTTGAAACCCCACCCACCCCGCGATGCACGCACAACCCCCAGAATCGCAGGTGCAAAACGCTGCAAACGCCTTGGCAACCCAAAAGCCTTTTAAGCAGCCCGCGCTAACCGTGTTTGATTGAAATGGACGTAGCGTGCCCGCAGTGCGGCAACCCGAATCTGGACGTGGATGCCGCCAATTCAGTGGTGTTCTGCAAGAAATGCGGCTTTGCCGTGCGCGTTGACCCGCAGAGTGGGGACGTGACCCCGCTTGCGCCGGGTGGCGCGCCGGGGGCTGGAGCGCCGCAAGTGCCCGAGGCCTACGAGAGGAGCATCCTTGGCATGGACCCGCTGACTTTCCTGCTGGGCGGCACGGCAGTGCTGCTTGCGCTCAACATCTTCAGCTTCTTCGGCTTCCAATGGTTTGTCGTGTTCGAGTCCGCGCTGGTAATATTCTGGTGGTACAAGCGCTGAAGTGAGGCGGATTTTCTCATGCCCGGCAAGACCACGGTGGAACAGTACCCTCTTGAGGCCCGCAAGGTGCAAAAGCGCTTCCTCAACTCCATGCTCGCCTGGCTCGTTATCTTCGTCGTCCTCTTTGTCGCAACGATGTTTCTCAACTCGCAGCCGGAGGCTTGTACGGCTGGGCAATTGCGGCTATAAAAGTAAATGGCGCTACTTCGTCATGCCATTTATGCGCGCGTTGACGCTTGCGTGCGGCCCTTGCCGTACTGGCTGGATTTCGCGGTCGTTGTTTGTGCCCAGGCCGGCCGTTACCAGGAGGAAGACGTCCAGGGGAATGTACGTCAGGGTCTTGCCGGACACTTTCTTTTCGTCAAAGAGGTTCTTGGTCACGACGATGCCGCGGCTCTTCTTGTGCTTGTCCATGAAATAAAGGAGGTGCCGCACGTCGTCGCTGGTTATCGTGGATTGGAACTTGACTTCGATTGGCAGGCTGGAGACGAAATCGACTTCGCGCTGCTGGGCGTCGCGGTAGAACGAGAGCTTCCCGCGGCACAGCTTGTCGTAGACGCACGTTTCCGCGGCCTGGCCGGCAGACGGACTCTCCGCCAGCGCGTTGTAGATTGACGCGGTTTTCACGAAGATTTTTTTCTGCTTCTTGAGCGCCTTCTGGAAGGAGCCGGCGGGGTATAACGCACTTGCCAGATAAGCCATGTCCAGGTAAAGGAGGTAGTCTGAAACCGCGTGCCTGCTTAGCGTGGTCGCCTCCGCGAAGTTCACTTCGGTGAACAGACGCGATGAGTTGGTTGCGCACAGGCGCACAAGGTCGTAGAGCTTCGACGGGTGCTCTATCTTGAACGCGGAAGGGATGTCCTCGAACACTATCCTCTCGATGGTGCTCGAGCGGATGTATTCCCGGGCCTCGCCCTCATCCATCCCGACTATTTCCGGAAAAGAGCCCTGCTTCATGAAGCCTTCAAGCTCTTCCTCGTGCCGGCCCCTTGCATTGAAGACGTCCTGCAAGCGCGCCGCCACGAACGGCTTGCCGGACATTCCCAGAAACTCGTCGAATTGCAGCGGCGGGAGATAAAGCGTGCGCAGCCTGCCCGCGAGGCTTTCGACGCCCTTCCTGACATTGAGAGAAGACGAACCACTCACGACGAACGAGGCCTTCCTCTGGTCGTGGTATTTCTTGAGCACGCCCGCCCAGTCCTCCACGCGGAATATCTCGTCAAGGAAAATTGTGGGCTTCTCCGTTTGGCCAAGGAAAACCTCGACTACCTTCTTGAGCGCCTCATGGTTTGCAAACTTTTTCTCATCGAAGGAGAAGTAGAACGCGTCATTCCCGAGGGCTTGCTTGACAAGCGTGGTTTTGCCCACCCGCCGCAGCCCCGTGACTGCAACAATAAGGCCCGTGCCCATGGCTTTTTTTACCTCACCAAACGCGCTGCGCTCAAAAGCAGGCAAATCCTCCCTCCCGCCGGCGTTGAGCGGGGAAAAATCAAGGATTTCCTTCTTGGTGGGGACGGGCATGCGCAAATATAGGAGCACAAAGCTTAAAAATATACACTATTAAGGGCACAAAATGATGAAATATGCACTTAAAGGAGCACAAATAAGTAGCGCTTGAAGGCGGGTGCGGGTGGACCCGCCGGGGACGAGGCGTTTTGCCGCACATGCAATAGCCCAAATTCGGCTGGGAAGCGGCGTATAGGGCATCCTGCCGGGATAGTAGAACCAGGCCTAGCTGCCCCTCGCGTAATTTTTAGCCAGGGATTTGTTCAGCCTGCGCCCGAGGCCGACCGCGTCCTTCTCCGTCAGGCCGCTTTGGGATTTCATCTGCCTCAAAAACTCGAGGTCGCGTACTTTTTGCGCAAACGCCTGCCTGGCCACTTCCGACCAATTGATTTCGGAAAACGATTCCATCAGGCGCTTAAGCTCCGACGATACTGACACGGACACCATCACCATTTGCCACCACCAGTAAATAAGTTTATATAAAAATATATAAATTTATGGATTATCGCTGCGCGCAGTCAGAAATAGCAAAACCAGCTAAGAGCGACCGCCGCCTGATTCCGCGGTTGCCATGGCCTTTCCCCTTGCTACTTCGTCATGCCATTTATCCTCGCGCTGACGCTCTCGGGGGTAGTTCTGCGCGATTCTCACCATGCCCTGCTTGATTATGAGGGCGGGATTATAGTAAACGCCAGCGTAAAGCCGTTTGGCAGGCTAACCGCCGGCGCTTGCCTGCGCCCGATTGCTTGAGCTTCTTGCGCCGTTGTAACCGCCTAGAGGAATGCTTCCCCGGCCTCGACGTCGCTGACGGCCTCAACTTCCTGCTATGAGCTGCTTGCGGAAAGTAGAGGGCTTGAATAGTTCTTAGGCAAGGCAAGTGATGAACTCTTGTCATTGAGCTCGAAGTGCAGGTAAAGCGCGTCGCCTTCGTTTATTTTGCAGTTGAGGCGCCCCAAGTCTGCTTTCGACACCGGGAAGCCGAAGACTTCGCTGAGCACCTTGCTTGCATCCAGGACCTCGACGCCGACGACGTTTTTCGAGTGGCTCAAGTCAAGGACTATCCGCGGACTTACTTCCAAAGAAACGAACGCCTTCTTCGAGCTCACCGCTACATAGAG
>JAZDFO010000114.1:0-2000 GCA_043807785.1 Microcaldota archaeon | reverse complement strand
AGGAAATCCTGTTCTTCTGCGTCCTGCCCGACCTGCTTTTCGTGGGAGCGGCGCTGCTGTATTCCGTCAACCTCTTCGCCCGCACGCGCAGGATTTCCCGGGAAAAAATGTTTCCGATAGTGCGAAAATTCTACCGCGCGGGCCACAGCCTCGCCACCGCAGCAATACTGCTAGCAGTCATTTCGCTGGCAACGGGCTCGTTCTACTACCCCGTGCTCGCGCTGTTTTTGCACGTGCTGCTCGACTTGTACACCCACCTGGGTTCGCCGGCAGAGCCCCAGATGCCGCTCTACCCGCTGCAGAAGCCGGCGGTGCGCGGGTGGATTTGGTGGCGCAACCCCGTGTTTTTGGCAGCCAACTGGGCCGCGATTGCCACAGCTTATTTCTTGCGGGGATGAGTTTGTATTGCCGGGCTGAGTTTGGGGCAAAGCCTTTTTTATCCCGACGGCGTTGTAGGCTCATGGGCAAGAAGCTCGCCGTGGGCATTTTCTCGTTCACTGGCGACGAGGGCTGCGTAATCACCTTCATCGAGATACTCAATTACAAGCTGCGCGACTGGGCGGACAAGGTCGAATTCCGGCACGCGCGGGTGTTGAAGAAAGCCAATTCCTTTGACGGCCTTGACGTGGCTTTCGTCGAAGGCGCGATTTCCAACGAGAAGGAAGTCGCCAAGCTAATTGAAATAAGGGCGCACGCCAAGCGCGTCGTCGCCATCGGCACGTGCGCGATAAACGGCTACCCGTCAAACCACCGCAATTTCTTTGATGCCGAGAAGATGAAGGAAATCCGGCCGTTGCTTGATTTGCACGCCCACCGCGAGAAGGTTACTGGCATCGGTGATTTCGTGAAAGTCGACGCCGTGGTGCCGGGATGCCCGATTGTCGAGAGCGCGTTTGTGGCGGTAATGGAGAAATACCTAAAGGAATTCGGGGTCGGGTGAACTTGTCTCACACGGACATGGACATCACGATAGAGGGAATTTCCAAAATCGAGGGCCACGCGGACCTGGAGGTCAAGGTGCGCGACGGCGCGGTCGAGGACCTCAAGCTCAAGATAATGGAAAACAAGCGCTTCTACACACAGGCCGTGCGCGGCAAGACATTTTCGGAAACGCCGGCGATGGTCTCGCGCATCTGCGGAACCTGCAGCGTCGCGCACCTCAACTGCTCTACGATGGCCATCGAGAACGCCCTCGGCGTGGAAATCAGCGGGCAGTCCAAGGCGCTGCGCGAGCTGACCATGCACGCGCTGATGGTGCGCGACCACGCAATGCACTTGTACCTGTTTTGCCTCCCCGACGTGCTGGGCAAGGACTCCGTGCTCGACTTTGACGAAAAGCAGCACGGGCTGGTCCACGCGGCGTTCGACGTGAAGGCGGCAGGGAACGCGCTTTCCACCCTCGTGCTCGGCAGGGCGGTCCACGGCATATTCGGCCAGGTCGGAGGCTATGCCAAGGCTCCTTCTGCGGCGGAATGCAAGGCTGTCGCGGCGCAGCTTCGGTCCGTACGCCAGCACGCCTTGGACATTGCCCGGATTTTCTTCGATTCGCCGTTCAAGTTCGAGCGCAAGACCAACTACGTAGCGCTTTCCGGCGAGCGCATGGACTACCTCAACGGGCCAATCTGCTCGAGCGAGGGCCACTGCATCCCGGAGGCCAACTTCCGCAGCTACCTCGAGCACGTCGTTATGCCGTATTCGCAGGCCTCGGAATACACCTTCCACGGAAGCGACTACATGGTAGGCTCGCTTTCGCGCCTCAACGTCAACCGCGCCGCGTTGCACCCCCAGACGCGCCGGGACTGCGCACAATTCATTTCCCGCTTCCCTTCCTACAACATTTTCGACAACAACGTCGCGCAGGCCGTTGAAATAGTGCACTCGATTGACTCTGCGGCGGAAATCCTCGAATCAGCTGACTTCAAGCAGGAGGCAATACCTGAAATCTCTCCGCCTTCGCAGGAGGCAACAGGAGTCGACTGCCTTGAGGCCCCGCGCGGCAC
>JAZDFO010000113.1:0-5090 GCA_043807785.1 Microcaldota archaeon | reverse complement strand
GACTCGACGCCGCGGATTGTCTTGCGCTCGAGGTTGCACACCACTGCAACGAGCCTGCCGACAAGCTCGGATTCGGAATAACTGCCCACGAGGCCACCGACGAGCGTGCGCGTTTCCGTGCCGATGTCAACTTCGAGCCGGTAGAGCTTGCTGGCGCCTTCGACGGGCGTGGCGCTTAAGATTTTGCCGATGCGCAAGTCGAGCTTGGAGAATTCGGGGAATGGGATTGAATTGGAAGCGGGGCTGGGGACGGGTTTGGGGGCGGCGTTGGCGGCAGGGTTGGCAGTAGTGCCGGGAATTGCGTCGGAAGGTGCGTCTGCCATTTGGCGATTACCCGGATTAGTGGTAGAGGCGCTTTTTGGGGTTGTAGAAGCGGTCGCCGCGAAGCGACTCGAGGACAATCTTGTGCTCCTTGTGCTTCTTTTCTATGACGGAATAGACCATGTCGTAGTGCTCGACTACGGCCATGACCTGCTTGCGCGCAAGCCCGCCGCATTTTGCCAGAATCGCTGAAACGAAGCGCGAGCGCTTGACGGGGTTGGCCTGCACTTCCTTGAGCTCGTCTTCAGGCAGCTTTTTCGACTGAACTGCCTTGATGACGGACTTGAAAAGGTCTTCGCCGTCTTTTAGCTCCTTTTCGGTAAAGCTCGTCTCACGCTTTTTGAGGTAGCGCTTCTCGCGAAGGACGAACGCTAGCAGCATGTCAAAGTGCTCAGGCTTCATAAGACCATTCCCCCTTTACCGGATAAAGAAAAGCAGGACATCAGAGAGAAACGGTATGTCGCCGGAGCTATATATGGCTTTCGCAGGGAAGAAAACACCCGCGTTTGACGGAAAAAAGGCTTTTACGTCCCGCCAGCGGCTAGAGGATATGCAAAGCTGTAAGGTCTCCGGGAGCTCCTAGAACTTTACCTTCACGGGCTCCTTTTCGGCGCCTTCGGTGCGGAAGTATTCCTTTTCGCGGAATCCGGCCACGCCTGCGACGATGCTGGAGGGCACGATTTGCACCTTGGTGTTGTATTCGAGCACGCTGTCGTTGTAGAAGCGGCGCGAGTAGGCTATCTTGTTCTCGATGCCGGAAAGCTCCTCCTGCAGGCGCAGGAAGTTCTCGTTGGCGCGCAGCGTCGGGTACGCCTCGGCGACGGCAAACAAGGACTTGAGCGCGCCGGCGAGCATTCCGTCGGCCTTTGCCTTCTCGCCGACCGTGCCAGCGCCCATCATCGCGGAGCGCGCCTTGGTCACGTTCTCAAACACGGCCTGTTCGTGCCTGGCGTAGCCTTTCACGGTCTCGACGAGGTTGGGGATTAAATCATAGCGCAGCTTGAGCTGGACGTCGATTTGCGACCACGCGTTCTCGATGCGGTTTTTGAGCGTAACAAGCGAGTTGTAGGCAAAGACAAACCACAGCACGACGACGGCAATTATGCCGAGAATTGCATACACTAGAAAATCCATGGGAAAGCACCTAGGCACGTTATTGCCGGGGGTGGTTAAAAAGCGTTTCTCAAAGGCCGGGCAGGGAATGGGGGCCAGGCGGGTAATGTGCAGAAGGGCAAGCGGCTGCGCAAGGCTTATATTGCGCGCTTGGGTGCAAAATGCATGGCAAGGATTGCACAGCGCGCGGATTTGTGGATGCAAGTGGCCAGCGACCCGAAAACGGCTCTCGAAGCCGAAAGCAAGAGGGGTAACTTTGAGGAGGGCGCCAAGCACCTGCTTTTGGGTTGCGCGGTTTTCAGCCTGCTTTACGCTTCCACGTTCACGCTCCTGCCGGGGATGCCTACAGCCGCCAAGCCGCTCAATCTGGCCCAAATCGCGCTGTTCACGATAGTAAATACGCTGGTTGCGTCTGCTGCGGTGGCGCTGATTGCTGCGATGAACTACGCGGCTGCGCGGGCTTTCGGCGGCAAAGGCAGGTTCGCAGCGCACTTCTACCTCAATGCCGTGGTCACCGCCCCGGCGTTGGTTCTGTTTTACGCCGCCAAGCTGTTTCCGGGCATTGGCACGCTGCTTTCGTTTGCGGTGCTGGCGTTCTTTGTTTACCTAAGCTTCATTTCAATCGCGATAGTGCACCGGTTTTCAGGGGCGAAGGCGTTCGCCTCGCTTTTTCTGCCGTCAGTATTCGTCCTCCTCGTCCTTGCGGCGCTGGGGGTAACCACCCGCGCGGCGGGCATCTGAACAAATAAGGTGTCCGGGCGCTCGCAAGCGGCAGGCGCCACCGGGTTCGCTGCGGCAAAGCGCAGTAGCGAGGCGCCCTCCTATCAAATGAAAAGCCTTTTTAAAGTTCGGCGGAATATTTGTCCCGCTGATGAAAGAAGGCTTTTAGCGTCTTTGGCAGCTTTCAGTGATGCAACCGAATGCGAATACCAAACATCTACGAAGGCAACGGATACCGTAAATTCCTGCTAATACCATTACTGATGGTCTTCGCCGCATTGTTCTTCATCCCGAAGGTCCCCCTCGGCATTGACTTTCGCGGGGGCCTGCTGTTCACGGTGTACACTGATTCGGCGCAGCCGCAGATGGAGGCCCAGAAAGCTGACCTGTCGGCGCGGCTGGCGAAGTTTTCCCAGGATGTGAGCGTGCGGGCGTTCGAGAACCCTTCAGGGAGGGGCTTTGAGATAGAGATGCAGGCCGACGAGGGCATTGCAGCTGCGCAGGAGCGCCTGGCTGGGCTGGCGCAGCTTGACTTGGAGCGCATACAACGAGAGCTGGAAATCAGCGCGCTTGACGCCAACACAACCACGCCGGCAACGCAGCTGCAGCGCGACAACCTCGAAGCGTCGCGCAGGAAAGTGCTCGAAGAAGCCAGCGCAATATTGGCCTTGGCCGGCTCGAAGCTCGCCGTTGAGAGCGCTTCGACGGCTTACGCGCAGACGGAAGCCGAGTTCCAGTCCATAAGCTCTGGCTTTAGGGACAATGTGCTTGCCGAAATCCGCGCCGCCGTGCCGGTGAAGGCTTATTCGAGCAAGGAAATCGGGGCGGCTCTGTCGAAATTCTTCTTCGCGAAAGTCGTCTCTGTGCTCATCCTCTCGTTCGTGTTCTCGTCGCTGGTAATCGTGGCAGTGTTCCGCAGCGGCGTGCCCACGCTTGCAGTCCTCTTCGGCGCGTTTGCGGACATTACCGTCACGCTCGGCGTCATGGGAATCCTACAGATTCCGCTCTCGCTGGCTTCCGTCGCCGCGCTGCTGATGCTCATCGGCTTCTCGCTCGACACGGACATGATGCTGACCATCCGCGCGCTCAAGCGCACCGAGGACACGGTAAGGCAGAGGGTCTACGATTCGATGAAGACGGGGCTGACGATGAACGCCTCGGCAATCCTGGCATTTTCAGTGCTGGTGGCGGTATCCCTGGCGCTCAAGATCGAAGTGTATTACGAGATTGGCGCGGTCGCGGTCATAGGGTCCACAGTGGACTTCGTCGCCACTTGGCTGGGCAACGCCGCAACCGTGCTGTGGTACGCGGATGCAAAAGGAATCAAGTGAACAACCGATGGCAGACTATTCCCCGATTTTCAAAAACTGGCGCGTGCGGCTGGTCGTCGCGGTAGTAGTGCTGGCGCTGCTGGCGGTGGCGCTCAAAGGCAGCCTCAACACGGGAATCGAGTTCCGCGGGGGAGTGCGCATACCGATTTCAATCGTGTCGGAAAAGGACGTGCCGCAGGACGTGATGGCCAGCACAATCGATACAATCAAGCAGCGCATCAACAAGCTCGGCCTCTCGCAGGCCGTGGTCCGGCCGCTTGGCGGCAGGGAAATCATCGTCGAAGTGCCAAGGGCCGACGAGAGCGTCATCAAGACCGTCGAGACCATCCTGCGCCAGCAGGGCAAGTTCGAGGCAATCATCGACGAAAAGCAGGCGCTCTCCGGCACCGACATTGTGCCCAACGCGGTCGGGGGCGCGCAAGGAGAGCGCGTCACGCCATCTGGGACGGACTCGTACACTTGGGAGCTCGACTTCGCCGTCAACAGGGAGGGCGGGGAGAAGTTTGCAGGCGCGGCGAAAGGCAGGGCCGACTACCCCGTATACATGTTCCTCGACCGGCCGGAGAACGCGGCAATCATCGCCGAGCAGGCCGAAATCTACAATGCCTCAATCGGCATCGGCAACTCGATGCAGCAGGCAATCGACGAGGTGCTCAAAAAGCAGGGCGACGACATCCAATTGATTTACGCGGATTCGACTAACGACTCGGTGATTGCGGCGCAGGCGGCACTCGCCAACAGGACAACAATAGTCATGACCAGGAGGCTTGCACAACAACGGCCGGCGATTGTTGCGGCGCTTGCCTTGCACGGCTTTTCCAGCGGGGAAAACGCGACCAGCAAGAGGATAATCCTCGTGGATGACGCGAGCATGGCGGCGTCTTCGTACAGCGCCCAAATCCGCGGCAGCACGGTAAGCACGTGGAAGGCCATCGGATTGCTTTCCGCGCCAGTGCTTTCCGCCGGGCTTGCCAACGGGTACGTGTCACAGCTTTACTCGGTGACCGGCACTATTTCCGGGGTGACGCCCCAGGACGCGCAAAAGAACGCCGTAACGCAGATCAAGGAGCTCAAGAGCCTCATTTCCGGCGGCAAGCTGCCGGTGAGCACCATCGTGGGCAGCGCCTACGTGGTCGCGCCATCGCTGGGCGAGCAGTTCCTCCTCTACAGCGCGTTTGGCATTTTCGCGGCAATCGTGGCGGTCATGGGCCTCATTGCAATCCGGTACAAGAGGATTGCGCTCGTCGTGCCAATCATCCTGGTGAACCTCGTGGAAATCATGCTTACCACGATTTTCATGGGAATCGTCGGCACAATAGACCTGGCGGCGGTCGCGGGAATCGTGGGCATCATCGGCACTGGCGTCAACGACCAAATCATCATCACCGACGAGCTATTGCGCAGGGGCAAGACAGAAGAGGACGTGCTTGAGGCGCGCGGCATCAAGGACCGGATCAAAAACGCGTTCTTCATCATCTTCACCGTCGCGGGCGTCGCAATCGCCGCAATGCTTCCCCTGCTGCTCTCCGGAATCGTGGAAATCATGGGCTTCGCCCTCTCCACAATCGTCGGCATCCTAATCGGAGTCGGAATCACGCGGCCCGC
>JAZDFO010000112.1:0-3756 GCA_043807785.1 Microcaldota archaeon | reverse complement strand
GTATACTCGGTCCAGCAGCTTGCGCACTTGATTAAAAAGCCTTTCTCGGTGGCGAAGGTGTATTCGTGGAGGCTCGCGCGCAAGGGCCTCGCCAAGCGCCTGCTTCGGGGGAAGATATCGTTCGTGGACGACGACTTCGTGGTCGCCAGCCAGTTAGTCGAGCCGTCTTACGTTTCTCTTTCTTCCGCGCTGGCTTTCCATAACATTGTCCAGCAGGTTCCTTCTTCCGTTGAATGCGTCTGCCCCAGGAATAGCCTGAAGTTCGAGGCGCTTGGGATACGCTACCACAAGATTCCCGCTTCCTTCTTCTACGGCTACCGCAGGCATTCCAAGGCGGGCTCCTATGTCTTCATTGCGGACGCGGAGAAGGCGGTGCTTGACGGGCTCTACCTGAATTATTTCCCCGGCTCGTTTTTCAAGGAAGTCCGCGGCTCCCTCGACGAGAAAAAGCTCCGCGGGTTCCTTGAACGCTTCAAGGGAAGGGGCAGGAAAAAACTGGAGAAGGTGGTATTGCATGATTGACCGCGAGACCCTCGTTTCGTTCGCCAAGCTCAACGGCATGCGCCCTTGGCAGCAGGAGAGGCATTACGTGCAGAGCGTCGCGCTCGTGGCCTTGTCGGATTACCCCCTCGTCTTCAAGGGCGGCACGTACCTGTGGTTCTTCCACGGCTTGAACCGTTTTTCGGAAGACCTCGATTTCACTGCCTCCGGCGCGCTTCCCGCAGACCTGCCCGAGAAGATATCTCGCGCCCTTGAGCTTTTCGGCGTCGAAAATTCCTTGAAGAAAATCACGGACGACGAGCGCAGCCTCTCGTTCCGCTTGAGCGCTAAAGGCCCCCTGAACTCGTCGGCCATCGACTTGTGCCACGTCTATGCGGAGATCAGCAGGAGGGAGGACGTCGCGCGTGCGGCCCTTTCCCTTTCCTTCAATTTCGACGCTTACCAGCTGCCTACGAAAATCGTCGCAGGCATGTCGTTGGATGAAGTCGCTGCGGAGAAAGTGCGCGCCATTTATTCGAGGGACAAGGCGAGGGACTTGTACGACTTGTTTTTCCTCGTCGGGAAAAAGAACGCGGTGTTCGACTTGCAGCTGGCCAACGATAAGCTGGGCTTTTACGGGCTCGGGTTTTCGGCTTCCGAGTTCGCCGAAAAAGTCGCGGAAAAAAAGGCTGTGTGGAAGAAGGAGCTCGAGCCCCTTGTCTTTGGCGAGTTGCCCGAATTCGCGCGCGTCCAGGAGCAAGTGCTTGCGTGGGCGAATAAGGCGCTTTGAAGCAAAAGCCAGACCGTTTTTAGCCCCCGCTTCACTTCATGCACCGGCCTCAAATCAACAAAAAGTTACCGGCTTGGGGTGAAGCCAGTTCCCCAAAACCGCGTTTCATTCATTCTACCCGGTGCTCCGCGTTGGCCTTTTGGAGCAGTGGACTCCGGCTTCCAGGGCAGAATCCTCTCGCAGCCCGATTTTGCACCGCACGGCCACCGGAAACGCGGTCGCGCAAGCAATATAAGCCGCCGCTTGTCCACAAGCAACCCGGGAAATATATTTCCGGAAAGGTGTCATGCGATGGACTTGAAGTGCTTCCGCACAAAATTCGGCTTCGAGCCAAGGCTGCATTACTACGAGGCCGAGCACTATTTGGGAGGCAATACTTCCCAGGCAATAAATTGCGGCGAAATTCACGGCCTCGTGGGAAAAATCACCGCCTTGGCCTTCCCGACTTTCGAAGACGAGTTCGACAAGCGATGGGATTCCTTTTACCTCCCCCTCAGGAGGAGCGGGAAAATAATTGCAATGCCGGTCTACGTCGGCGAATACCAGAGATCCTACACGGCCAGCTTTCGTTCCCTGGGCGTGCTGCAAGTGAGTCCGGGCAAGGAAGAGGCAGAGGAATGGCTTTGGCAGGCGTTCAAGGAAATCCAGCGATTCATCCCCGTCCTCAAGAAAACTGAGAACGGCGTGATTGAAAAAACGCTGCCATACGACTTCCGCACCGGAAAAATCAGGGGAAAATACGTCCTGCAGGGCATCTTCCCCAATAAAACGTGCGAGGGCCTGTTGAAACGGTACGAAAACCGCGTTTTTAGGCAAGGCGCCGTCACGGAAATCTCTCTAGAGGATTATTTGAAAACGGCGGCAATCTGCTACCGCGCGGCCTACGGCGTGAAAACAAACGCCTTGACGCCCGAGCAGATGTACAAACGGTGGGCGGACGGGAGGCACGGCGGCATGCT
The DNA here is from genome assembly GCA_043807785.1 of Microcaldota archaeon. GTDB lineage: Archaea > Micrarchaeota > Micrarchaeia > Norongarragalinales > SBBD01 > JAZDGU01. The sequence continues at coordinate 1,527 of JAZDFO010000112.1, read as the reverse complement.
CGACATCGGCGGCAGGAAAAGCAGGCAGGCCTTCGGCGAATGGCTCCGCAGCGGCCGCTCGCTGGGCTGCCACCCATTTGAGATAGTGTTCAGCTGGACAGAGCACGGCATCCATCTCTACCCGCCTTCCCATGGCGAGCCTTGCTACAGATTGTTCGTAACAAACTACGCCTTTGCCGGCGAGTTCATTAAAATGCTCAAGGCGCTCTTGAAAAGCAAGGTTCCCGTGGAAGCGCCGGACTTGAAGGAAGTCCTGGATTATCTTGCAGGCGAAAGCTATTTCACCGTCAACGACTACGACCGGCACCACATCAGGTATCTCCATTCGAAGGAAGACCTGAAGCTGTTTTCGCACATAGAATGGGATGCGCTAAGTTTATTGAAATGGAAGCGGCCTTCGAGGGAGGTACATGCCGGCGGGCAAAAGGCGCACGCCCCCAATCTATAGCAAGTGAATCTGCCGTGACATTGCAATAGAACCCGCTTGAACGTGGAAAAAGAAGGGAGCAGCCATGCAAATTCGGACAAAACATGATTACCCGTTCGAGAACGTTGCAAACTGGTACTTCGGCAATTACTGCGCCTTGCGGAACGGAGGGCAGCCCGGGTGCTATGAAGCGCTGGAGGCCCTCAAAGGAAGCTTTTCCGGAACCAGGATCCGCCATGCAGAATTCCTGGAGCGGATGAAGAAAGAGTGGAGGCTGTGCGAATGCTACCGACTTCCTCCGCCTAAATGGCTTCATTGCAGCGCGCAAAACCTAAGGCGGGCTTGCATGATGCGGTAAGAAGAGGGGTTTCATTCAACGGCTCCGGGTTTGCGGTAAAGAGGAAGAACGCGAGTGCGCGGTAGGGTTAAATACCTGCCGTTTTCAATGTTGGCATGGCGCGCGAGGGTTCAATGGGGGAATGCCTCTTTTGCGGCGGAGCCTTTGAAAAGAATGCCGTCTCAAGGCACCTGGAAAAGTGCCCCAGGAGGCGGCAGCCGAGCGCAGGCAGCCAAGCGAAGTTCTTCCATATATTGGTTGAAGGCAGCGGCGCCCCTTGGTACTGGATGCGTTTGGCGGCAAGGGAGAGCGCAACGCTCAAAGACCTCGACGGATTCCTCAGGGAAGAATGGCTGGAGTGCTGCGGCCACTTGAGCGAGTTCAAAATCGAAGGAATGCGATACTCAATTGACGCAGAAGACGGCGACTGCCAGGACATGAGCCGCAAGCTGTCGCAGGTGCTCGCGCAGGGGCTCAAATTCACGCACGAGTACGACTTCGGCACCACGACAGAGCTTTCACTCAAAGTCGCCGGCGACGAGGCGGGCGAAAAAGGCGGCAAGCCGGTAAGATTGCTGGCCAAGAACAAGCCGCCCGACATCAGGTGCAGCCCGTGCGGCAAGCCCGCCACGCAAGTTTGCGCACAGTGCATCTACGAAGGCAAAGGCTGGCTCTGCAGCAAGTGCGGGAAAGGGCACGAATGCGGCGAAGAAACGCTCCTCCCCCTCGTTAACTCGCCCCGCGTAGGAATGTGCGGCTACAC
>JAZDFO010000111.1:0-9399 GCA_043807785.1 Microcaldota archaeon | reverse complement strand
TCGGCCCGCGCGTTCGTGCGGGAGATGAATTACTTGATGTTACAGCGGGAGGGTCTGGCGGCGCTAAAGGACGGCATATCCGTCATTGCGGAGGCGGAGGGCCTGGAGGCCCACTCGCTTTCGGTGAAAAAGAGGTTTGATTGAAGTGAGGAAAGCACTGGATTTGATTCGAAAGGAAGTCAGGGAGCTGGAGCCATATTCCGCAGACCGTTACGTTTACCCGAGCGTCGAGACCTTTCTTGACTTCAACGAGAATGCGTTCGGCAGTCCCGTGGAGTTTGAAGGCCAGCCGGTAAACCGCTATCCCATCCAGCAAGTCTCCGACCTTAAGTCCGCGTTGGCGAAATACGTTGGCAAGGGAATCAAGCCGGAGAATATGCTGCTGGGCAATGGCTCGGACGAGATAATTGACGTTACGGTTAGGGCGGTCGCAGGGACGGGTGACAACGTGGTGATAGTCGAGCCAGGCTATTCGTTGTTCGAAGTCTGCGTCAGGGGCGCGGGGGCAGAAGTTCGGGCGGCGGTATCAGACGAGCAGTTCCAACCCGATGTTGAAAAGATCCTTGGATTGGTTGACGGCAACACGAAAATGATTGTGGTGGTATCGCCGTCTTCCGGCTCTGGTATGCCCATCAATGTTGGAAGAATCCGTGAATTGGTTGAAAGAAGCGGTTGCCTTGTCTTCGTAGATGAAGCGTATGTCGAATTCGGGGGAGAAACCGTTGCTCCCTTGGTGTTGGAATATGAAAATTTGGTGGTAAGTCGGACGCTTTCCAAGGCATGGGGGTTAGCCGGGTTGCGGATAGGCTATCTTGTCGCAAGCCAGGAGATTGCGGCTGCAATCGACAAAATCCGGATGCCTGAAAACATGAACTCAGTTTCCACATTGCTTGCCCTAAAGGCACTTGAGAATATGGAAAAGATGCTTGAAATGATGGAACAGATGCGTTGTGAACGCTTGTTCCTCAAGAAGGGACTAGAATCCAAGGGATTGGCCGTATTCGATTCTGTTGCCAATTTCCTTGTGTTTCGGCTCCCTCCGGGGTTGAATGCAAGCTCAGCCCAGAAGAAAATCTTGGCAAGCGGGGTTCTTGTCCGAAACCGCTCCTCTCTCCCCTTGTTGAAAAACTGCCTTAGGGCCACCGTTGGGACCAGGGAAGAGAATGAGAGATTCTTGGACGCACTGGATGAGGTGCTTGGCGTATGAACAAGACCGAACGGTTTATCGCCGTTTTTGACATGGATGGTACGCTTACTCCTAGGGACACCATTTTCGGCCTGTTCGGCCTAATAGGGTTGCGTTCGCGGGCAGAACGGGTTTACAAGGCCAGTTTATCCAACCCCGCGTGGGTTTCCAAAGAGTTTGGCATACCCGTCAAAGACGTTTTTCCAGGCATAGACATCGAGCGGGTCATCAAAGAAGCCTTGGAAAACGCACCAATATCGGCTCAGCAATTCAACCGTGTGGCTGCCTCGCCGCTTTATCCGGGAGCCAGACCGTTGATTGCCCGTCTCCAACGGCTTGGAAACGTCGAAACCTTCATTGCAACGGCCAGCTATGCCCCGATTGCCCAGCGCATAGCCGCGCGCCTAGGCGTTGATGCCTCCAACGTTGCCTGCACACGGTTGTTGCTGGACACCCAGGGCAACGCAGTGAAATTCGTTGGGCCGGTAATGGAAGGGCCGAAAAAGGCGGATTTCATCCGGCAATTGGCCGCATCCAAACGAGTTCCCTTAGACAACTTCATTGCAGTGGGTGACAGCCCATCTGATATTCCCTTCCTTCTTGCCGTGCAGCGCGCCGGAGGGTTTGCAGCTTCCGTGAAAGACAAGGCGGAAATCCGCAGGGCAGGCATTCCAATTTTTCGCAAGGCGAACCGGCCGGATTTTCAGGGATTAGAGAAGGCGATGGGGCAATTCATGGATTCCAAGCAGGTGAATAAGGCATGAACCGCATATCGGAAATAAAGAGGGATACGACGGAGACCAAGATCCGGCTTAGACTGGACTTGGATGGAAAAGGCCAATTCAGCGGAAAGACTGGCATCGGCTTCTTCAACCACATGCTGGAGCTTTTCACAAAGCAGGGATTGTTCGACCTAAAAGTCGAGGCCTCCGGAGACTTGGATGTCGGGGAACACCACTTGGTGGAAGACGTAGGCATTGCCTTGGGGCAGGCGTTTGGCCAGGCCTTGGGCGACAAAAAGGGAATCCGGCGCTACGGCTTTTTCATCCTCCCGATGGACGAGTGCCTGGCCTTGGCTGCAGTAGACTTCAGCGGGCGCCCGGAATTCGTGTGGAACGCCGAATTCAAGCGAGAGAAGATTGGCACGCTGCCAACCGAGCTTCTGCCGCACTTTTTCAAGTCAGTGTCCGACAACGCGGCAATGAACCTGCACCTCAAGCTGTTCTACGGCGAAAACGAGCACCACAAGGCCGAGGCGCTGTTTAAAGCGCTTGCGCGGGCCATGCGCATGGCGTGCGAGAAGGACGAGCGGGCCAAGGACGCGGTTGCCAGCACCAAAGGAGTCATTTGAGGCGAGAGAAATGATTGGGGTATTGGACTACGGCCAGGGGAACCTTTTCAATGCAAGGAACGGCTTATTGCGTGCCGGGGCCAAGCGCGTCGGGGTAGTGAAAACAAGCCGCGGAATCCTCGAAAGCGATGCATTGGTGATCCCAGGGGTTGGGTCATTCTCCACGGCCATGGCGAGACTGGCTCCCCTTCGGGAAGCAATCCTTGAGTTTTCCCTCCAAAAGCGCCCGTTGTTGGGAATCTGCCTCGGCATGCAGGTGCTTTTCGAAGAAGGCCTTGAAGGAGGGCGCACCAAGGGACTCGGGTTACTGCGGGGAACCGTGCGAAAACTTGTTGGAGCGCCTAGGCTGCCGCACGTCGGCTGGAACACGGTGTTGGCGATAGGGGAAGGACGGCTTTTCGCAGGCATCCGCAATAACCCGCAGTTTTACTTCGTGCACTCCTACGCCGCCGCCGGCGTGGGCGAAAACGCAATTTCGGGCATGACCGAGTACGGCCGTCCATTCGTCAGCGCCGTAGAGTCTGGAAACGTGTTCGGCGTGCAGTTCCACCCGGAGAAAAGCGCCGGTGCGGGTGCAAGGGTTTTGGGGAATTTCGTGGATTTGGCAAAGCGGGAGATGGGATAATGGAAGTGATTCCGGCAATTGATTTGCTAGATGGCATGGCAGTGCGCCTCGAGCGGGGTCGGCGGGAGACGGCGAAGGCCTATTCCGGCGATCCAGTCGCCCTAGCGCGAGCCTTGCGCGGCAAGGGCGCGCAAATGCTGCACGTCGTGAGCCTGGGTTCCGCGTTTTGCGGCAGGCTCATGGATTTGGAGTTGGTGCGCGGCATTGCCAAGGTGTCCCGGGTGCAGTACGGCGGCGGCGTCCGTAGCATCGGCGACGTGCAGGCGCTCATCGGCGCCGGCGTCGAGAGGATTGTCGTCGGAACGGCGGTTGTCAGCGACAGCGCGCTGTGCCGCCGGCTTTGCTCGAGGTTTCCCAATAGGATGGTGGCTGCACTTGACGTACTTGGTGGCGGGATTGGCATTAATGGTTGGACTTCGAGTGCGCCCTTGCCGGATTCATTGGATGGCTTCTCTGCCGTGCTGGCCACCGACGTCTCGCGCGACGGGATGCTTGCCGGACCGAATGCCGCGTTGGTTAGGCGGGTTGGCAAGAGGTACGGCCTTCCCGTCATCGCCTCCGGCGGCGTATCCTCGTTGCAAGACCTCCGCAAGCTCGCGCGCGCCGGCGCTCAAGCGGCAATCGTCGGGAAGGCGCTTTACGAAAACCGTTTTTCGCTCGAAGATGCAATAAGGGTGGCGCAGGATGCTGGCTAAGAGAATCATCGCCTGCCTGGACGTCAAGGACGGCCGCGTCGTCAAAGGTACTGGCTTTCTGCGGCTGCGCGACGCCGGCGACCCTGCGGCATTGGCTGCGCGTTATTCCCGCGAGGGCGCAGACGAGATAGTCTTCCTCGACATTTCCGCGAGTTTAGAGGGCCGCGCCACGCGCCTGGATTGGGTAAGGGCGGCTTCCAAGGCGCTCGACGTGCCGTTCACCGTCGGCGGGGGCATACGCTCGGCAGAGGACATCCGCGGGCTTCTCCGTGCAGGGGCGGACAAAGTCTCGGTCAATACCGCGGCAATACGGCGGCCTGGGCTGGTCCGTGACGCAGCGCGTAGGTTCGGTTCACAGTGCGTCGTCGTTGCCATCGACGCCAAGCGCGAAAAAAACGGGTGGGCGGTGTATTCCAACGGCGGTACAAAAGAAGAGCCGCTTGATGCGGTCGAGTGGGCCAAGCGTGCGGTGGCACTCGGCGCCGGGGAAATCCTCCTTACCAGCATCGACGCTGATGGCTCGCGGCGCGGTTTTGACCTTGGCTTGACGCGCGCGGTCTGTTCTGCAGTGTCGGTTCCTGTGATTGCATCCGGCGGCGCAGGCAGCCCCCGGGATTTCCTCGATGTCTTTGAAGAAGGGGGCGCGGACGCGGCTCTGGCGGCGGGAGTCTTCCACTATGGCATGCTGTCCATCCCGCGCGTCAAACGGTTTTTGCGCCGCAACGGCGTTTTGGTGAGATGACATGAAAAATGATGAAAAAGTTCGAGAGTTGCTGCCGGGAATAGTCCAGGATGCGGAAAGCGGGGAAGTGCTCTCGCTGTTCTACTTCGACCGAGCCGCGTTAGCGAAGACCCTGCGCACCGGCCGGGTCTGGAGGTATTCCCGCTCGCAAGGCAAGGTCATGCAGAAGGGAGCCACTTCCGGGAACACTCAATGCGTCGAGAGCGCCGCGTGGGACTGCGACTGCGACGCGCTGCTTTTGAACGTCAGGCAGGCCGGGGCCGGCGCGTGCCACTTTGGGAAGAAGTCGTGTTTCACGCCCAGCAAGGCGCAGGTGCTTGACGAAGTCTATTCTGTGGCATTGGGCAGGAAGAAAAAGCCCCGCCCGGGTTCGTACACTTCGAGGATAGTGCGCAGCAGGCCCGCAATCACGACAAAGTTGGAGGAGGAAATGGCTGAATTCGTCGAAGCGTTCAACAAGAAGCCCCGCGGCGAGGTAGTCTGGGAGGCTGCTGACGTGCTGTATTTTATGCTCGTGGCTTTGGCCAACCGGGGAATACCCGTTGAAAAGGTGTTTTCCGAGTTGCTGCGCCGGCGGCGCAAAACCCGGCGTTAAGCAATGCCCTGCTATTTGTACCGCAAAAACGCGCCGAGCCCGTGGAAGGTTCCGAAGAACTGGAGGCCTTCGTGCGTTTCCTGCGAGATTAGCTCGACTTCAATGTTGTGCGCTGCCGCGATTTCCTGCAGCCACGCCGAAATGTCCTTGTCGGACTCGACTTTCGGCCTTGCCCCGCATTTGGCGCACTTGAGCCTCGTTTGTGCGGTGACCGTCGGCTCCTGCGTGATTTCCTTGCCGGAAGTCCCGCATTGCGTGCACATGGTGTGCAGCTCGTGGAGTTCGAGGCCCTCGGACACGAGGAGCTTGTTAGCCTTTCCGGATTCGAGCGCCTCCTGGATTTCCGCCAGCCCGTAGGTTGCCAGGCCGCCGGTCGTGACCGCCTTCATGAAGTCGTTGATGAGCCTCTTTTCCTTCACGGACTCCTGTTCGGAGATGACGCCCTCGCTTTTTTCGAGCAGCTCGCGAAGGCCCTGCTCTTCAGTGTAACCTGTGTCCACAATTGCGAGGACCTTGAGCTCGTGGTGGAATGGGTGCATGCGCAGGAAGTCTTCCTTTGCCGGCCCCGGGCCGCCGACGATGACGCCCTTGAAGTTCTTGATGCCAACGTAGGCGTCCATTGCCTCGCCGATGCGCTTGTAATAGTATTCGACGCCTTCCGTGTGCAGACGGTCGTAGCGCGCGGCGCTGTTGTGGACTACGAGCCTGTCGGCAACGAATTTTTGGGCGCCGGGGACCGTCAGGTCGAAGAATTTCTCCTGCGGGGATGGCGTGTACGCGCGTTTTTGTTTAAGCGTGCAAAAAGTCAAATCGGAGTCTAAAAGTAAGGCGCAGAAATCCAGGAGTTTGCGGCATTCGTGGGCCTGGCGTTCAAGTTCGGATGCCAGGTAGCTGCCGACAAGATGCGTGTACCCTGCGTTCTGCGAGGCCCCGGTTTCGGCATTGAATACGCTGCTGGCAGAGATGCCAGTGGCTTGTCCAACTTCCGCGTGGCTTTTTCTCAGTATCATTCGAAGCTCCCTATTGGAATGCCGTGGGGCTTCGGAAAGTTGTTTGTGCCTGCGTTCGATGACGGAAACGACGTTTTTCTCGAAAGCCGTAAAGCCCATTGTTTTGTTGCCGCGGATGAAGTCCGGGCAGTGCAAAAAGTCGTTGGGCTTGAGGCCGCACTTACCCGCGGTCGAGAGGATTGCAGGGCCGCGGACGGGAACGGTAAGCGACTTGCTGGTATCGGACTTTAGGGAGATTACTTCCTCGAGCTTTCGCGCCTTTTTGTGCGAGGAAAAACCGACGAATTGCCGATACAATTGGAGGGAGCGCTTGTCGATTATGTCCAGCCCGAATTGCGGGGCAAACTTGCTGTGCTTTGGGTAAGTGGAACAGAGGATGCCAAAGCGGGCGAGAAGCAGCGCTGACTGCATTACGACGGTACGGTTTGCCATTGCCAAGGCTATTCTTGCGCTCGACACAGTCGCTTCCGCGTCAAAAAGCCCGCGGAGGAACCCCGCTACCACGCGGTTTTCCGAAGTCTGTACCGGCGTGGGAACCTTGGTTTTGCCGCCCAGGCCGTCAAATGCCTGCTGCAGGTATTGTGCCAGCCACTTGTTGTGCAGCCTCAGCTCGTAATACCCTTTTTCTTCCCTGTGCCTGATGATGCCTTCGACGCAAAACGACGAAAGGGCGAGGGCGCGGTAGTGCCCAATCAGGCCGGCGTCCTCATCGAACATCGTCACGCGGTTGCCGTCGAACGTGCCGTCCCCGAGGACGTATCCGACTATCTGGGCTACTTCCGGCGTAAGTTCCTGCGGCATCGAAAAGCGCTGCTTTTGCACGGTTAGCATTGCAGAGCATTCCGTTGAAAGCCCGTAGAAACCAATCAGTTGATGTAATTTGCATGACGTGATGTTTTTCACTCTTTCAAGCTCGGAAACATCCGCCTGGTGCCATCCGAGCGCAGACGCAACTTCCTTCTGCAGCAGCCGCTTTTCCAGGCGAGCGTCTCTCAGTATTTTTCCAGCATCCGTTGAAACGGCTTCATACTCCTGCGGCATTGGAAGGACCGCGTTTTTTCCTGCGATGCGGGACCGAAGCAAAAGCGCTACGGCGTCGCCTTCCTCAAGCCCTGCCGCCGGCCTTTCCTCAAAGCCGCCGTCGCTTAACACGAAAAACAGGTGTTCCGGCGTAACCTTTACCGATGCCTGAGGGTGTTCGAAAGACAGCTCATATGCGGTATTCGAGGAACGCGAGTATATAGCGGAGCATTCTGCGTTTAGCGTTTTGAATGTGTTTAAGTCCGCCGAGAGGATGCGTTCTCCTTCGCGGACTTCCTTAATTGGCACGATGCCTCCGTCGGCCTTTTGCACCAGCGTGTCCTGGTGCAGGCACTGTCCTCCCTTCGATACTTTCTGGTGCGCGGTAGTATGCAATTTCTTGACTATCTTGGTGGTCTTGCCCTTGAGTATTGCAACGGTGGCCTCCTTGCCGTCGAGCACCACCAGCCCATAGCAATCCGATTGCCCCATGAGCTCCTCGAGCGGCTCGAGCACGAACGCAGAGTCGCACCGGTAGAACTGCGTGCCCAGAGGCGTCGGCGGAATCACCGAGTAAAGCCGGATGTCGGTCTTGCCCTCGCTTTCCGAAAGGTTTCCGCAAAATATCGCGATTCCGTTTGCCGGCGGGCGGTGGCCGAGCGTCTTGAGGTACTGCATGACCTTCTGGAGCGCGGACTGGACGTTAAGCTGCGTTGCCTTGCTCTTGATGTTCGAAGCCTGGCCGTATTCGTCGCGAAGCTTTGCCACGACGTCTGAAATCGCGTACCCGGGGGTAATCAGGACGCTGATAAGCTCGGTCCCGCGGCCGCGGAACTGCTTGAGCGCCTCGACCTGCCGCCGGAATTCATACGCTTCCTTGCTTTGCGCTGCCATAAGACAATCTTCCTATTCGTTTATTCCCTCCGAGGGTTTTAACGCTTTCCCACGCTTGTTCGACAAAGCATCAGAGCATTTTCACGTTTTGCAGGCCAATGAAATCGCGGTCGCCGGTCACGAACACCAGGCCGTCCTGCACGGCAATCGCATAGCAATTGCAGTCCACTGCCCCCAGAGCCGGCCGTTTCATCTTAATCTCTGCTGCCGCCAATGCGGTTTCCACTGTGAGGGGCAGGATTTTGGTGTCGGCAAGGATTTGCCGTATCGTCTGCTCGGCTTTCTGCTGGGAAACCTTCGAGAGCAGCCGGTACCGGACCTCATAGATGTTGAGCGCCGATGTGCAGGCCGCCGTGCTTTCCGTTATCAGCCGCCGAACCTCGCCGCCCTTGGCGCTTCCAACGAGCAGCTCGAGAATCGCGTACGAGTCAAGGAAGATTTTCATGCGCCATCTCCTCGCGGCGATGCCGGTCGAATCCAGCAATGCCAAGCCCCGGCGTTTTCCCGAACAGCCCTGCCAAGCCCTTCCTCGGCCGCAGCACAACCGACTTCTTTTCCACGGTCACTTCAAACACGCGCCCGCCTACCTCGTCGCGCACCTTTTTCGGCAGCACGAGCCGGCCAGACTTATCCATTGAAGCGAATTCCATTAAATCACAATGGCATTTATTGCTAATGGCATTAATAAATATTTCCATTAACTGAAAATGGCGTTATTATCAAGCCGCCCGTCTTCGTTTGGGCTATTCCCTTCGGCACAAATGCTTCTCGTATATGACGGGGTTAAACCAATGTCTCTTATTCCAGTGCCGGCATATCTAATCGCCAAGGGCATCTAAAGGCAACTACCAGTTAGTTACTACTGGCTTAGAGATACATATATTAAGGTGGAGCGCCATATTATGGTGTCTGTGTTTGCTCTTTGGGATAGGGGGTAGTCGCCATGATTGATTCGATTAAACTATTTGTTGTATCGTGCGGCAATTGCAAGACCAAGCAGGTGTGGGATGACGGCACGATTTACCGCAGCTGCAACGAGTGCGATTCTGCAGTTGTCCTTCGCACGGCTTCAGCCGAGGACCTCAAGTCCGTCAAGACCGAGCTTGGAGCAGGCAAGAACCTGGTTTTCTCGAATTACTTCGTATATTCCCTCGGCCCGGAGGACGTCGAGCGCGCGGCAATGGAGCGCAAGGCGCGCATCCGCCAGCTGAAAGAAGACGTCGCCGAGCGCAAGGTCTACGCGCAGAGCAAGGGCTACGCTTTCTACAAGCGCGCCAAGAA
>JAZDFO010000110.1:0-2911 GCA_043807785.1 Microcaldota archaeon | reverse complement strand
GGGCGTCGTGGCCAATTCAAAAGGCGCGCTTGCAGGCGAGCTTTCCAGCGGCTTTGAGCTCCAGCGGCTCTACGAGGCGCTCTTTGCCTAGGGGGCTCCCCGGCGATTGCCAACGTTTTTCAACTCTCCCGAACACAACTAATTCTGCGCTTGCCCGCGCATCGCAAACGCTAAAAGCATTTCGGGGGGATTTTTCAATGGAAAACGACGAACAGCTCTCAAGGCTCGCCTACGAGGCGCGCGTGTACCAGTCGCAGCTTGCCCAAATGCGCCAGCAGGCCGGCTCGGCGCAAAACGCGATATTCGAGCTGGATTCCGCAGTGGCCGGAATAAACGCGCTTGCGGATGCGAAAAAGGACACGCTGATGGGAATCGGCGCGGGAGTTTTCGCGCGCGCGACGGTTACCGGGACCGAAAAGGTGCTTGTCGAAGTCGGCGCGGGAGTGTTTGTCGAAAAGCCCGCCGCGGCTGCCGCTGAACTCTTGGAATCCCGCAAGAAAAACCTGGAGTCCGCGCTAAAAAAGCTCGCCGAGTCCGCCGACGCGGTCAACCGGAGGCTTTCATTGGTGGAAGAAAAGGCGTCTGCGCTCCAGCAGGGGTAGTTTGCGCAAATCCATTGCATTAGCATTTCGTAATCACAATCAGAAATCCGTGGTGTCCCCGTGTTTGATTTCCTGAAAAAGAAGGTAAAGGAATTCGTCTCCTCAGTCGTTGGAGCTGAAGAAAAGAAGCCCGGGGCGCAAATTCAGGCGCAGCCGGTTGAGGAAGCCAAGTTGTCGGACGCGGCAATTCCCGCAGCATCCGTTGCCGAATCCGAACAGAAAACCCAGCCAAAGGATGAGCAGCCCGAGCCGGAAGCCATGCCAACGCAGCCGGCATTACCCGTTTCACCCGAGCCGAGTTCACGCGAGCAGGAGGTTTTGCCCCAACCAGCCAAACCGCCGCAGGAGGAAAAGCCGGAATTGAAGCTGGAGAAAACGCCCGTCACTCCGTTTCCCGCCCAACCAATTCCGTCCCAACCTCCGATTGCATCCGAACATTCAATCCCGTCCGAGCCCGGGGGAAATTCAGTGCCGCAGAGCGCCGCCTCCGAGCCGGCTTCAAAGGAAATCGGGGAAGAACTCGAAGAGGATGAAATCGAGGAAATCGTCGGCGAGACCAGGGAAGGGCAGGCCCAGCGCGACGCGGAAATTGCAGCCAGGCGCATCGTCGAGGAACGCGACAAGCAGGCCGTCGCAAGCAAGGTGTTCTCGGCGCCGTCGAAGGAAAGCTTCCTGCGCGTTGAAAAGCAGCGCGAGATTGCGCCCCGTCTGGGGCTGTTTTCCCAGCTCAAGAGCGCTTTTACCGGCCAAGTGGAGATTACCGAGAAGGAGGCCGGGCCGCTTTTTGGCGGCTTCGAGATTGCGCTTTTGGAAAGCGACGTGTCCCTGGACACCGCCACCGCTCTGTGCAACGACCTCAAATCGCGCTTAATCGGCAAAAGCGTCGCAAAGGGCCGCCTTGCCGAGGAAATCAACAAGGAAATCGCCTACTCCCTGTCCCGCGTGATGCAGGGGAGCAAGCGCTCTCTCTTTGAAATGGTTTCGCAGGCAAAATCCTGCGGCGCGACCCCGTTTGTCATAATGTTCATCGGCCCCAACGGCGCAGGCAAGACCACCACGGTTGCCAAGGTAGCGCACCTGCTTTCCCGGCGCGGGTTTTCGTCAGTGATTTCGGCAAGCGACACTTTCCGCGCAGCAGCAATCGAGCAGGCAGTCCACCACGGCGAAAAGCTCGGAGTCCGCGTCATCCGCCACTCTTACGGCTCGGACCCATCCGCGGTGGCATTCGACGCGATTGCGCACGCCAAGTCCGGCGGAATCGACGTCGTGCTCGTGGACACCGCAGGCCGCCAGGAGACAAACCGCAACCTCCTTTCCGAAATGGAGAAGATGGTGCGCATAACCAAGCCGTCGCTCAAGCTCTTCGTCGCCGAGGCCATCGCCGGCGCTTCGCTGGTGCCGCAGGTCAAGGCCTTCCACGAGAAGCTGCAGCTCGACGGGCTGGTGCTCACCAAGCTCGACTGCGACGCAAAAGGCGGCGGCTCGATTTCAATCGCCTACGAGTGCAAGCTCCCGATTTTCTTCGTCGGAGTCGGCCAGGGCTACGACGATTTGAAGGAATTCAACGAGGAATGGATCATCCGCAACGTTCTTGCAGAGTAAACTTTTAACTATTCGAATCAGTGAACCGTGAATCCCATGAAACTCTCCCCGCGCCGGTATCTCCTGGTCAAAGCCGATTCGCCGGTTCCGCTCTTCGGCGAGCAGGTTGATTGTGCCGCAAGGGAGGCCGTGCTTGAGGCCTTCGGCGAAAAAGGCCTTGCCGACTCCGGGCTGAGGCTCAAGGAATTCAATGCGCAAACCCGGCACGCGTTGCTCAAGGTTTCCCTGCCCTTCCAAGAACGCGCGATCGCCGCTCTTGCCCTAAAGCGCTCGTATTGCGGCCGGCCGATTGCCTTGCGGCTTGAAAAAATATTCGGCAACCTTCGCAAGCCGCGCCCGCTGTTCCCCGGCTCCAAGCCCGCAACGCGGCGCAAGCGCGCGCAAAACTCCGCCTAAAGCACGCGCGACGAGGCGCAATGCCTCTACGGCCGCCTGCAAAACAAATAATAACCCGCCCCGCGCACTCAATGAATCATGCGCGCTTACGCCTTTGCGGCGGCATTGCTGCTGGTTTCATCGCTTGCATTCGCCGCGGACGGCCGGGTGGAGATAACCGACCAGAAGGTTTCCAGCCAATCCCAGACATCCGGTGCAATGCCGGCAACGGCCAATTCCTTCGGAAGCTCCACCGTTCCAAGCCTGATTCCAAGGTCGGATCCGTTGTCTTTTCCCAAAGTGTACCCGCAGCCAGCCGAGGCCGACGCCAC
>JAZDFO010000109.1:0-13228 GCA_043807785.1 Microcaldota archaeon | reverse complement strand
GACTTGGAGGGAAAGCACATCATCGTCGACCCGTGGCTCGACCCGCGGCCCCTCAACGGGGAAAGGCTGGTCAAGCCTTCGACGACCGCCGAAGGAATAAAGGCCGCGGACCTCATTGCAGTCACGCACGAGCACTACGACCACTGCGACAAGTACGACGTCAAGAGAATCCAGGAAAAGACTTTCGCGCCAGTAATCGCCCCAGAGCCCGCGCTAGCAGTCTTGGAAGTGCCCGAGCGGCAGCGCATGGCGGCGTACGTCGGCGACGAGTTTTCCCACAACGGCATCGAAGTCAAAGTCGTTGCGGCCAAGCACTTCAAGAGCCAGTACCCCGTAGGCTACATTTTCAGCGTCGGCGGCAAGAGCGTCTACCACGCCGGCGACACCTTCGAGTTCTTCGAAATGAACCAAATCCAGGCCGACGTCGCGCTGATTCCTGTCGGCGGCAGGTACACCATGGACGTGCTCAGCGCGCTCAACGCCCTCAAGAGGATACGGTGCACGGCCGCGATCCCCATGCACTACGGGACCTTCAAGGAAATACAGGCCGACATCAACGAGTTTTCCACCAAGGCCAAAAAGGACGGGAAAGCCAAGCCGGTAGTCCTAGGCATTGGGCAGGAATACTACTTCTGACAGCGAGGCTGCTGTAGCTAAAATGCTTCTGGAAAAAAAGGGAAAGAAAAAAAAGGAAATCCGGCCGCGCTTTAGGCCGAATTGGTCACGTCGTAGAGCGCCTTCAACGCGACGATTGCCGCTCCGGGGGCGACGAACACGACTATGTTCCTAAGCATCGCCGGAAACATGGTCCCGAATACCGGAAGCGCGCCGAAGATGACGTTCAGGCTCGAAGACGCTACCATGAACACCAGAGTGGCGACCATGAAGGTCATCGCCTCGCTCTCGCGTATGTTCAGGATGCCGACGAGCAAACCGAGGACTGCCAGTATCAGCACCGTCCCCGAGTCGAGCGAGGCATTCATTATCGCCGCGCCGATTGCGATGACGAGGCCAATTATGAACGCCCAGCCGCCGAGTTGCGCCATCATGTTCCCATTCTTTGCCATATATTCACCTATTTTTACGTTTGACCAAAGCGCCCTTCCAAAAAAGGACGCGGAAGCATGATTACGGGATGCCCCCATATATTAGTATCTACGGCAGGCGACGAAACCGTGAACGAATTTATGCAACACGTGCCTAAATCCTGATTTCTCCGCCGTCCTTGTGCCACGGCAGGCGCCATTCGCTCAACGTCCAAGCCAGCACGACGAGTAGCAGTGCACCGAATACGACGGTCGAATCGTCCAACCCGAATAACGCCATTGCCCATCGCCACCCAGCACTAGAATTCCACGCGCTCCGGCCGCGGCACTGACTTGCCTTCAAGCGCCTTGCGGATGACCTTGGAATACTCACGGCACTTCTTTTGCGCCAAGCCGGAATGCGAGCCGCTAAACGCGGCATTAATCTCGGCTTCGGAAAGCCTCTTGCGGATTGCCTTGCTTTCCCTGGCCAGCGCAGCCAGCGGGTTTGGCCTGCCCTTCTGCACTTCCTGCCAAGCCTGCAGCGAGAGCTTGCGCAGGACTTCGTGCATTTCCTGGCGGTCTGCGCCCTTCTCGGAAAGCTTCATCAGCAAAGGCTCGGTGAACGAGAACGGCGAAAACATCCCGTAATTGCGCTCGATTGCCGTCTTGTTCAGGTACAGCCCGCCGGAAATTTCGGCCGACAGCCGCAGCGCCTCGTCGGTTGCAAGGAAGCCTTCCGGGATTATTATGCGGCGGTTGGCGCTGTCGTCAAGAGTGCGCTCGAGCAGTGAATTGGCCGCGTTATGCCATGCAACTGCAGGCAGCGCGGAAACGAAGCGCGCAAGGCTGCACACGCGCTCGCTTTTTACGGGGTTGCGCTTGAACGGCATCGCGCTGCTGCCGACCTGCATTTCGGCAAACGGCTCCATTGCCTCGAAAACGTAAGGCGACTGCAAAAAGCGCACGTCGAAGGCGAACTTGTGCAGCGTCGCGGCGATTCCCGCAAGCGCGTTGAGGACCATGAAGTCTACCTTGCGCGGGGAAACCTGGCTGGACACCTCAAACGCCGGCAACCCGAATTCGGCCATCGCCTTGGCCTCGAGCTCTTCGGCAGTCATCTTCTTGCCCTTGAGCAGGGAGTTGTAGCTTGCGGCTGTGCCGACTGCGCCCTTGAATCCCTTGCCTTTTGCAAACGAGTACGCCAAGTCAAGCTGCGCCAGGTCCATCATGAGGTCCTGGGCGTAAAAGCAGAAGCGGTAGCCCACCGTCGTCGGCTCGGCGGTCTGCAGGTGCGTCAGGCCCATGCACTCCAGGTCCGCGTAGCGGCTGATTTGCTTCTCAAACGAAGCCAGCAGGTGGAACGCGCCTTCGCGGATTATGCGGATTGCCTTGCGCGTGCGCAACGCGTCGGCATTGTCCTCGATGTCCATGGAAGTGGCGCCCATGTGCAGCTTGCCGCCGGCCTTGCCCGCCTGCGAGGAAAAAACGCGCAGCTCGGCCATGAGGTCGTGCTTGATGTCGCGCTCGATGAGATGCGCCTTCTCGATGTCGACTTCGTCGCTGTGCTTCTCGATTTCCTTGAGTTCCTCGGATGAAACCAGGCCTGCTTCCTTTTGCGCCCTCGCCAGCGACACCCAGGCCTTGCGCCACAGCAGGCGCGTCTTTTTCTCGCCGAATAGCTCGCGCATGGGCTTGCCGCCGTAGCGCCAGGAAAAAACGGAAGAGTAACTGGAAAACTCGCCCATCCAACCCACCCATTAAAAAAATAGTTTAATATCCCCGCATTATTTGAGGGCGCCTGCCTTTTTCTGGTTTTCGCCGGACAAGGGTTTAGTGGATGGCGGCATTTTACCCGCATCAGGGCAGGTCGAACAGTTTCCCGAAGCGCAAGTTGAATTTTGCGGCAGCGAAGAGGGCAAGCACAGCCAGCGCGCAGATGGGAAAGAGCAGCTTTTCCCATAGACCGCGCTCGTAATGGATTTCCAGGGCGTGCGTGCCTTGTGAAACTGGCAACGCAATGCGGTTGGAAGCCTCGTCCTTTTCCAAAGCCACGGGCACTCCGTCCACGGACGCCTTCCAGTAAGGGTAATACGAAAACTTGAAAATAATTTTGTCGTCCTTGCTGCAAATGGCGTCCGCAGAATACTTAAAGCCGTTCCCAGCTTCACCTTCGAATTTGCACGCGTTCGATTCGAAGTAGGATTGCGCAGGGTTTTTCTTGCTGAAAATGGCGATAACCCCGAAGCTGCGTTCAAGGCTGAATTCCGGGGAATTTAAAAAATACGAATAATCATCTGGATCGGCAGTCACGGCATATTTGACATTCCACATATCGAACTCCTGTGAGCTACGCGGAATGGGGCGCGAACAGTATGAGAAAGCAGTTGCGACTCCGAGCGAATACTTTCCAGTGAACAAAGGAGCGGCGTCGAACCCGTGCCAGCTGCAGGGCGAGCCATAGTAAGCTACCCGAAAATCGCCCGGCTGTGAAGATATCCAATAATAAGTGGCTGAAATATCCGGACAGCTTGCGCTCAATTCGATTTTTGGTGCGGAAGTAAGAGTGAGATAGGCTATCAATGCAAGTGCTGCAAAAGCCACGAGCCTATTTTGCCATTTGACAGTCAACTTTAAAATTTCGGACGCGGCGACTCCTGCAAAAACAGCTAGGATGATGCGCAAATATGCTAGGAACCTGAAGTTTTGGACTTGGTTAAGAAACGGAATCCCGTCAGCAAAATGGGTATCGAGCATCCATAGGAAGGTAAGCACGGCCATGATGGCCAGGTATGTGAAAGCGGGCTTCGACTTGCGAAAAGAAATAAGCGCACCGCATGCAGAGAGCCACAGCAGCGTCACGCCGATTACTTTCCCTGACAACAGGCCGTCTATCAAGTCAGACAGAGCCCTGCCGCCATATCCCGCCTTATCAGACATTCCTGCGTAAAGGCTTTGATAACTTGAATTGAATAGAAACGGCAAAATCCAGAAGGCGCAAAACAAAAAGACAAGAATGCCGACTGCCGCGAATTGCCTCAAGGCGCAAAGATTGCGTTTTTTTGCGGATTCGATAACGACAAGCACTGCCAAGCCAAGAAAACCCCAAAAAGGAGGCCAAGTATTCGACAGCAGCGAAAAAGCAGTAAGGATTCCAGTATAGACTATTCTTTTCCTCTCCTTATAATGCAGGAACGCGGCAATTGCCAGCACTGAAAAGGCTATTCCGAGAGCATTGTTCCACATGCCCCAGGAATACACCTGGTAAAACCCGCCGTTTGCTTCCCAACTTCCGCCTTTATAGCCGAAATCCAGGATGGAAAAGAAGAAGGCTGAAAAGAGCCCGGCGGTCCTGCCCAACCCAAAAGCGGCGGCTAGGAAGTAGACTGAAAGGGTTATCAGGAAGAAGGAGAGGAAGACGGCAATCTTGTAAGCCGATATCCAGTCTATTGAATCTAGAGAAACCAGTTTTATCAATGATGGAAGGGCGAACGCCAACGGGGGGTAGAAAGTTGTTGCGGGCATGCCGCCGTAAAAAAACGGGTTGAAACCGTCCGCTTCCCCGTTGGAAAGCAAGTACCGGCCAAACTGCCATGAAATGACCAGCCGCGCCGGATGGTCAATGCTAATCGGATAGCCGGAGTCGAAAAGGCTTGCCGAAACCGCCGCTGCGCCAACGAGTATAAACAAAGCGTAAGGCAAATGGCGCTTGAACTGAAATGACGCGTTTTTTCTCATTTGCCGGTTCCAACCCCGAATTATAACCGGTTAAATGCCAGCAATATAAATAACCTCCACAAGGGCCAACCGCGCGGGTTGAAAAATGCCTCCTATAGTTGTTGGCGAAGGCGGTTTTCTTTCCCGGGGCTGGCAAGCCGTCAACTAAAGCAAACCCGGATTTGTATAAAAAGCTATTCCGTTTATTGCTTACGATGCTCGTCACAACAATTTTCATCGCCGGCTGCATCGCCTTGGGATGGGGCGTTGCACGGCGAATCGGCTTCCTCGACGACGCTCACAAGCGCCTGGCATTCGCCACCGGATTCGGGATTCTAGTTGGATCTTGGCTGGCGTTTCTTTTCGGCTGGGCTGCAGGAAGGCTCACGGAAATAAGCGTCTTGGCCGCTGCCGCGGTTTTGGCAGCAGGGGCATGGCACCTGTTGAAGAACTGCAAGGAAACCAAGCCGCGGCAGCACGACCGCTTTGGGCTGGCGTTCGTTGCTGCCATCTGCATCGTGCTCATGCTCATCAACAACGCCACCGTGCTCGAGGCCAGCAAACAAGGCGGCTGGACTGCCGCAGGAAACGTGTGGGCCGACTATCCGCTGCACCTCTCCATCATTTACTCGTTTTCCGAAAGGAGCAACTTCCCGCCGATGTACCCGCTTTTGCTTAACGCGCCAATGGGATACCCGTTTTTGGCGGACTTCCTCTCGGCGGTGCTCATGAAGGGAGGGCTAGACGTCCGCAACGCGATTCTGCTGCCCCACCTTTTGCTCTACTTCGTGCTTGCCAGCTTCGGTTATTTCCTGGCAAGGGAAATTACCAAAAGCAATGCCGCGGGGGCAATCGCAGTCACTCTTTTTTTGTTCAACGGCAACACTGGCATAATCAACGCCGCAAAGGACGCCATGGACTCCAACAACGCGCTAAACTTCCTTTCCCACCTGCCGGGGACGTATTCAAATATCCCAGACCAGGCAATAGTTTTCGCCAACCTCATATTCGCCGTCTTCATCCCCCAACGCAGCGCGATAATGGGATTTTCGCTGCTGCTGCTCTTCTTTTACATGCTCTACCGCATGCTTGAGCGGCACGGCAAGGCGGAAATGCTCGCCGCCGGCGCGATATTGGGGCTGCTTCCGCTTGCCCACGGCCATTCGTTCATCGTCGCGGCAATCGCGGCGGCATGCTTTGGGGCTTACCGGCTCTTTAAGGCCAAGGACAAGGCCGCGGAATTTGCGCTCCTGTTCTGGTTCGCCCTGCCGGCGCTCGTGTTCGCGCTGCCGCAAGTCTACTGGATTTCGCAGCAGGTCAAGCAGCCGGCGTTTTTGACGCAGCAATGGGGGTGGCTCGAGCGCAACAAGGCAATGGGCGTGCCGGAACTGTTCCTTTTCTGGCTGGCCAACACCGGAATCATCCTGCCATTGGCACTCGTAGGCTTGGGCCTTGCCTCGAACAAGGCCAGAATGCTGTATGTCCCGGCGTTGTTGGCGTTCATTGTCGGACACCTGGTCAAGTTCCAGCCATGGGAGTACGACAACATCAAGCTCTTTTTGCCGTGGTTTTTCTTTACCTGCATTTTTGCGGCAATACCGGTGGCGATGCTTTGGCAGGACAAGAAAAAGACGTTCAAGGCAGCCGCAATCGCGCTTGTCTTGGTTGCCACCGCTTCCGGGGTTTTAACGCTGGCATGGTGGTGGAACGACGACCCGGGGCTTTATTCAAGGGAAGAGTTGCAGGCGGCGCAATGGATTAGGCAAAACACGGAGCCGGAGGCAGTATGGATTACCAGCGACGCGCACAACGGCATCGTATACACCATCGCAGGGCGGCGGGTGATTTCCGGGCTGCACATCTTCGCCAACAACCACGGGCTCAACTACGATCCCGCTGCGGCGGATGTGACCAGGTTCTACGCCACCGGCGACTGCGCGATAGCCAACAAATACGGCGCAAAATACTTGTACCTAAGCCCGCAGGAAATCAGCCTGGAGAAGGCCAGGCGCGAGACCTTCTCCAACAACCCGCACTTCCAAAAGGTCACTGAATTCCAATACCCGTGGGGGGAAGCGGAAGTCTACCGCATCAACTGCTGAACATCCAACGCTTCCAGCAAGACGTTTTGGCAATCCTGCGAACGCTTTAAATGCCTCCATCCGCACAAAACCATGCTGTGCGCAGGGATGCCGGAGCTTGGTCAAACGGGACGGACTCAAGGCCTTGCCCGGCTCAATAGACTTTGAGCATGGCTTGGTAGGAAATCCGTTGGCTTAGGCCTGCAAGGGTTCAAATCCCTTTCCCTGCACTAATCGCGTTTCTAGCGGCTGCCGCTCTTTTTTTAACCTCGGCCGCGTAATTACTGGAGTTGATTCCATGCCCGCGTTCATCTCGACCTGCCGCAAGCCGCGCCAGCTTACGCGATCGGTTGCGCGCCTGCTATCGCTTTTTGCCGGCTCGGGCTACGAGAACCGCGGCAAGCGCAGCGTCTCGGAGGTCATGGCGCGCGCGGGAGAAAAGGGCTTTTCACGGGTGGCGTTTTTGCACGAGAGCCACGGGGCGCTTTCGTCGATTGAGTTCTACGAGGAGAAGGCCGGCTGGCTGCCGCAAATCCTTGAAATCCGGGGCGCGAAAATTTCCGAGTCGCGGCACAGGGTGCCCAAAGAGATAATCGTGCGCCACAGCGATGCGGTTGGCGAGAAAATCGCCGGGCTTTTCCAGATTGAAGGCTCGCAAGTCGAGGGCATCGGGCCAGGCGAGTGCGCTCTTGCATTGTTTTCCTCGCAGAATATCGAATTCTTTTGCCGCGGGGAGCCGAGGCTCTCGTTTGCAGTGCGTTTGCGGCTCTCGGGGGGCTAGAGCCGAGTTTTATATTCCTTTGCGGCGTTGTCTGTGTCATGGACCCGCAGGCTACCAAGGCTTTCGACAGGCTCAACGCCAAGCTCGAGCTGCTCAACAAGGACGTTGGCGCGTTAAGGGCGTCCGTGGACGAGCTTTGTGACTTCGACGAGAAGGTGGAAAATGCGATAGAGTCGAAGGTCTTCGAGATAAAGGGCATTGCTTACATCACCCTCATCATCGTTTCCGTCCTGCTGGCATTAGTCATCGGCGCGCTGCTGCGCGCGTACATGGGGTGAACGCTTCATGCGGTTTCCTGCAGTCGTATTGAACTTCAAGGCCTATCCGGAATCCGGCGGCGAAAACGCCCTAAAACTGTCCCTGGCCGCAAAGCGGCTTGCAGACGAAAGCAATAAGTCGGTTGTAGTCTGCCCGCCTCAAATCGATTGCGGCGCCGTGGCCTCAAGGTTTGCCTCCTCCCCGCATTTCTCCGTCTTCGGCCAGCACGTGGATTTTTACCCGCAGGGCGCGTTCACGGGCAGCATTTCCGCGGAGGCGCTTGTCGCGGCGGGTTGCAAAGGCAGCCTGCTTAACCATTCGGAAAAGAAAATAGGCCTGGACGCTGTAGGCAAAACTATTGCGCGCGCCAGGGAAGCCGGCCTTTACTTGATTGTGTGCGCGGATTCCGTTGAGGATGCGAAGAAGATTGCCGCGTTCCATCCCCCGTGCATTGCCGTCGAGCCGCCGGAGCTTATCGGTTCGGGGATTTCAGTGAGCACCGCCAAGCCGGAAATCGTGACTCATTCGGTGAGGGAGATAAGGAAAATTGACGGCAAGATTGCGGTGCTGGTCGGCGCGGGCGTGTCGAATGCAGCTGACGTGAAGAAGTCCATTGAATTGGGCGCGCAAGGCGTGCTTTTGGCAAGCGCTTTCGTCAAGTCAAAGAATCCCGCCAAGCTGCTGGAAGGAATGCTTGCTGAACTCTGAAATTGGGCGTCAATTAGGCACTGCGAGTTCAAGCGTCGTAACCAGCCTGCTTCCCTGCCGTGCACGCACTTCCCTCATTTCGTCCGGCGTAAGGCATTCTAGGTGCAGTTCCAGGGCTTCCTTGAGGTTAGCCAATGCTTC
The DNA here is from genome assembly GCA_043807785.1 of Microcaldota archaeon. Lineage (GTDB taxonomy): Archaea > Micrarchaeota > Micrarchaeia > Norongarragalinales > SBBD01 > JAZDGU01. The sequence goes on along the minus strand of JAZDFO010000109.1, from coordinate 4,517 downwards.
CTCGATGCTGTCCCCTTGCGAGGCAACATCAATGTCGGGACACCAAGCAGAGAAGCTTCCTGCCTCGGGAATGACTACCGCGGAAAATCTTGATAGTCTCATGCTCAAAATGTATGAGCCCGGCATTTATCAATCTGTTTGTCAGCCCGTCAGCAGCTGCACGCCGTAGATTATGGCGTGCTCAACATCGAGTTTCATCCAGCTTATTGCCGAGCCGTTGACGGGCCAGGCGTCGTAGTCGCTGTTGTTGAAATAAAGGTGGTCGACGGCGGTCTTGTTGGAGTCCACGGTTATTCCGGCTGCCGAGATTTCCGAAAGGTCGGCAAAGCCGTCCAGCCCAATTTGGTTGGCGCTCATGGCAGAATATTCCGGAGTGACATGCAGCCTGCCTTCCATGCGGTCGAGGAAGCTGGGCCCTTCGCTGGAATTGGCGTACCACTTGCTTAACGTCGCGTTGTCAACGGCTTCTGCGCCGTATATTGTGCCGTTTGCCCTTGCGATGGTGCGCTTGACAAAGCCGTTGGTGTTGAGCGGGTAAAGCGGGTCCTCGAACCCTTCGAGCGAAAGGATTTCGTATACTGCGTAAGTGCGGCGCACTGCCATCGAGCTTATCCCGTCGGTGATGTTGACGGCCAAAGAGAGGCTGACGTTGAGGCTGAAGCTGTCATGGGGCTTCACTTCCACCGACGTCACAGTTATGTTGGTCGACAGCCCATAGTCCGAGCCGAGGCCGGCCATGCGCGCAGCCCAGTCGTTGAGCGTACTGGAGTTCGAGCTGGAGGCCAAAAACGGCGAAGTGGAATTGTATATCGTGCCGTTGAGCATCAGCGACTCGACCTGCAGCTTGGCGTCTAGCGGGCTTTGGTTGAGGGGCGTGCCGTTCACGTCGATGTAATTGAGCGCGGCAATCAAGGCGCGCTTTGAAGTCATGTCGAGTATGCGCGGCACGTCGAGCGAAATCGAGTCGGCGTAGTTGCTTATCTCGTCGCCGCGGATTTTCAGGACGGTCTCCTCGTCGCGCGTCTGCTCGGACTGCAGGTACGCGCCCACAAAAAAGAATACCGGCAGCAGTATCATGAGCGTGATTATCGAGTAGACTAGCCCGCGCATTTTTGCTACACCCACACGCTCACGCCCATTTCGACGGGGCCCCATATGAAGGGCACGAACGCCAGCGAGTCGGTTTCGACGCGCACGTTGGACGAGAGGATGATGTCGATAGGGTTGGTGTTTTCGCCGGAGCGGCCGGAGTTGGACGGCACAATAACATAGTTGATCTGGTCAAGGAGGCTCAAAAACGCGGCGTCGAGCGAGTTGCCGTACGGCGGGATGACGCTGAGCTGGTCCACTGTAACCGGCGTGGCGTTGTAGTTCGCCAGGCCCGTGCCGTATGCGACGTAGACGAAGCCGTCGGCGGTTCCGTCGTGGTTGGAGTCGTAGTAGACCGTGACGTTCCTTCCCTGCGTCTCGTTGAAGACGTCGCCGTACGGCGCATAGCCGCGCAGGCGCGCGGAATAAATTACGCGGTCGTAGGCCGAGCAGTTCGGGCTGCTGTACGACGAATTGAGGCCGAGCGTGTTGTTCACGGTGTAGGTATCGTTTGCCTGCAAAAGCGTAGCCGGCAGGTAGACTTGGTAGGGGTCTCCGAGATATGTGTATGTGGAATTGTAGCGCGAGAGGTTGAAGACAGTCTGGTATGCGCTGGTGAGATTCGCAAGCGACATGCTCTTGGTCCAGTAGTATCCTGAATATGATGTCCTAAGCGCGTTGGTCACCGTGATACCGGGCGGGATGAAGAAGCTTCCATCGCATCCGGCGAACCTGTCGGTCTCGGCGTTGATCGTGATTTCCTGGTACCCGGAAGGCTCTACGGCAGGCGTGTACCGGAACTCGATGTAAGATTCCGGCGACAGCATTGAAGCGCTTAGGTTGCCCTGGGATACGACCTGCTGCGTCGGGGTGGTCCGGGTCAGGATGTTGTTGGCCATCTGGCAGTATATGTCCCTTAATTCCGTGGCGTTGGAGCTGCTGTACGAGCTGCCGTTGCCCGCGCGAGCGATTTCCGTGACGGTGTCGTTGCCCATCGGGCAAGCGGCAGTCGCGAAGCCCACGGAGTCAACGGTCATGTTGGTAAGGTCGCGGAAAGCGCGGTAGGCGGAGTAGTTGGCGTTGAGCGCGGGGTAGGACTCGTCTATCCCCAGCAAGCAGTCGTCGTCGTCGTTGCAGCTTCTGCCCGTGGTAAGGTTGCCGGCGTAATAGAAGTCGGAGTAAGTGCGCGCCCACGCCGCGCCATTCCACTCGTAGACGTCGTTGAGGTTGTTGCCGTACGTGTATCCGACGGCGTAAGCAAGGGTTGCGTTGTAGGCGTGCACGCCGTTGAGGGACGCCGTCGAGAGAAGCGTTGATGTCCACGCCGCGCCGTTCCATTCGTAGACGCGGCCGTCGTTTGATGCCGTGAACGCCTTGGTGGCATTTAATATGGACACGTCATAGTGTATGTTGCTGCCCGTGTCGGTGTTCTCCGCCCAAGTGCCTCCTGTCCACAGGTATATCTTGCCGCTTGTCCCGACTGCGAACGCAAGCGGGCCTCCCTGCGTGGCGTTGAGGCCGTCAACGGCGTAGAGATTGACGCTGCTTGTCGTGACATCCTGGTGAAGCGCCCAAGACGCCCCGTTCCAATAATACACCAGCCCGCCGTCGCCGACGGCGTACGCCCACGTGCGGTTGAGGATTTTGACTCCCCTAAAGTTGAAGCTCCCGGCATCGTAGGTTTCACTCCAGGCGGCGCCGTTCCACCTCCAGATTTTGGCGCTCGCGCCAACGGCGAACCCGAACGTCTCGTTGTAGACGTCGATTCCATATACGTTGTTGCTGCCAGTGTCGGTTTCCAGGAGCCAGTCCGTGCCGTTCCAGCGGTATATTTCCCCGCCGTCGGCTGCGGCGCGCGCGATGGACGAATTGAGCACGGAGACTCGGTTGAAGGCGTCTGCCGCTCCTCCGAGGTTTGCGTACTGCCACGGCGGCGTCCTGGTGTGCGTGCCGCCGCTTTCGCCGACCGCGATGCCCAGGTCATCGACGTCGTTCATGTCGTAGTTGCACACCGGCGTGGCGCGCACGTTGGCCTGTCCGTCGGTCATGACAACAATGTACTTGCTGCGGTTGGCGTTGCTTTGCGACGCCAGGATTTCGTACGCCTTGTTTATCGCGCACGCTATGCATGTTGAGCTGGTTGGCTGGTAGGCGTTTATGACTGAAGTCAGGTAGGGCAGGTCAATGCTCAGCGCAGTCCAGGTCTTGACCGAAGTGCTGTAGTCGACGAGCGCGACGCGGTTGCCGGGGGTCGGCACGCCGATGGTGCATTCCGATTCGTTCCCGCCAAGCAGCGCGTTTGCGAACCACTTGTCGAGGCAGCGTGCGAGGGATATGCGGCGCGCGTTCGGCTGGTATATGTTGGGGTCGCTGCAGTTGGTGATGTCTGCAAGACTTCCGGTGGTAGAATCCGAGTCCATCCTCCACGCCATGCTCCCGGAAGTGTCCGTGATGAGCACGATGTCGACGGTGCCGTTGAGAAGGCCTCCTGTGATGTTGGCTTCTACGAACATGCGCAGGGGGGTGGTAACGCCGCTGAGGTTGATGAAAGTGATGTTGTCCGCCGCGAACAATTGGGTGAATTGCGTGTTGTTGACGCTTACCGTGACCGTTGAGTTGACGCCGGTGTGGTTGATTATGGTCGTGTTGCCAATGGCGAGCCGGGTGGTGTAATTGGTGTCCGTGAAGAACGTGACGTTGGCGTTGATTGCCGTGATGTTGCCCGGGACGTAGATTGAGTCGTAGAGGTTGATTAAGCCGTTTATGCCAGGGAAGCGGTAGTAGAACAGCCCGCCGTCGTCCTGCAGCAGGTCCGAGGTGTTGTACGTGACGCGCAGGTAGCCGCCGCCGATGTACTCGTTTGTGAGGTTCCCGCCGGTGAAGTTGAGCGTGAAGTTGTTGGCCATCCCCCCGTGCACGTTGATGAGGCAGAACGGGCTGGCGGTAGTCCAGTTGTTCACGGTAAAGTTGCCGCTCGTGACAATCATCGAGCTGTTGCAGATTATGCCGTTTACGTAGAGGCTGAAATTCTCGCCTGCGTTGAGCTCGATGTATATCTCGGACACGTTGGCGTCGTCTGGGATGCCGTAAATGCTGGCCGTGACGTTGCCCTGGCCTACAAAGCCGCCGAAGAAGAAGTATTTCGAGAGCCTGTTGCCGACGGCGTTTTCGAGAAACGCGCGCGAGATGTAGCCCGTCGACGGCTGGTTTTTCGAGAACCCGGATGCGGCCCGCCTGCTTACCGCCGCTGCAATCGCGCCCCCCAGGCCGGAGGAGTTGTATATGGTGTCGTTGGAAATTGTGAAGCTCCAGTTGAGGGCCGGCGGGAAAAACGGGGCGAGGATTTCGCGCGAAATGTTGCGCGCTGTTGAAAGGTTTCCGGCATTGTCCTGTGCCCAATAGCTTCCCAGCACGTCAAGGAGCGGCCT
>JAZDFO010000108.1:0-2822 GCA_043807785.1 Microcaldota archaeon | reverse complement strand
AGCTGGCTGGTTTTTAAGAAGAATGGCTGACAACTAGGGTTGGGGGAAGTTTCGCCAACCGGGTCTTGTGAATGTCCAACGCCATCATCAGGCACTTGACGGAAGTCTTGTTGTTTGCCGGCATAGCCATGCTCGTGCCCGCGGCGTATGCGCTTTGGGCCGGGGAAAAGACGGTCGCTGCGCTGCTGCTTCCCGCGGCAATCATGATTTTGCCGGGGCTGCCAAGGCTGGCGAAAAACACGCATGCGTTCGCGCACACGTCACTTGCGGACGCCTGGAGGAGAATCAAAGGCAGGCCGGTTGAGAGCAGGCCGTGGAACTTCGCCTATTCCCTGCTCACGCTGGAGTTCGTCAAGCACAGGGACGAAACCGCGCTCAGCTCGTACCAGGCGATTGTGGTCTCGGCACTGGCGTGGATTATCGTGCCGGCGATTTGCATGATTCCGTACCTTGCGCTGGGATATTCGCCTGCGGATTCGGCGTTCGAGAGCATGTCGGGATGGACTACCACCGGGCTGAGCACAATTCCTTTCCCCGAGAACCTGCCGTCAAGCATCGTGTTCTACCGCAGCTTCATGCAATGGATTGGCGGGGTAGGCATCATAATCTTCGCGCTCATTGTCATGCGCGCGCCTGCCGCAAGCGAGCTTTTCCGGGCCGAGGGCCACGAAGGAATCGAATTCGGCATACGCAAGACGGTCAACCGCATATGGCTCATTTACCTGCTGCTGTCGATTGTGGGGGCCGCCTTGCTATGCGCAGCTGGAATGACGCTCTTTTATTCAGTCAACATCACGATGGCCACGATTTCCACGGGAGGGTTTTTGCCTTCAAGCGACACTGCCTTTTCGCTGTTCCAGAAAATCGGAATGATTGCGATAATGATTGCCGGCGCGACGAGCTTTGCGATGCACTCCGAGATTTTGCAGCGCAAGTGGGCAAGCGTGATGCGCAACACCGAATTCAAGCTCATGCTCGCAGTGATTGCGCTTTTCTCGAGCGCGGTCTTTTTCACGGGAGTCCGGCCGGAAAACGCGCTTTTCTTCGCAACCGCCGCGACTTCGACTGCCGGCCTGACAATCGAAAACCTCGGGCTGTTGGGCGACCTTGCCAAATACCTGCTGGTTTTGCTCATGATTGCCGGAGGCACTTCGGGCTCGACGGCGGGAGGCGTGCGCATGTGGAGGATTGCGCTGCTTTTCAAGAGCCTTCGCGCCAAAATCAGGGCGCAATTCCTGCCGCCGGGGGCCGTGCAGCCAATCAAGGTCAACGGCAGGGTCATGACGCAGGACCAGCTTGCCGAAAGCGGCAGCTTTATTTTCCTTTACAGCGCGGTAGTACTGGCGGGATCGGCCGCGCTCATGGCCACGGACATGAAAAGCATGGATGCGTTCTTTTCCGTTGCATCCGCAATGGGGAATGTTGGGCTCGCTACGCTGGACATGGGGGCGCTGCCGCAGGCCGGCAAGTGGCTCCTCACGCTCGTGATGTACATTGGCCGCATTGAAATTTTGCCGGGACTGGTGTTAATCAAGTTCCTAAAGGACGGCGGAAGGTAATAGGCGGAACCGGAAACAAGGTTGGGAAAATGAAGATAGCAATCCTGGGGGCGGGAAAGGTCGGCATGACGCTGCTTTCAATGCTCGAGGGCACCAATTACGACATAGTCGTAGTGGACAAGAGCAAGGAAGTCTGCGATGCGCTTGCAAGCGAAAGCCGCGCAGTGCTGGTGTGCGGGGACTGCACCGACCCGGCTACTCTCGACGGCCTGCGGCTTGCCGACAAGGACTTCGTCGTGGCAGTCAGCGGGGAAGAGGAAGTCAACTTTTTGGCGGCGGCGTACGCCAAGCAGGCCGGCGCCCGGCGCGTAATCGCCCGCTCGCATTCGCGCAAGCACGCGGCGCTGCTTTCCAAGCTCGGCATATCCGGGCTCATCCCGGAAGTCACGCTCGCCAAGGAGCTGGCAAACCAGATAATGAACCCCACTATTTCGCTCATGCTCAACCCCGGGGAAAGCAACCTCGAGCTCTTCGAGGCCGACATTCCGCAAAAGATGAACGGCAAGTCAGTTGTCGAGGCAATCAAGGACCCGGGAGTATCGATTCTCGCGCTCTTTGACGGCGAGAAATTCACGCTCCCAAAGCCGGCAGACGAGCTGAAGGCCGGCACGCGCGCTGTTGCGGTGAGCACTACGGGCAAAAGGTCGCTGCAGTGACAAAAACGCGCATCACGGCCGCAGGCGCTAAAGCATTGACGGCAAAACGAAGTTTTACGGAATGTTTAAATAGGTTTGCGGCACAATTGATATCAACGGATTTTGCGAGTGCCACCTTTTTTACACGCTCTACTTTCAAGGGTGTTTTTCCATGGATGAAATAAAGCCGATGAAAGGGACTACCACAGTAGGAGTCACGTTCAAGGACGGCGTGGTAATCGCGGCGGACAAGCGCGCGACCATGGGAACGTTCATCGCGGCAAAGGGTGTGGAAAAGATTGCGCTCATTGACGACAGCCTTGCGCTCACGATTGCGGGCGGAGTCGGCGACGCGCAGCAGCTGGTGCGCTGGCTGCGGGCCGAAAGCGAGCTTTACAAGTACGGCAACGGAAAAAGCATGACCGTGCAGGGAGCCGCGACGTTATTGGCCAACATTTTGCAGGGAAACAAGTATTACCCGTACCTGGTGCAGCTCATCGTCGCCGGCTTCGACAGCAAGCCGCGGCTGTTCGACCTCGACCCGTTCGGCGGCCTGCTCGAGGAGAAGTACGTCTCCACTGGCTCTGGAAGCGTCGTGGCGTACGGCGTGCTAGACGAGTTTTTCAGC
>JAZDFO010000107.1:0-2393 GCA_043807785.1 Microcaldota archaeon | reverse complement strand
ACGTCGGGGTTGACGCTGATGCTGTCGATGCCGTAGCGCACCAGCGCTTCCGCAAACTCGGGGTACACGCTGGGGGCCTGGCCGCAGATGCCGACTTTCACGCCGTACTTGTGGCAGGTCTCGATGACGTGCTTGAGGCTGCGCATGACCGCGTGGTCGCGTTCGTCGAAGTCTTCGGCGACAGTCGGGGAGTCGCGGTCGACGCCCAGGGTAAGCTGCGTGAGGTCGTTGCTGCCGATGCTGAAGAAGTCGACTCCGGCCTGGCAGAATTCGTCGGCGAGGATTACCGTTGAAGGGACTTCGCACATGATTCCCAGCTTGAAATCGTCGTTGCGCTTGAGGCCGGCCTTCTCGGCCATCTCCTTGCACACTTGGTACTCGTGGACGCGGCGGACGAACGGAATCATGAGCCACAGGTTGGTCATGCCATACTGCTCTCGCACCTTCTTGATTGCCTCGAGCTCGAGCGCGAACACTTCAGGCTCCTTGACGTAGCGGAAGCAGCCGCGAAAGCCAATCATCGGGTTTTCCTCCTGGGGCTCGAATTCAGCTCCGCCCTCGAGGTTACGGTACTCGTTTGTCTTGAAGTCCGTCGCGCGGTAGATGACGGGCCGGGGCGAAAACGCGGCGCAGAACTTGCGCAGGCCTTTTGCAAGCGAGTCGACGAATTCCTGCTGCCTGCCCTGTTTTATGAGCATCTTGGGGTGCTTGCCGATTCCGGCTAGCATGAACTCGGCTCGCAGCAGCCCGACGCCGTCGACGTTCTCTGCCGCCACCTGGTCGGCCTTCTCGGCTTCGGCGAGGTTGACGTAAATCTTGGTGCCCGTGACGATGACCTGCTTGGCGATTGCGTATGCAGAAGCCGCAGCCTCCTTGGGGTTGGCGGCCTTTTCCTCATCGAAGCCAACGCGGCCCTCATAGACGACTCCGCGCTTTGCGTCGACAGTGACGATGTCGCCGTCCTTGAGCTTTTTAGTGGCTTCCCTTGTTCCGACAACGCAGGCAATGCCCAGTTCGCGCGAGACAATCGCCGCGTGGCAAGTCGCGCCGCCCTCGTCCGTGATGATTCCCGCGGCCTTCTTCATTGCTGGCACGAAATCCGGGGTGGTCATGCGCGTGACGAGGATGTCGCCTTGGTAAACCTTCGTAATTTCGCTCATGTCCTTCATTACCTTGACCGGGCCCCATGCTATGCCAGGCGAGGCCCTTATGCCGTGGAGGATTTCCCTGGCCTGCTCGAGAGGTATTTCCTTGACTTCAAACGGGTCGTCGGCAATCTGCTTGGAAGGCCCAACCGAGGCTGCGGCGGCGTGGTCCTGCGATTCAACTGGCACTTCCTTCACCTCTTTTGACGCAACTTTTTCAACGGGATTGTCCGTGCGCTGGTCCTTGATCCCGCCAGCCGCCTGTCTGCGGTTTTTCAGCGTAGTAATTGCCCGGCTCTGCACAATGTAAATCCTCTTGCCCTCTATCGCCCACTCCATGTCCTGCGGGAAGTTATAGTGCTCCTCGATTTTCAGGCCGTAGGCTGCCAAGCCCAGGATTTCGTCTTCGGAGAGCTTCTGGACTTCCTGCAGCTCTTCGGGCACTTTGACTTCCTGGTTGCCCGCGCTCGAGCGAACAATCATCATCTCCTGGCGGTTGATTTGCTTGCCGACAATCGTCACAGTAGGCTTGTCAATGGTATACAAATCCGGGGTAATCGCGCCGCTGACAACTGCCTCGCCCAGGCCGAATCCTGCTTCGATGACTAGCTTGCTTTCGTCCTGCGAGACCGGGTCGACGCTGAACATGATGCCGCTCTTGTCGCTTTGCACCATCCGCTGGACCACAACGGCAATGCCGACCCGCAGGTTGTCGAAATGCTGTTCGCCGCGGTAGTAAATCGCCCTTGCCTCGAAAAGCGACGCCCAGCACGCCCTTACCGCCTGCACCAGGTTGTCGGCGCCGCGGACGTTGAGGAACGTCGCCTGCTGGCCGGCAAAACTCGCCTCGGGAAGGTCTTCAGCCGTTGCCGAAGAGCGCACCGCAACGAAAACCTCCTCGGTTGCCGAAGGGATGAAAGTGCTCGACCCGCACAAGCGGTTGTAAGACGCCACGATTTCCGCACGGATGTCGTCCGGCACGCGCTGTGCGACGATTGCCTGCTTGAGCCTCACGCTGACCTGCTCCAATTTTGCGGTGTCCTCCGTGTCAAGGCCGTCAGTCATTTCTTGGATGACCTTGTCAAGGCCGCAGCCCTGGATGAACGAGAAATAGCTCGGGGCGCTGACGATGAAGCCCTCGGGGACGGGCAGGCCGTGGTTGATCATCTCGGCCAGGTTGGCGCCTTTTCCGCCCGCAATCGGCAGGGAATTGCGGTCAAGTTCCTTGAACCAATAGACGTGTTTCAT
>JAZDFO010000106.1:0-2825 GCA_043807785.1 Microcaldota archaeon | reverse complement strand
TAAGAATTAGGCGCGTGCCGAGACGGAATACTGGTCCGCGGTAAGACTATAACATTATACCAGATGCAGGGGGGGAGATTTGAACTCCCGAACCCCTAAGGGACAGGGTCCTAAGCCCTGCGCATTTGACCAGGCTCTGCCACCCCTGCGAAACCATTAATTAAGGCACTTTCCAGTAATAAAACCACCGATTGGCGGAGTGCGTCTGGAGATTGCACAAGCGCGTCTGTTAGGTGTTTTGCAGATGGACATGAAATCCCGGGAATTCAACTTGGACAAGGAAGCCAACTTTTCGGAATGGTACAACACGATAATCTACGCCGCGGAACTCGCCGACGTGCGGTACAACGTCAAGGGCTTTGTCGTCAACCGGCCTTGGGCGATGATGTCCTTCAAGAAAATCTACGCGCTCTTCGAGAAAGAGCTCGAGGACGACGGCCACCTGCCAATCCTCTTCCCGACGGTGATTCCCGAGGAAAACCTCGAGAAGGAAAAGCAGCACGTCGAGGGTTTTGCGCCGGAAGTGCTGTGGGTGACCAAGGCAGGCAACGAAAACCTCGAGCGACCGCTTGCGCTGCGGCCGACTTCCGAGACTGCGTTCTACCAGATGTACAAATTATGGATTTCCAGTTTCAAGGACCTGCCGTACAAGCTCTACCAGAGCTGCTCTGTGTTCCGCAACGAGAAGGAAACCAACCCGTTTTTGCGCGGCGTGGAATTCCTGTGGATTGAGACGCACAACTGCTACGCCACTGCCGATGACGCGCTGGCGCAGACGCGCAAGGACGGCGAAATCATGCGTTCCGTGGTCTCGGGTGCGATGGGCATCGAGTTTTTGCAGTTCGAGCGCCCGAAGTGGGACACTTTCCCCGGCGCACAGGCCACTTTCGCCTACGATTGCCTTCTGCCGGACGGCAAAATCCTGCAGTTCGGGAGCACGCACTACCTCGCACAGAATTTCACAAAAGCATTCGGCGTCGAGTACCTTACCGCGGACGGCAAGCACGATTTCCCGCATTCCACTTGCTTTGGGCCGGGCATCTGGCGCATGATGGCCGCGCTGGCGGGAGTCCACGGGGACAACAAGGGCCTCATCTTCCCGTTCGCAGTCGCCCCCGTGCAGGCCGCGGTAATCCCGATTTTCCGCAAGGACGACGAAAAGAACGCAGTGCTGGAATATTGTGCGAAAATCGTCGCCGAATTGAAGCAAGCCGGAATCTCCGCAGTGCTCGACGGCTCGGACAAGAGCCCGGGCTTCAAGTACAATTACTGGGAGCTCAAGGGAGTGCCCGTGCGCATTGAAGTCGGCCCCAGGGAGGCAAAGGAAGGCAACATCACGCTGGCGCGCAGGACCTGCAAGGATAAAATACAGGCAGCAGCAGTCGATGCCGTAAAGGCGGTCCGCGAGCAGGGGGCGCTGGTGACCAAAGAGCTGCGCGAGCGGTCCGGCGCAAAGCTCAAGGAAAGCGTCAAGGATGCCGCGAATTTGGACGAAGTGAAGGCGGTACTGGACGGCAAGGGAATCGCGCGCGCGCGTTTCTGTTCGCTTGGCATGGAAGGAAAGCCTTGCGCGGATGCGCTCAAGGACGCTACCAAGGGCGGCAAGGTGCGCGGGAAAAGGATGGATGGAAGCGAAACCGCGGGCGAAACGGCTAACGGGGGCAATGGCAACTGCGTGGTGTGCGGCAAGCCGTCGAGCCAAGTGACGTACATTGCAAGGCAGTACTGAATTGCGGGCGTGATTGAATTTGGATGCGTTCCAACTGAAGCTGTTGCAGTGATTTACCGCCTGGCTCGGGACTAGGGCTTTTTCTCGTCCTTTTTCTTCCAGATGCTAAAGTCGATGTTTAACCCGGTTGAAGGCTTGTTTTCCGGCGAGGCTGTGGATGGCTGTGGCGGGGAAACGGATTGCCCGGGCTTGGCTTCAACGCTTTTTTGCGCGCTGGCGGGAGAAACTTGCTTGGACTTGAGCTTTGAATAGAACATTATCCCGCCAAGAAGAATCCCGCATGCCGTAAGGATGAGCACAATGTTGAGCCCCTGGGACTTGACGAACCCGCCGAAGTTCGAGCCAAGCGAATTGGGCGCAGGCGTCGGCGTTGGCGTGCCGGACGCCGTTTCCGGCTTGGTGGTCGGCGGGGCGAATTGTTCGAGGATGGACGGCAGCGCCGCCTTGGAAAAGTGCACGCCAACCGTGAATTCTTCGCCGGGCTTGAGGGAAACCTTCCAAGAGGCGATTACGCTGCCGTTGCGCGTGGAAGCCGGCGCGGGAGAGAGCGAAAGGCTGCCGGAAGAATAGTCGGCGTAATCGAACGGCAGCTCGTATTCCAGCGTCCCGTTGAAGCCCGTGGAGTTTGCCGTGAACTTGAGGCTGAAGTTGGATGATGAAGAGGAAAGCGTTGCGGTCACGGAAGACGAGCCGTCCAAATCACGGGAAAAAACGCCCGCGGATGGAATGGGGGTTGCAGTAGCCGTTGCCTGGGGCGTCACAGTAACGGAGGGGACTGGCGTTGGAGTGGATGAAATCGTTGGAATGGGCGTGGCGGTAGCCGTGGTGCAAGTGATGAAGGACACGTTTATGCTGCCGGATATTGAAGTGTAAGCCATCTTGGCCGTCGCGGTTGCCGTTCCGGTCCCGGTTACGCTCCCGGAGAAGGCGTAATAGCCTGCTGCGCCGGTCGTGTTGGATCCGGAGAGCGCGCCTTCCATGGTAACCGGCCACCCGGCTATGCCTGCCGTGCCGTTTAGGGCGGTGCCGGAGAATATTACGGCGTCGCCGGAGCATATTGAGGCTGCACTTGCAGTCACTGAAATGGAGCCGCTGG
>JAZDFO010000105.1:0-5500 GCA_043807785.1 Microcaldota archaeon | reverse complement strand
CAGCCCACTCAAGCGCAGCTACCGGAACCTACGCCCGTGCAGCAGCCTGAATCTCCGGCCGCCACTCTTGAAGCAACCGGGATTCCCGTGCCATCTCCCGTTGGCAGCGAAGGCGCCCCCACGTGGGTTCCCCAACAGCCTCAAATGCCTCAATCGGGAGGTCCTTCGGGCGAACCACGGGCTTATGGCTCCCCTCCTGAAGGAATGGGAGGCGGTTTTGGCCCTCCGCCGCAGGGAGCGAATGACGGCGGATTTGGGCCGCCGCAAGGCGAAGGCTTCGGCCCGCCCCCGCAAGAAGATGATTTCAAGGAAGAGAAGCACGAGCGCCCGAAGTTCAAGGAAATCCCCGCGGACGTCCTTGCAATAGTGCCCGAAAAAGACTTCGTGGAAATGTACTGCTTCATGACGAAGTGGAAGGCCGGCGGCATGGTATCCAACCTCGAGGCCGCGCAGCCGATGGTTTCTGCGGCAAAGGCGGCCTGCTCCGCGGCAGGAATCAGCATTGACCTTCCCGATGTTTCCGGCCTTGCCTCCACGGCGAGACAGAAGATTGACGCGATTTGTTCCGCGGTTACGGTCGCGCAGGCCGAGCAGGCGACGATTGGATTGATTGACTTCTTCGAGACCGGCATGCGCTCCTCGTTCGAGGGGATGCGGGACAAGATGGAGCCGCAATTTAAGCGCAAGCGCGAGCAGATGGAGGAAAAAATAAAGGCCATAGTGGGCGAGGAGATGGCGCGCATGCCGCGTCCGCAAATGCAGCCGCAGCAAGGCCCGCCAATGGGCGGACAGCCGGGGTTCCAGCCGCAGCAGCCTTTCCAACAGCCGCCGCAAGGCATGCCGCCCGGAGAAGGGTGGCCTGGAGGCGAATTCGGCCCGCCACCCGGAGGTGAAAACGGGCAGCCTCCCGGAGGGTATTCGGGCGGAAGCCCCCCAACCGGCGGCGAACCCGCAGGAGCGCCTCCCTCTGGAGGCGAGGCAGCGCCGCCTTCTGGCGGTGATTCCGGCGGCAGCGGCGGAGGTGAAGGCGGACAGCAAGCGGCAAGCTATTACACTATATTCTTTCAAGACGAGCCTCCCGCAGGAGGTGGTGACGGAAACCCCGGCGGGGACGGCGGCGGCTCGCCCCCAGTTGGTGACGGGGGGCAAGGAGGAGAATATGTTGCCCCTCCTGCCGGCGGTGAAGCAGGCATGCCTCCTGCTGGAGGGGAAGCCAGTGCGCAACAGCCTGGAAACAATGAATTTCCTGCACCCGGCCAGGAGGGAGCGGAAGCTGGCCAGCCGCAGCAGCCCATGCCTTTCTCGGGGCCTTCGAGCGGGAGCCCGCCAATGCCCCAGCAGCAGTTCGATGATCCGCGGCCGCGCGTTGAAGCAAAGATAAAGGCCGTCATTGGGGAAGAGCAGCGCGGGATGGAGGAATGCGGCAGGGCGTTGAAGGCGATGGGCGAGGGCCTTCGCCCCAAAGGCTCCGGCGAATCGTTGGAGTTCAAGGCGCGCGCAATCGAGAAGAGGAGGCAGATTGTAAAGGCCGTCATTGAAGTGAAAATCGGCGGCGCCGTAAAGGAATTGGAGCAAGCCAGGCCGTTGATTGAAGAAGAGCGCAAGAAGGACCCTTCGGTTCGGCCGATTGACGAGCTGCTTTCGGAACTCGCGCGCGACAAGGCGGATTTGCTGTCGAAGCTCGACGCGGCGGGGGACGACGAGACGGGATTCGACCAGGCGATCGAGGCGTTCAAAAGTAAGTGGGACGGCATTAGCCAGTCTCTGCAGAAGAAGTTCTCTGCAAAGAGGGTATGTTCCAACGCCCTCCCTAATATCGCCAGGGCAAAAGAGGCGGTGATGCAAAAGAAGGAGAGGGTTTCGGCACTGCTGGAGCTTTGCAGCGGGAGCAAGTCGGCTGACTGCGAAAAAGTGGCGGCATACCGGCCGCAGTACCGCGAGCTCCTGGGCAAATTCGAGGAAGTGCTTCCCCTCTTGGAGAATGCCCGTGCCGCATGCTCTTCGGCAATGGAGGGGACGCCGGTGTCGGACGTGGCCAAGCCGCTCAACGAACTCAAAGCGAAGTACAATTCATTGAAGACGCTCGCCGAATCCATAGGATGAAAACAAGATGAAAAAAAATGAGAGCTCATTGAAGCAGCATCTCGAAGGCCACAAATACCTGCTGCCGCTTGCGGCGCTTGCATTGCTGGTAATCGCGGGAACTGCTTTTTTCCAGCAGCAGGTCGTCAAGTCTTCGCAGGAAAAGCTTTCGTTCCCCGCAATGGAGCTGGAAGTGCCCCTCGGGGGCCTTGACGACATCGACGTCGGCTCCGTCGACTTCGGGGACCTCGACGTCTTTTCCGGCGACAGCTTTTCAATGGATGGCCTTGGCTCGGACGCGCTCGCAGGCCTGCCAACCGCGAAGTCCGCCGGCCTACCGTCAGCGAGCGCCAGTCCCGGCAAGGCGTCGCCATCCCCCTCCGTTTGCTCAAACTTCAAGGACGTGCCAAGCTGCTCGTACGTGCCCCAGCAATACCGCCAGTACTGCAGGCAGTGCTATCCGGACAAGTAGCCTCGTTCATTCCCCACTTCCGGCAACGCATTTAAACGGCTTCCAGCTAAAGAAAATCATGCCCCATCGATTCATTTGCCTGGCAGGGATTTTGCTCGCTTTCCTTCTGTCCAGCGGCTGCGTCGATTCCGGTGGCAGCGGCACTGCGCAGCCTTATTCAATTGACGAAAGCAGCCGCCTGCATTTCAATTCCGGCCGGGGCAATGTTGCATTCAACGAAACCGATTTTCCCGAGCCAGACTCGCTGGTTCTTGACATCCGGGTGGATGGAGCCGGGGGAAAAAAGGTTTTCTTCAACGGCACGGGGGGTGTAGCCGCGGGCCTGCTGTGGGTGCCTGATGGCGGCCCGTCTAAAAAGCCGGCGTTAGTCTACCTTCCCGGCGCGCTGGTGGCAAAAGAAGCGGGCTTGGGCTATGCACGGCTGCTCGCGCCGCAGGGAATCGCCGTGCTTTCGCTCGACCAGCCGGGCGTCGGCGAGACTGGGTATAAATTCAATTCCCCGGACGAGGATTTCGGCGCTTTCCAAACCGGCGGGCTTCCCTCGCAATATTCCTATTTCCACGACGCCGTGCTCGCCTATGACTATCTTGCGCAGAGGAGCGACATCGACGCGTCCCGCATAATGATCGCCGGAGAAAGCATGGGCGGCCGCGCTGCAATCATTGCCGCAGCAGTCGAGCCGCGCTTTCGGGGCGTGCTCGCGGTCAGCACCGCCGGCTACGGCAGGCCGCAGGTGCAGGACGCGAACGCGACGCGTTTCATCCGCTCGATGGACCCCGACAACTATTTGCTGGCCCTGCCTCCGCGCAGAATCGCGTTCATCCATTCGGCAAACGACAGGGTCATCCCCGTTGCGGACGCGAGGAGGAGCTTCAACCTGGCGGGCCGGCCCAAGAGCTTTTCGGACGTGGACTGCGCCAACCACGGCTACTGCAGGGAAATGGACGCGGTTATCGTGCAACGCGTGCTGGAGATTCTCGGCGGGCAATGAAGAAGCCATGCCGGGCTAAGGGGTTTGGGCCTCGTTATTCTGCTGCCGCTTTACCCTCCATGTTTCAACGATGCTGTTCCACTGCAAGGCTATGTGCGAAAGGGAATCGCCGAACCGCATGCTAAGCTTGATTACCATCGCGTGGCGCTTGTCCTTGTCCGTCTGCCCCGTCGGGTTGACTCTCTCGCGGGCTATCATGCCGGCGGAAATCAGGCGCGGAATCACGAGGTTCCTCAGGGTGGAATTGGCAACCTTGTTCTCGGCCTGCCACTTTGCCAGGGCGTCGCCGTCCATCTGCTCGGCCTTGCTCAATGCGATGACGAGCCGAAGCGCGGCGTCGTACTGCTTGCCCTTGAATTGCGGGGGGAAAACGAGCTTGATGACGTCCTCGGCCTCCCATCTGGCGGTAAGCGCCATGGGCAGCTTCGAGTAGCAAAACCACAGGCTTTCCTTGCTCGGAATGCCCCTTGAGGCCGGCTCGAGCTTTTTTGCCTGCGGGGTCTGCGGTTGAGCCGGTTGTTGTTCCATGGCGGTTTCTTTTAACGTCTAGGCCGCTGGGTATAAAAAAACTATCCATTAGGCGGTGCGGGGCCTGCAGGGGAGAGTTGAGCCTCCCGGGTTGGCTGGCGCGGGCCGGGCCCGGCCATTGTCGAATGCTTGTTTGCTTTGTTTGCGTAATCGGATGCCCTGTCGGGGAGGAAAATCCAGGCTTATATACCTGAATCGGGCATATTTTCATTGTCAAATTAATGGGGGTGCGGGTCATGGCGGTTCTTGAGACGATATTGTCAATCATTTTGTTGCTGCTGGTTTTGGCCAGCATCAAGGTCATCGACCAATACCAGCGTGCGGTGAAGTTCCGGCTCGGCAAGTACGCCGGCACGCTGGAGCCGGGGCTTAATTTCGTGATTCCCGTCATCGAGCGCGTGGTGGTCGTGGACATGCGCATCCAGACCATCGACATTCCGCAGCAGCAGGTAATGACCAAGGACAACGT
This sequence comes from Microcaldota archaeon, assembly GCA_043807785.1. Lineage (GTDB taxonomy): Archaea > Micrarchaeota > Micrarchaeia > Norongarragalinales > SBBD01 > JAZDGU01. Next base: position 958 of record JAZDFO010000105.1, on the reverse strand, counting down.
GCCCGTGGCAATCAATGGAGTGATTTACTTCCAGGTCAGCGACCCGGAGACGGCGATAATCAAGGTCCAGCACTACACTTACGCGATTTCGCAGTACGCGCAGACTGCGCTCAAGGACGTCATCGGCGGCATGAGCCTCGACGAGGTGCTTGCAAAGCGCGAGCAGGCGGCTGAACAAATAGAACAGCTCGTGGTCAAGGAGACATCCGGTTGGGGTCTGACTGTGACGGCCATCAAGATGCAGGACATTGACCTGCCGGAGGACCTCAAGCGCATCATGTCGCGCCAGGCTTCCGCCGAAAGGGAGAAGCGCGCGACGATAATCAAGGCCGAGGGCGACCGGGACGCTGCCGCCAACCTCGCGCAGGCCGCCAAGATTATGGCAACGACTCCTGGGGCGATGCAGCTGCGGACCTTGCAGACCATCGACGGGCTGGGGCCGACGCCGTCCAATACTGTTGTCTTGTTCCCAATCGACATCGTCGAGGCGCTTGAGGCGTTCAAGACTTGGGCCGAGTCGATGAAAAAGAAGGACAAGACGGGTTAAGGAAATAGGTTTGCATTCGGGTTAGCTGGTTTTTTCCAGTTCCCTTTTCCTCCACCACAGCGCAAGCATTGCAAGGAAAAACACTGCCAGCATTGGTTCGCTGTAGGCGCCGAGTTCCCCGCGCAGGGCGGTGCGCAAGGCGAACCAGGCTGCGACAAACAGCAGCACGAGGGCCGGGATGTTGACGGAGACTGCGTTTTTCCCTACGCCGCCGTTGTTGCCAGTTTCCGGTTTTGCCATTCCATTCTACCTTGGTTTAGTGAATTCCGACTGCACTTCCGCCCTGGTGTAGCTCTTGCCGCGGAAGACTACTTTCCACTTCTCCACTTTCGATTCCTTCGTCGCAAAACCGGAGCTTTCGAACAATTCCCTCACTTCGACCTCGGAAAAATAGTGCACCCAGACGTTGGT
>JAZDFO010000104.1:0-2944 GCA_043807785.1 Microcaldota archaeon | reverse complement strand
TACCACACATTTCAAGGCTCAAATGTGTGCCAAAACAGGCGGCGGGCGGATTACCGCGCATTTTCGAACGATATTGTGCGGTAAAACCCGCAAGAGGAAATAAACCGGGCGTTTGGGTTGAAACTCTGGCGCCTTGGCCGGGAGTTTTCTTACTGCGCGTCTTTCCCTTTGCCTTCCCGGTATTTCCTGCCGTACTTTTCCTTGTGCTCGGGCCTGGGGCGCTTGACTTCCTCTTCCGGCAGCTCGGCGACGAGTTCCCATCCGAGTTCAAGCGACGCTTCGATGCCGCGGTTTTCGTACTTGCCCTGCGTGACGTAGCGTTTTTCGAAGTTTTCGGCGAATCTAAGGAACTTTTTGTCGCGGTCGGTGAGCGCCTCTTCGCCGACGACTGCGACGAGGTTGCGCAGGTCGCGGCCTTCGGCGTAGCTTGCGTAGAGCTGTGACGCGATTCCTGCGTGGTCCTCGCGCGTCTTGCCTGCGCCAAGGCCGGAGTTCATGAGCCTTGAAAGCGACGGCAGAACGTCGATGCACGGGTAAATGTTCTTGCGGTACAGTTCGCGGGAGAGCACGATTTGTCCTTCCGTGATGTAGCCGGTCAGGTCGGGGATTGGGTGGGTGATGTCGTCGTCTGGCATCGAGAGGATGGGGAACTGCGTGATGCTTCCCTTCTTGCCTTTCACGCGGCCTGCGCGCTCGTAGATGCTGGCGAGGTCGGTGTACATGTATCCGGGGTACCCGCGCCTTCCGGGCACTTCCTGCCTTGCCGCCGCGATTTCGCGCAGCGAGTCGCAGTAGTTGGTCATGTCTGTGAGGATGACGAGCACTTGGTAGCCCTGCTCGAAGGCGAGGTATTCGGCGGTCGTGAGCGCAAGCCTCGGCGTGATGATGCGCTCGATGCTCGGGTCGTTTGCGAGGTTGAGGAACAGCACCGCGCGCTCCAATGCGCCGGTCTTCTCGAAGTCCTGCATGAAAAAGCTTGCCTCCGAGTGCGTGATTCCCATTGCGCCGAATACGACGACGGATTTCTCGCTCTCGCCCTTGCCCAGCACGGTTGCCTGGCGGGCAATCTGGACTGCAAGGTCGTTGTGAGGCAGTCCCGCGCCCGAGAAAATCGGGAGCTTCTGGCCGCGCACAAGCGTGTTCATCGAGTCGATGGTGGAAATGCCGGTCTGGATGAATTCCTTTGGCTCGGCGCGCGCGAACGGGTTGATTGCCGAGCCGTTGATGTCCTGCTTTTCCTTGCTGATGATTGGCGAGCCCTTGTCAATCGGCTCACCGGACCCGTTGAACACGCGGCCAATCATTTCGTCGCTGACTGCGAGGTTGAGCGTCTCTCCCGTAAAGCGGATGCGCGTGTCCCTGGTGTCGAATCCCTGCGTGTTGCCGAATATCTGGACTGCGGCAAGGCCTTTGCTGGTCTCGAGCACTTGGCCCTTCTTTTTATCGCCGTTTGGCAGGATGAGGACGACCGTCTCGCCGTAGGCCGCGTTCTCGACGCCTTCGACAAATACTATTGGCCCGAATATTTCGCGCACGGTCCGGTATTCCTTGATCATATGTGTTTTTCCCCTTTATTTGGCGAATGCCGTCTCGAGGCCCTGGTTTAATTCAACCAAGGCCTTTGCGAATTCATCGTCCTTGAGGCGCTTGAGGCCGGCGATTGCCTGCTTTTGCGGCGCTTTCTGTATAGCCTCGAAGAGCACGTCGTTTGCAAGCGCGGCGCTGGCCTTGTCGTAGAAGTGCAGGATTGCCTTGAGCAGCGCGTGCTGCTTTTTGAGCGTCGAGTAGACGTCTATTTCGTCGTAGGAATTCTGCTGCAGGAAGTCCTCGCGGATGAGCTTGGTCGCCTCGAGCACCAGCCGTTGCTTGTCAGGCAGCGCGTCCGGGCCGATGAGCTGCACGATGTTCTGCAGCTCCGACTCCTCCTGCAACAGCGTCATGGCGCGGCTGCGCACGTCGTAGAAGTCGCTTGCCACGTTGTCGATGTACCACTTCTGGAGGTCGTCGAGGTAGAGCGAGTACGACTTGAGCCAGTTGATTGCCGGGTAGTGCCTCCTGCGCGAGAGGTTGGCGTCAAGCGCCCAGAACACTTTCGTCACGCGAAGCGTTGCCTGCGAGACGGGTTCGGAAATGTCGCCTCCCGGGGGCGAAACCGCCCCGATGACGGTAATGCTCCCGAAGCGCGGCTTGCTTGCAAGGCACTGTATCGTGCCCGCGCGCTCGTAGAACTCGGCGAGCTTCTTTGCAAGGTACGCGGGGTAGCCTTCCTCTCCCGGCATCTCCTCCATGCGGCCCGAGATTTCCCTCATTGCCTCGGCCCACCGCGAAGTCGAGTCGGCCATGAGCGCGACGCTGTATCCCATGTCGCGGTAGTATTCGGCGATCGTGATTCCCGTGTAAATGCTTGCCTCGCGGGCGGCCACCGGCATGTTTGATGTGTTGGCGATGAGCACCGTGCGGTTCATGAGCGGCTTTTTGTTCTTCGGGTCTAGCAGCTTGGGAAATTCGACTAGGACGTCCGTCATTTCGTTGCCGCGCTCGCCGCACCCGATGTAGACGATGACGTCCGCGTCGGCATACTTGGCGAGGTCCTGCTGAGTCACAGTCTTCCCGCTGCCAAACGGCCCCGGGATTGCCGCGACTCCGCCTTTTGCAATCGGGAAGAAAGTGTCGACGATGCGCTTTCCGGTGATGAGCGGCATCTCAATCCTGAGCTTTTCCTCGTACTTGCGGGGCACGCGCACCGGCCATCTCTGGAGCATGCAGACCTCCGTCTTGCCGATGGTTGCGACGGTGTCCTCGATGGTGTAATTGCCGCGGTCGATGGAAGTGATTGTGCCTTCGACGCCCGCGGGGACCATGATGCGGTGCTCCAATTCGTTTTCCTTGACTGTTCCGAGGATGTCTCCGGGCTTGACCTTGTCTCCCTTGCGGGCAGTGGGCT
>JAZDFO010000103.1:0-2939 GCA_043807785.1 Microcaldota archaeon | reverse complement strand
TCACCCATAAAGCACTTTATCGACTTCTTTGCTGAGGTTCTCGGTCCCCGCGCCGTACCGCATCGGCTTTATGTAAAACGGCTTTTTTCTCTTCCGGAACCGCGTTTGTGCTGCGCCAAGCCACATCCTAAGCGCCTCGCTGACCGCTTTGCCTATTGGCATGCTGCGCCTGGCGGCCTCCGCCTTAGCCTCCCGGTAGACCATCGCGTCAATCCCCCGGATAGTATTGTCCATAAGTTCACCCTTGTAACGATTGTAATACTTGTAACCTTGAGGGTATTTATGGCTTTCTACCGGCCGTTTTGACGTCAGTAGACGTGCCTTTTCCTCTGGATTATGAGGTCCGTCATTTCCTTGATGTTTTCGAGCCGGTGGTCGGCGTAGTCCCCGACTTTTTTCTTGAGCGCCTCGAATTCGGGGCCCTTGCCGCCGTCTTTTGTGCGGATTTGGATGCTTGCCATCTTGGGCTGGTCTACTGGCTTGCCAATCTGCGAGAGCAGGTATACTTCGCAGAACTCGACTTGCGGGAATTCCTTGACAATGCAGTGCGCGTAGTCCATGGCCGCGACATTGTATATCTTGCCGATGTGCGTGACCGGATTCTTGCCCGCCGCAGCCTCCAATGACATGGGCTTGAACGGGGTAATCAATCCGTTTACCCTGTTTCCGCGCCCGACTTCGCCGGGATCCCCGTTTTCTGCCGAGGTTCCCGTGGCGGTAATGTAGACTGAAGGCTTTTCGTAGTCGTCGCCGATGTTGACGGAGATGTCCGTGCCGTCGCCGCCGATGGACTTTTGCGCCTCTTCCCTGATTTTGGCAATGTTTTCCTTGTATTCGCCGATGCCTGAAATGTGCTTGCTTACCATTGCGCAGGCGATGGTGACCTTGAGCTTGCCGTCGGCCCTCAGGCCCATGACCTTGATGTCCTCCCCGCTTGCCGGGACCCTGTCCTTGAATTCCCTGCCGTTGAGGTGCCTCTCGATTTCGAGGACCTTGCGTTCCAGCGGCGAATACGGCGCGTAGCCGCACCCGAAGCTCGTGTCGTTGCTGGACTTGTGGCCCTTGCGCTTGAAGATTTCCTCCAAGTCAACGCTCCCCGGGGCAATCCTGCACTCGAATTCCGTTTCCTGCGGGTCCATGTAGCGCAGGTTGTCCTTGATGAACTTCTTGGCCGCGCGTTCTGCCACGATTGGGACGTCGATTGTGTGCTTGTCGGTCTTGTAAGTCGCGTTTCCGGAAAGCACTATGTTGATGGGCTTGGTGATTTTGCCGCCGCCAAACCACGCCTCGGCGCTGCCGGCATTAAGTAATACCTTGTCGGTGTTGTGGTGAAGGATTTGCCCCGTCTGCGCCACGTACTCCTCGCAAAGTGCTATGCTGACTTCCTCGGCTATGCCGTCGCAGATGGTGTCAGGGTGCCCGATGCCCTTCCTTTCCACGATTTCGACCTCGCCGTAGACCGGCTTGTGCAGCGTGGCTTCGACTATGATATTGCGCATCCCCATATTGCCAACCAACCCCTTGAAATTAGATTGAACCAATTGCCCCCGCCCCGGTTAATAATTATTATTGCCAGATTTATTCCAATCGGAATATTTTTAACCCAAAGCCGGCAAATTCAATCCATGCTTCCGGAAATCCATGCCATTTCCCGCAACCGCCGGCGGTTGGGTTTGACGCAGTCCGAGCTTGCCAAAGCTGCTGGCGTCTCCCAGTCGTTAGTCGCCAAAATCGAGGCCGGCCGGCTGGATCCGTCGTATTCCAACGCCAAGGCGCTCCTTGACGCCCTCGAGGCTGCGGGCCGGGGCGAGGAAAAGCGCGCAAAAGACGTCATGCACCACCCGATTATTTCCGCAAAGTCCGGCGAAATGCTCTCGCAGGCCGTCGGCCTCATGCGCCGGCATGGCTTCTCCCAGCTTCCGGTCGAGGACGAGCACGGCAAAATCGTGGGAAGCCTGTCGGAAAAGTCGCTGCTGGAGAAGATGGAAGCGGGGAAAGTCGACTCCAAGGCCGCGAAAGTCGCCGACGTCATGGACGAGGCTTTCCCTTCAGTATCCGAATCCACGCCCGTTTCGGCAATCGTTTCGCTGCTCCATGATGCGCAGGCGGTGCTGGTTCTCCGCAAGGACAAGATTGCGGGAGTGGTAACCAAAAGCGATTTGTTGAAGGCGCTCTAACTGATATCTAGCCCCAAAACAGTGTTTCATTAACTCTTCCATGTTATCCCGTTTGCCTTGGGGCGCAGTTGATTCTGGTTTCCCTGGCAGAGCCCCCTTGCAGCCAGTTTTTGCACCCCCTAGCCACCGGAAACGAGGCCGCGCAAGACCTATATTCACCTCGCCGGCAACTTAACGCAGGGTGGGATGCATGGGGACTTCGACGATTTTCCGGCGTTTCAATGACTTGCACGGCAATCTGGCAGGCATGTCCAAAGAAGACTTGGAAAAGATTGACCAGCTAAGCCCCTGGAGGGCGGAGAATGAAAGCGTGCGCGGATGGAGCATTTTGATGGAATTGCACAACGGGAATTTCAATCCCCTGGTATGGTGGCACGGCCGGCTTTTCCACCTCAAGGACGCGCCACTGCTGCTGACAAAAAAATATTACAACCGTTATACTGGAAAGAATTCGCCGGCCTCGGAGTGGACGCTTCTAAGGAAGTATCTTGAGCATGAATTGAAGGAACTCGACAAGGTCTACAAAAGGGCGAGGGCGAAAGAGTACCGGATGAAGAAAAAGAGGGGACCGAATGCCCCCGAAACTCGTGCCTTGGATGCCTTGCTTCCAGAACGAAATGTTTAAATATCACTTGCAGGTAACAATATAGTTACTTGGGCGAGATAATGAAGGAATCGGGTTTGTTTGAAATCAGGGATTTGGCGTTGAAGACCGGCAGGGCCGTATACTCGGTCCAGCAGCTTGCGCACTTGATTAAAAAG
>JAZDFO010000102.1:0-15296 GCA_043807785.1 Microcaldota archaeon | reverse complement strand
TCGTCGACGCTGCGCAAGCCCAAGCCGCCGGCAGTTGAGGAACTCGAGCCTCTTGCTCCGGCGTAGTTCGCTTACCGCGCGTTTTGGTGCAATCGAAATCAGCATCGTAATGCAGTTAAAAGCCGGGGCGTAAATCTCAATTTCCGGGGTGAGTTTTGCATGAAATCCGTCGTAATCTTTGACTCGCTTTACGGCAACACCAGGAAAATCGCGCTAGCCGTTGCGCAAAACCTTCTAGGACAACCCACTGCCATTCATGTCTGTGACGCAACCCCCGCCAGTCTCGCCAAATTCGATTTCATCGTCATCGGCTGCCCGACGCACGCCGGCTGGCCAAGCGAGCCGTGCAAGAAGTTCCTCGGCTCCCTGCCCGCCGGATGCCTCGACGGCAAGCGCTTCGCCGCCTTCGACACGCGCATGCCCAACAAGGACAGCAACTTCTTCATTAGGACCGTAATCAACTTGTTCGGGTTCGCCGGACCGCGGCTGGCAAAGGCTTTGGAAGCAAAGGGCGGCAAGCGTGTCGGCGAGCCAGCCGGTTTTGTCGTCAAGGCCAAGGAAGGGCCCCTTGAAGACGGAGAAGTGGAGAGGGCGAAGGAGTGGGCAAAGCAGCTAGGGGGGCAGTGAGTTTCGGGCTAGAGCTTGGAGAGCTCGCGGAAGAGCTGCCTGTTTTCCTTGATGACTTGGCGGGCGAATTTGGAGGCGTCCCATCCCCGGGGCCGCTTGGCCGTTGCAGCAGACTCTTTTTTTCGCGCCATCTTCATGGTAATCAAATCCATTTTCGACTCAACCCTATTTAATACCGTTCTTTAAGCCGCCGTTGGAAACTTCGGTCATTCTCTTGCTAATCCATTCCCCGATTTGCCTGTGGAATATTTTTCCGCAAGCCGCCTTTTTGAGCATCATCTTTGCGCTCCTTTTTGTGTAAGCCAGCCGAAAGCCGTTCAAGCCTAGCAAAGCCTGCATGGTAAGCAAGGCCGTGCGCTTGTTGCCGTCGTAGAAAGGATGCCTTCCGTCCCGATGGGCGATGTCATAGATTGCCGTAGCGCAAATACCAGCCAACGACTCCCGCGTTGATGCGGTGGAATATTTGCGTTCGAACTTTTCAACGACAAACTCGAGCGTAGCAATGGAATACGCGCCCTGCCGTTGCCCTTCCGCTTCAAGCGCCTCCTTGTTGAAGGCAATAATTTCGCGGACCTCGACGTTGTTAAACGGCTTTGTGGCCATGCTTGATTTGACTGCTGGGAAAAAGCCGTTCTTTCCGCCACCTCGTTTCCGGTGCGCCAAAAGAGGAGATGGCGCTAACGGGCTTCACGTGCGGTATATCTTGTCGTGGTGGTCGAAGTCGCGGATTACCACCGCCTTCCCCGCCTCGTCGATTTCAAACACTATTACGAAGGAGCCCGCGACGTGCGCCCGGAACAACCCTCTCATGTTGGCGTGAAGATACTTGAAGCGATGCGGGTTTTCCTGTATTTGACGGATTTTCTTATAGGCCTCCCGAACCAGCCCGGGGTTCTTCCTGCCAAGCTTCTTGAATATGGCATAGGCTTTATCCGAAAAATCTAGGGCGTACATGGGGCAGTCGCCTCTTAGCCGCTTAGGAACTCCTTCTCGAAGTCATCCACGCGCCGCGTCTTCTCCTTCATTATCCGCTTGAGCTTCTTTACGTATTCCGGCCGCAGCTGGGGCTCGAGAAGCTCCATCTCGTACTCCCGCGCCATGGTGTCGATTGCCTGTGACTTCGTGTTTAGCCCGTTTCGCGCCTTGATGATGTTGAGCACGCGGTTGGTGCCGTCTGAAATGTTCACAAGCGCATTTACCATGATTCCACCAGACTTATTCGGCATTAATACCACCTAAGTTAAAGTATATATTGGTTTCGTTCCGCTTGAGCCTGAGTGCAGCAAACGGAAATAAGCCGTTTTCGGGGCGTCGTTTCCGGTGCGAATGCGACTATTGGGCGTGCGACGGCAGAGGCGTCAAACGGTTTTGTTCACGCAGTCGCAAAACTTTCAAGGAGCGCTATAATCATCCGGCGAGGAAGGCCCACCACGGCTGCCTGACTTCCTTTACCGCGCCGGTCTTCGCGTCAATCGTGGCAGTGACGCCGACTTCAACCGGGAAGAAGAAGAACATCAGAGATTCCCTGTGGCCCTGCACGGTGTAAGTCGGCGCGTCCGTTGACGGGTTGAAGCTGACCGAGTCCACCAATTGCATGGGGCTGGCGGCGCCGGCGTTGGCGAGAGCGCGGTCGACGTGCACTAGCAAAGACGCGTTGGCTGGTTTGCCGCCACAGGTAAGCACCCTGTTATAGTCGTCGCACTTGCAGTCCTTTGGGCACGGCACCGGCGTCGGCGTGGGCACGGGAGTTGCGCTGGCGTTTGCAGGGCAGTTGCTGGGGAAGAAATAATAGCCGTCCGTTTTCCCGCCCTTGTACGGCACGCACTTGTCGTCTTCCTTGGAATACAGGCAGGCGGCGTTGTTCTCGCAGGCCCTGCAGTCCGAATACTGCGAGCAGTCGTGGGCCTTGCACATCGCGGGAAGGATGACGTTTTTGGCCACCGTATTGTTGGGCGTCTTGAAGTCCGCTGTCGGGTCGTACGGCACGCACGAGTTCATCTTGAGGGACCATTGGCAGCGGCGCTTGACTCCTCCGTCGCCGGCGCATGAGAAGCAGTCGGAATATTGGAAGCAGTATGCGTCCGGCTCTTCCCTGCAATACTTCTGTTCTGTTAGAAAGCCGGGCTTGAGGCCGCTGGCGTTGACCTTGCCCCAGATGTCGCCGTCGATGCAGGCGCCGAGGGAGTCAGACCAGCCGCACTGGCTCTTGCTGTCCTTCTGCGGGGCGTCTGTGCAGGCCGTGCAGTTGCCTAGCTCGGTGCAGTCGAAGGGCACCGGCGTGGGCTCCGGAGTCGGGTAAGTGGTCGCATAGGGTGTCGGCGTTGGCGGTGCGACGTAAACGGGCCTCGGTGTCGCGCCTGCGGGAAGCGGCGTGGCTGCCGCCAATTCTGCAGCGTATTCCCTTGGCGTCGGAAGCTGGGCCTGCTTGGCTATTATCGGGGCGGCAGCGGCCGCGGGCGCGCCAGCTTGGGCGCCGGTGCCTCCACAGCGGTAGTTGCACGATGGCGAATTGCATGGCACGCACTGCGCGCCGTTCCAGATGCAGCCCTGCCTGCTGCTGCACGGCACGGGGCCGGTGTTGCAGCCTGTTGCGACAATGCAGTAGTCGTTCTTCCAGTAGGGGTCGTAACAGCCCATGTATTCGTTCCAGCGCATGGGGTGGCCGTCGGGGGCGCGAGCGGGGCATCCTTGCGCAGAGGTAGTGACGCCCTCGGGCTCCATATCCGATTCAATCGGCTCGCCGTTGTTAGTGATTCCCGGCCCGTCAATGTATTGCCCGCCGGAGATGTCGGGGTAGGAGGGCTCGCCGGGGTTGTATTCGCGCGCGTCTCCGGGGGAGTAGCAAACCGCGCGTTGAAAACCTGGAGCAGGAGGCACACAGGTAGACTCAGGGGTCGGCTGGGGAATATCTGGCAGGCCGTCGTCGGCTTTGACTACGTTGGAGAAACCGTTCGCACAGTACGCTGAACATGATGAGGGGCAGGTCGAACCGCAGTTGGGCTGGTCGTCTGCGTTGGCTGCGGCTGCGGAATAGCACGCGGACATGCAGGAGGGAATGCAGTTTGCATTGCACTCGCCGACGCTCGCACCTGGCTGCCAATACCATTTGATGTGATATATGCGGCTTTCTGGCTGCCCATCTTCGGCGCATGCTATTGACGGCAAGAGAAGGAAAAATGCGGAAAATGATAGTAAAAGCTTAAACGCAGTCCGGTAGGATTTATCTGCCATGTCTATTGCCCCACGGATTTCAAAGTGTTGACGGTCTGTGCGGTTGCCGCTGTGCGGTTCTTGTCCGCGCCGGCTGCCTTATTGAGGTCGGATGCCATCGCCTGCGCCGTTGAAGTGACGGCTGCCTTGGCGTCCTTGATCTGCAAGGCCGCCGAAGAAGTGTCGACTTTCCAGCGCCGCAGCGCGCCGTCGTTTTGGCGGATGAAGGCGTCGAGGTAGTTCCAGGTAGTGAACGCCTGCGAGGCCTTGAGCGCGTAGTTGCCGGCGATTTTGGCCTTGGCGTCGAACGAGGAATTGAAGGCCGTGGCGTCCTTGTATTGTTTGTCGGCGGCGGCCAGGTCGTTGGCGTCGTTGCTGAAAATCGTGAACGAGGAATAATAGCTCGCGCCGGCGAGTTTCGCGCGCTCCCATTCCGTCGCCGGGTAGATTATGATTGCAAAGAAAATGATGATTAACAGGATTGCTATTGTAGTCGTGCGCAGCCATCCGATTGCCCTGGTTTTCAGGTCCTTGTCCTTCTGTTTTTCGGCCGGCTTGGCAGCGGGTTCGGCCTTGAGGGCATCGCCGCATTCGGGGCAGTGCCTGGGGTTGGGCTGCGTAAGCTTCTCGCCGCATTCGGTGCAGTATTTCATGTGGATTTTTCGCCTTCCCTGAGGAGTTTTACCGCTTCTGCGATGATTTTTTGCCTGTCTGGCTTGGAGCCGGCGAACTTCTCGAGCTCGTCCGCCGCTTCCTTCTCTCCGGCCCTAAACATCTTCTTCTCGGATTCAAGCGCGTCCATCGTGGTAGTGAAGTTGGCGGCGGACACGCCGGTCGCCAATATCTCCGACCGCTTTTGCAGCATGTAATCCTTGAGGCCGTCAAGTTGCGAAAAATAATCGTTTATCAGCAACGCAGTTTTCTTCGCCGCCTCGGCCTTCTTCTCAAGGTTGGCGGACGATACGTTGTCCCTGCCATATTCCATGATGGCCTGCGCTATCTGGGACTTGGTGTATTCCGAAGCCATGGAATACCTCTTGATATCGTTCACCAAGTTGACCTTCCTGGCAGTGTCGGCCTGCACCTGCTGCCTTGCAAGCTCTTCCTTGTGCTGCTGGACCGCCAGCTGCATCTGCGTCTGCTGCTTGGCCTGCTCGTCCTTGGAAGAATACTGGCTGAAGTCTCCTACCGCGTAACTGAAGAAGAGCGCCAAGAGCAGGAAAAGGGCGATTCCCGCGTAGAAGTAATATTTCTTGGGAATCGTTTTGAGGATGCCGGGCGTTGCCGCTTGCGCCTGTGCGGGCTCCCTTGCCGCAGCCAGAGTTGCACCGCATTCGGGGCAGTGCTTTGGTACGGATTTCGAAAGCTTCTCGCCGCAATCCGGGCAGAACTTCATGAGAAGAGCATCTGCGCAGAATTTTTAATCTTATCGGTCGGAGGGAGAACGCGCGCAGGCGTTTTTTTGGGCCGCGTTTTCGGTGCGTTCTTTTGTATTCTCGTTGGACTCCGCCGCTTCAGCTTTGCGCGCGTTTAATATATGCGCCCGGAGAAACGGATTCGCATGGCATTTTCTTCGCGCCTCTTCATTGTCATTGCATTCGGGTTAGCTTCGGCGCTGTCTTTTTCCGGTTGCATTGCGCCAGTCGGACCCGGGCCAAGCCCGTCCCCTACGCTTAATCCTGCCGCGAGCGCCATTCCCACGCCGCAAGTGCTCTACACGCGCTATGCTGAAGTGGTCTTTGATGACCCGGCCTGCGCAAGCGGTTATTGTTTTGAAGAGTACATGCTTTTCGGGGACGGCAAAATCCTCAAGAAATTCGTTTCCAATGACAAGCCTAATGCAGTGCAAGCCGAAATCAGGCAGGCATCGCCCCAAAAGGCAAATGATTTGCTGGAATGGGTTGACGCCGGCTGGCATGAGGCCGAGGCGGTCTTGGAGTGGGCCGACTCCGGCCGGGCCGGACAGGACATAGGTTGCAAGGGCTGCGCGCAATACCACGCGATATACTACGGCGGTGAACGGGCCAGGAGAATCGCCATGGTATCCAGCATCGCTTCGCAGTTCGCCAAGGACTTCATGTCCAAGGCAAAGGAGTTATTCGGCGGTTCGACTCCGGCCGAGACTTTCTACGCCCAGCTTTTCTACAAGAAGACCGGCGCCAACCTCGTGGACTACCACTTCTTTGCCGACGGCACGGTCGTGCACGAGCAGTTCGACGGCCAGGACAACCTGTTGTCGGCGCGGGTGCTTCGCGTTGATGGCGGAATAGTGCGTTCGGCTGTATCCGGAGGCAAGGAGTCGGGCAACAATTTCGCGGAGTGCCTCAAACAGCATTACGAATATTCGTACCTGGACCTCATCTTGGCGGAAGTGTCCACGACGGGGCTGTTGACCTGCGGGTCTGGCGGTTCTTCGGCGGACCTGGCTTTCCGTACGCTGCGGGCAATGGTGGAAGCATGAGGCTAGTCGCGGCATTGTTTTTGGCGGCTGCCCTGGCGGCGAATGCGAATGCATTGGTCATCGTGCCGCCGACGGTATATTTCCTGACGCTTTCGCTGAGCGCGTTTTTGGCCAACGCGGTTGTGTCGCTTTTCATCTTCGGCGCGCTGCGGGGCCTGTTGGGCAGGAAGCTGTGGGGCAAAAGCGTGTTCGAGGTTGCCAGCTCGGGCGTGTCCGCGCTGGGGACTGCAATTGTGGCGCTTTTTGCGATGGCATGCGCGGCGTATTTCATCCGGCCGCTGGACCTGCCGTCTGCGGCGTTGTGCGCCCTTGCAGCCGGAGTGATTTTCCTGGCGTTCAAAATAGTGCTCTCGTTCAAGGAATACATCGTTTCGCCCGGCACGCGGCGCGCGCTGGCGATTTCGTGGCTTTCCCTGGCGGCTTTCGTGGCGCTCGCCGCAGGAGTCTCGTCGGTTTTGGCGGTGGAAGAGCGCAGCATTTCGACGTTTGGCGGCTATTATCCTCAATATCCGCAGCAAGGCGCGGGCATGGCGCAGGGAGTGGCCAATGACCTTGTCCAAAACGCTCCGGCGCCGGGGGCTGCGCAAAAGGAGCAGGCGGGCGAAATGGCCAAGGAAAAGGAAGGGGACGCTGGAATTATTGTTGAGCCGAACCAGCCGGGGCCATCGGCCGCCATCAGCCGTCTTTGGTTCCAGCCCATGTCGCAAAACGAGTGCGTCGTCACAATTGGCTCATTTGGGAAGTCATTCTCCCCGTCGTATTCTTGCGCGGTTGTCCGCAACGGCGAAAGGGCCAGGGCGTTGTGCCCGGTGTGGGTGGATGCCGCGCAAATCGGCGAGAGCGGGGCGGTGGCGTTTTCGGCAACGGGCTCGTGCGACGACGCGGGCACTGTAACGTTGACTGGCGGGGCCTTTACTCAAATCAAACGGTAAAAAACGGTAAAATCTTATGGCGCAACCTGCTTGGATGGCCTACGACTTGGCGCAGGCGCTGGAAGCCAACTCAGCATTCGCCGGCGAGGCGCTCGTGCTGCAGGCGAACGAGAACTCGGACCTGCTCGAGCATTCCAAGGAGTGTTCCAAGGAATTCCTCGGGCGCGTGTTTGCCGCCGGCGGGCCGATGTGGCAGGCATACGCCAAGACTCGCATGGGCTTTGCGCCGGTTGGCTGCCGGCACGCCAACTTCGTGGGAGGAAGGCTGTATTTCTGCAGGAACGTGGAAAAGAGGTTCCTGCGCGCGCCGGGCCCGGAGAAAACGCTTGCATTGTCGGGCGGGAAAGTCGTCGAACGCACCCATTGGACGCTTCACAACCTTCTCTTGGCGCTTGCCATGCCGTTTGATTCCATCGGGCAGGCAATCGACGGCGCGCTGTTGGGGCTTTATGCGGATGAGAAGATGCGCGCGTTTCCCGCGTTTGCCCAAGCCGCCGCGAAATTCGCGGGAACGGAAATTTCTCAGGAAGCGCCGTGGCAGTCGGCATCTGAGGCTCTCGCCGGCGCCGTGGCGGCAATGGATTATTCATTCGTGGCCTCGCTGGCAATGGCATTCAAATCCCCGTTGGCGGACTGTGCGGTTTGGAAGGATTGCGAACTGGAGCGCCTTGACTCTCTGCTTGCGGACAATCCCGGCAAGGCGTCAGAGGAATTCGGCTTCCACTCCGCGTCTCCTTACGACATTTCCGCGCCAAGGCTTTCGGAATCCGGAGCGCAGGCGGGTCTAATGCGCGTGCCGGCGCCGAAAGACAAGTTCGCGCGCTGGAGGGAGAACGCGCGCATGGCCTGCTCGCGCTACCTTTCAGTGGAACGCAAGGCGTTCTTGCTGGCCGGAAAGGAAAGCGGCTTGGGAAGCCTTGTTTTCCACCTGCGGGCAGGCGAGCTGGCGGATGCAATGCGTTCTCCACAGCGGATGAAGGAAACGGCCGGCCGGCGCAGGGCGTCATTTGACTATTCCGGCGCGGGGGCGCTTCCGGCGCAATTCGTTTGCGTTGGCGGCAAATGGCTCGACGACGAGCCTACGGCGGCGTTCGAGTCCAGGGAGATGCCACAACCCGCGGCTTTGGAATTGAAGGGCCTGCCGGTTGGCGCGCCTGTGGAAGCCCAAGGCGCGGTGGTTTGGGTGGACGGCCCGTCCGATTACCGAAAAGACGTGAAGGGAAAAATCGTGGCATCGCATTCTTTCTCGCCGTCACTTGCAACGCTTTACACCCAGGCAGCGGGCGTGGCAAGCCAATCCGGCGGCGCGCTGGCTCACTCTGCAATCGTCGCGCGCGAGCTGGGTTTAGCTTGCGTGGTGAAGGTGCAGGGAATTTCAACCTTGAAGGAAGGGCAGGAAATCGCGCTCGACGGCAGGACGGGGGCAATCCGGCTGCATTAACGTACTGCTTCTTCAATTACTTGGCTTGCGCCTCGTTGCCTTCTTTGCCGCCTCGCCGGCTTGGTGCATCCAATGCTCCAGCGACCACGACGTGCCTTCCGGGTGCCGTGCCGCAAAGCGCGGTGTGAACAGCATTGGCTGCCGGCCCAATCCGGTATAACGCCGTATTGCGGTCAAGAACGGGTTTGGGGGCCTGGCGCGCAGTTCAAGGTCTCCTTCGCTGTTGACAACCGCGTGGTGGAAGCCTGCCTTGAGTTCCTCCCAAGAAAGCGCGTGCTCTTTTTTATGCTCGGCTTCCATGACATCTCCTCGAAGCAAGTCCTCAAGCCGCGCGATTTCGCGGTCGATCTCGAAGTTGCCCAGCAGGATGCCAATGACGGCGCCTGCTGCGAAGCTGATTGCGCAACCAGCCAGAGCTGGGCCGTCAATCGGGCTTCCGTGCGCGAGGCCTTCGATCATCAAGTAAGCGATTGCGTCGGCGCCTCCGATGACCAGCGCCATCTGCTTGCGGTCAACCCGCGCCTCGAGCACGTAGTCAATCTGGTCCTTTGCCTTGGCGGCCAGGTGCTCGTACAGGACAATGTATTTCGCTGCCTGCGGCTTGGTGCGGGGTGCAACTGCTTCGGTCATGCAACTGTTATGCCTCCCGAGGGTATTATTCGTTTGGATGCCAGCAGGCTTGGGGTTAAACCATGCTTATTACTACGCGAGAGCCGCAATTAGCCGTAATCTGTAATTGAGGGGGTGGTTTTATGGGCGAAGAAGAGACGCATGAAGGGGATGAAGCGCAAGGCGGTTGCTGCGGTGGCGGCGAGTGCGGCGGCCACGGCGGTTGCGAGCCTAGCATGGCCGACAAGGCGCTCGTGATGGCGCATTATGCCAAAAAAGAGCTTCTGCACGAGAAAATCCGCGAGCGCATAGGCAAGGCCTACGGCAAGCAGCTCGACTCGCTGGCGGACGCCATCGTGGACTTCTCAACGGAAAACGAGGCATCCGAGGCAGAGCAAGGCAAGAAGTATGATGCGCTTGAGGAAAAGATGGAGGCAGTATTTCGCTAGGCTGAACCCTTCCTATTTTATTTTTTTCATTAGTGCCCAATTAGGCCTTGGCAGCTGCGGGGCTTTTGGCTAGTGCAAAGAATTCCATGCCCGCCCATGCCACGGCGATAACGGCGGTGATGGTCAAGCCCAGAAGCAGATCGGAGGCGAGATTTGGGCCGAATAGGAAAAGCTCGCCGTTCCATAAGTGGTCGACTACTCCGAACATTGCTCCTCCAGACATCAGCAGGCTAAGGCGCCTGAATTTCTCGCCCTGCATTCTACCTGTTTTCCTCGCGCCATGCAAGAGAAGCGCGGTGGATAATGGGACGGCATAGCAGACCATGTGGCAAACACCTTTGTGGCGTTAATGCGGGTGGAAATAAAAACGGTTTGGGTTCTATTTTATTTTCAGGGATTAAGCAGCCATACGCCGAAATTGAGCGCCGCGGCGAAGGTCACCCACGCCAGGTACGGCCCCATAAGAGCCGTCGCCGTCTTGGACACTCTCCAGAAATATGCCATCGTCGCGGCTATGGCAAACCACAGCATTGCAATTATCGCAAACGCCGTTCCCGGCGACTGCAGGCCGAAGAACACTACCGACCATAATACGTTCAAGCCCATTTGCGCCAGGAACAGGCGCAGGCCGCTGGAGCGGTTGCCGTTGTCCGGCTGGCGGAACACCAGGTAGGCCGCCGTGCCTATCAGCGCGTAGAGCATTGTCCAGGCCGGGCCGAATACCCACGACGGCGGCGTGAACTCGGGCTTTGCAAGCGACGCGTACCACGTCGGAATCGCCGGCGTCGTGAAGACCGCGCCGATTATTCCCGCAAGCTCGCATGCAATGATGAACCCTGCAAGCGCAAGCCAGCTGAACTGCTTGGCGCGCTCGTGGATGGCCGGCAGCTTGCGCAGCGGGCGCGGCAGTGGCCTGGCGTTCGCAACTTTCCTGATCTTGCTCCTGTTGCTTTTCCTTGCCATCTTGAGTCCCCCTTCCAATTGCCCGAAAATTGCCGGAATAATTGCACGCGCAGGTTGTATAAAAAGCCGGTTGGAGGGGCGGTGTGGTTTTTGGTATAGGCTGGCCTCTAATCGGTGATGAATGTGTAGCTCAATTCCTTTGCTTCGCCGGGCTGGAGTGCAACAATCCATTCCATGAGGTTGCCGGGCTTTTCCACAAAAGCGGTTTTCGTTGTGAGGTTGAGCGCCTCCGCCGGGAAGGAGTCCAGCACCCTGACCGAGACCTTTTCGACCTTGTAATTCTTCAATGCGATTGTGACTGAATGTGAATAATCGTAATTTGAGTTGTACTTGTCGGATTTGACGAACCGCTTGACCGTCTCCTTCCTTGATGCCTCGATGTCCGATGCGACGCCTGCAGTGACCTTCGCCTCCCTTGCCTTTGTAGTCCATTCGATTGAGTCCTCGCCGATGAGCACGCCCTGCGAATAGACGCTCACAATCCCCGACGGCCAAGTCTGCCCCGCGTTTTTCACCCTGTAAATGTTCCTTACCTTGCCGTCTGCCTCCTGTTCCCACGAGTTGTAGTTCTGCCAGCTGCGCTGGGAATTCGCCCTCGCGTCATAGACGTATTCCTTAACGTATTCGACGTTGTCGTCAAAGATTGACATGATGGCAATTTCGTGCGGCTGCAGTGAAATTCCGGGAAGGGAATACACTTCGTATTCGTCGAGGGATGAAACTGACGGGGCAGACGAGTCCGGTAGTTCCATATACCCGCTTTCACCCATCGCGCCCTGTGCATATGAATCGCGATAATCTTGAGATGACAGGGGGTAATTGGCAAGATTGATGTTCCCCGCCACTAGCCTGACGTCGGAAAATTCCGAACCGAGGGCGTTGTCGATCTTGGCCAGGAACTGGAATTTTGCCTTCGGGCCGCTGCCGATGTCGAGGTAGTATACTGGCTCCCACGAAAGCCCTTTGGTGAAATAGCTTAATGTGGCCTTGCGTGGGGTGCTGCCAGAGTCCGTCCAGGAAAGCGTGTAATTTCCAGTCGGTTGGCTATATTGATTGTATGGCGGGTAGGATGGATTCGCAGCCGGAGGGCTCGCGGTTGCGTTCGGGATTACCGGCTTTTCCGCCAGCGCGACTTGCCGGATTGCCGAGAGTTGAAGCGTCATGTACGGCGAGCTTGAATTGACTAACGCGTTTGAGATTGCAAGGGAATACTGCGCGTTTGAGAGAACCACCGTGTCACCGCTGACTGCCATGACCGTCCCAGAGGCCATGCCCGTGTCCGTAATGAGCCGCAGAAAGCGGTTCTGGTTCTGCAAGAGGATTGTTTTAGCGTCCAGCAAGGGAAGTTGCGTGTCCTGCGAAGGTTTGGGCATCTCTTGGCGCGCAAGGCGAATTCCAAGGACCCGCGCATTATCCTCTTGGATGCGCACGCTTTTCGGATAGGCATTCGAGTCAAGCACTGTGGAAAAGCTGTTGCCGTACTTGATTGTTGCCTCCTTGGTCACTAACGCGACTTTCTGGGGGTAGATGACGGCTTCCTTGACGGTAAAGTCCAATTCGGCCGCGGCGGCCATGCTTGCAAAAAATAAAATCGCTAGAATGCCTGTTGGCGGCAGTGTTTTCATGAATCCATCCCCCCAAACCGTTTGACTGCAAACCCATTATTAATGTATTTGTTTTGCCGCCGGAGATTGGGACTCGGTCATCCTACTAGTATTCCTTTTATCCTCAAATGCGGGCTGCCGGTGGTCACTGGCACTCCCTGGCCTTCCTTGCCGCAGGTGCCGGGCGAGAAGTCCAGGTCGGATGCGACGAGGTCGATTCCGTGCAGCGATGTCAGGATGTTCCCGTTGATGCTGCAGTCTTTTACCAGCGCGCTCTTTTCCCCGTTTTCGACAATGTAGCCGTATTTTGCGGCGAACGTGAAGTTGCCTGACTTTGGGGAAACCTGGCCTTCCTTGCAGCCTGCGAGGTAGACTCCTTTTTTCACTCCATCGAAGAGCTCTTTCACGCTTGCGTCGCCCTTGTCGAAGAAGGTGTTTGTCATTCGCACTATGGGCCGGTGGCCGTTTTCGGCGCGCGCGTTTCCCGAGAGCCTGTTGCGGCATTCCAGCGCGGTGTCGAGGGAAGTGAGGTATTCGTTTAGGGCGCCGTTTTTGACCAGGAGCGAGCCGGTTGGCTTGGTTCCCTCGTCGTCGTAGTCGTAGCACCCCCAAATGCCTTTATCGAGCAGGGGAGTGTCGCGGATGTTTACTGCGCCGCTGCCGATTCGCTTGCCGAGCATGCCGGAGAGTATGGAGCCACCGGACTGGACTTCGTCGGCTTCGCAGGCGTGGCCCACCGCCTCGTGCGCCATGACGCCGGCCAGCTCGGGGTCGAGCACTGCCGTCATCCTGCCTTTCGGCGCGTGCGCGGCGTTAAGCAGCATTACCGCCTCCCTCCCGGCTTGCTCGGCTTTCTTCGGCATTTGCGAGAGGGCTTCACTGCCCGCCCGGCGCTTTACCTGGTGGTAGCTGCTTTCCTTGCGCGCGCCGTCTTTGGCATATGCTTGTATCGAGCAGACGATGCGCGGCTCTGCCGACTCAATCCTCGTGCCCACGGAATTGGCGAATATTTTCCGGTTGGCTGCCACGGTGAGCCCCGCGGATACGCTGAAGATTCCTTTCCTTTCCGCGATTCCGGAATATTCCTTGAGGAGCCGGATTTTTTCCCCGATGCCCATGCCGGCGGCGTTTTTCTTCGGCTTGAGGATTGTTTTGGCGGTGTTGGCCTGTGGAGCGGCGATTTTTGCGCTACCCGGCCTTGCGCGCGCGAGCGCGGCGGCTTTTTCGAGCGCTTCAACGGCGTTTTCAAGGATGTTGGTGGCGGCGAACCCGAACGCGCCGTTGGCAAAAACTCGGAATGAGATGGACGATTCGCCGCCTTCCTTTGCGGAGTCGACTTTCCCGTCCTTGACGGCCACGGAAGAGTATTTCGTTTCGCGCAAGGCTGCCTCCGCGTACTGGTGCTTTTCGAGCCTGCGCGCTATTGAATCGAAGTCGAATGCCATGCGGTTGCGCCGGTTGCATTTTACCTTCGCCTTGTTAATATGCCTTTATGTACCGCAGCGTGGTTTGGCGCGGCTGGAACTGTTTGGCTTGAAAACCCGGCATGCATTCGAGCGGTACAATCTCCGGTTTTTGCGGCTTCCGTATTGGTTAATAAATGAGGGTATTCTTTTTTTGTCCAACGATTTTCAACCAAGGGGGGATTCGTGTGTTCAATAAGATAATGCTTTTGGCAGCGGTAGTGCTGCTTGCGGGCTGCGTTTCATCGCCGACGGTTACGCCGACTCCGTCCGCGACGGCGGTCATTTCGGTGAGTGCAACGCCTTCCGGCGAATCCAACATTGCCGTCGCGGCCGGCGACTCGGTTTCCGTCGAATACCTTGGCAAGCTCGAGAACGGTTCGGTGTTCGACACCAACATCAAGGCAGAGGCCATAAAGGCCGGCCTGCCCAACAGGACGATTTACCCGTTCCTTGAATTCGCCGTCGGCGCGGGCCAGATGATCCCGGGCTTTGACAAAGGAGTCGTCGGCATGAAAGTCGGTGACAAGAAGACAATCACTCTTCTTCCGGCGGATGCCTACGGCGAGGTACTTCCCGAGAACATCATCCAGGTCCCGGTTGCCAACATCACCGCAGAGGGCGGCGCGAGAATCGGCATGAGGCTCTTTGCCCCCAGCGGCGTTTCCGGAGTGATTACGGAAATCAACGGCCCCAACGCGACTGTTGACTTCAACCACGCGCTCGCCGGCAAGACGCTGGTGTTCGACATTTACCTCAAGGACATCCGCAGGCCGTAAAGCGGCAGGCAGTGATTCAGCACTGGAGTGCGACCATCAATGGACGCGAAAGAGAAGCGCGCGCTTGCTACGGGAGCATTTTTTGCGGCCGTCAAGGCCTGCGACCCAGCCATGCTCATCCGAAAGTCGGTTTCCGTGCACGGCGGCACTTTAGCCGTCGACGGCACGGCTTTTCCGGCGCGGCGGGTATACGTTGTCGGCATGGGCAAGGCCTCCGGTGCGATGGCGCAGGAATTCGAGGGCATTGTCCGCGTGGACGCCGGCGTGGTCGCCGTACCCGAAGGCACGTCATCGCGCTGGGACGCAAAAAACATCCGGTTGATGGAGTCAACGCATCCTTTCCCTTCCGCCAAATCCGTTGCCGCCGCGAAAGCCATGTTCGCTTTGGCGAAAAAGGCGCGCAAGGGGGACCTTGTCGTCTGCCTGATTTCCGGAGGCGGCTCGTCGCTAGTAGAGCTTCCGCGCAAGGGCATTTCCATAGCGCAGCTGGCCGAGGTTTCCCGCCTGCTGATGAACGCCGGAGCGCCAATTGGCGAGCTCAACTGCGTGCGCAGCTGCCTTTCCCAGGTAAAGTGCGGGGGGTTGGCGGCCGCGTTTGGCGGCGCCACAATAGTGAATTTGGCCATTTCCGACGTGCTTGGCTCGCCGTTGCAGGTAATCGCCTCGGGGCCTACTGTCGAGGGAAAAACCGACCCTGCCGCGGCAAAATCGATTCTGACTGCGCGGGGAGTGTCCGCATCGCCTGCGGGCAAGGCCGC
>JAZDFO010000101.1:0-2655 GCA_043807785.1 Microcaldota archaeon | reverse complement strand
CTGCCGCTCATATCAATCGACCTGCTGCGAAAGTACATCGCCTACGCGCGCAGGCTGTATTCCCCGTCGCTTTCCGACGAGGCATCAGTCAAGATACAGGAATACTACCTTAGGCTGCGCCGCATGGGCGAAAAACAGAACTACTACCCCGTAACCGCAAGGCAAATCGAAGGCCTCGTGAGGCTTTCGGAAGCCAGCGCGAAAGCGCGCTTTAGCGCAGTCGTGGAAGCGCAGGACGCAGACCGCGCAATCATGCTCACCGACTACGTCCTCAAGACCATTTTCCTGGACAAGGACACGGGAAGAATCGACAGCGACATCATCAACATCGGCCAGGCGAAAAGCAAGACCGACAAGGCCCGGACCGTGTTGAGCATCATCGAGGAGAAGGAGAAGGAAGTCGACATGGTGTCGGTAGAAGACGTCGTGCGCGCGGCAGCAGAATTCGGCATGGACGACAAGGCCGTGCGCGAGATAATCGAGCAGCTCCACAAGCAGACGGAAATATTCAGGCCCAAGAGCGGTTTCGTGCGCACCAGCAAGAGGAGGACGGCGTAGGAAAGGTGCAGCGAAACGGGTTTAACTGCATCGGAGGAATACTACTTCCGTGAAACACCGCATCAGGGAAAAAATACTGGCGAGGCGCAGCGCGCACCACCCGCACCACGCCGAAAGCAAGAGCGCGCGCATCAACGAAAGGCTGCTTGCCCTTCCGGAAATCCGCGCCGCCGGAACGGTGATGCTCTATTACCCGCTGACGCAGGAAGTGGATTGCCTAAGGGCAGCCGAGGGGCTGCTTGCAAAGGGTAAAATCATCGCGTTCCCAAGGATGGAGACGGGCAGGATTGTTCCAGTAGCAGTGAAGTCCTTCAATGGGTTTGTAAAAGGAGGAATGGGCGTGATGGAGCCGGCGCGGGGGAAACGGATTGCACTAAAGTCCATCGACGCTGTCGTCGTTCCCGGCGTCGCGTTCGACTTGCGGCGGCACAGGCTGGGGTTCGGCGGCGGCCACTACGACCGATTTTTGAAGACCGTGCGCAAGAACTGCTTCAAGGCAGGGCTTGCGTTTGAATTGCAATTGGTAAATAAATTGCCGGCGCAGTCGCACGACGTGCCAATGGATGCAGTGGTGACCGAGAAGAGGGAGATTAGAGAACATGGCTGAACAGACTATAGAGGGTATCCTGAGGACTCACGGATATACAGTTCATGCCCCGGGGTTTAATCCGGAAGCCGGCGGACAGATAGTCGTCGCGCACGAGGTAGAGAAAATGGCAGGTGACCTGGATTTCGCCACAAGAAGGGAGCTTACGCTTGAGGGCATCCGAAGTGTGCTTATGAGCCGCCCAGAAATTTTCGGCACGTGTTCTGTGCACGGGGGAACCGTACGCGAACTCGAAGGAAACAGAGTAAGAATCACGGCCAACGTGACGTTTGTACGAGAAAGACGCACTTAAATCCGGCTTTGGGAAAGCCAACCAACGCATTTAAATCCAGCCCGCCAAATACGCTTTGGAGAGTGAAAAGACGGCATGGACCTTCGAGTCATGATAAAGGAAATGATAAAGCAAGGCAGCAGCGACGCCGAAATAGTTGCCAACCTCAAGGAGCTGGGCATCGAGAACGTGGAAGAGGCGATTGCGGGCGCGCTTGCCGCGGAGGAAAAAGAGGCGCCGAAGCCAAAGCCGCAGACGCAACTGCAAAAAAAGGCTGCA
The DNA here is from genome assembly GCA_043807785.1 of Microcaldota archaeon. Taxonomy (GTDB): domain Archaea; phylum Micrarchaeota; class Micrarchaeia; order Norongarragalinales; family SBBD01; genus JAZDGU01. The sequence goes on along the minus strand of JAZDFO010000101.1, from coordinate 940 downwards.
CAGCCTCAAACTGAGATTGAGACCGCGACGGAAATTCCGCAAGCAAGCCAAACCGAAAGCCAGGCCAGCGAAGAGGAACAAATCGAGGGGCTCTCGAGCAGCAAGTCGCTTTTCGAGGAAGATGCGCCGCCAAAGGACGTCGACGAGGCGCTCGGCGGCGAAAAGCCGCTTTTTGAGAGCGCGGCAAAGCCGCAGGGGAAAGGAATTGCGCCCAAGGATGATGCTCAGAAAATAGTTTCACAGCCTGCAGGCAAGGCGCAAGCGCAGGACACGGAGGAACCGCACGGCGAAGATGAAGTCAAGCCGCTTTTCGGGGAATTGCGCAAGGATACCGCGCAAGAAAAGGGGAAACCGGCGCAGGCAAAGCCGGTGGAGGACGAAATCCCGAAGCTCGAAATCACCAGCATTTACGGCGGCGAGGAAAAAAGCACCGACATCGCCAGCATGCTCAACAAGGCTGGCATTGAAACGCCAATGCGCGCAATGCCGCAGTCCAGCATCGCGGATGCCGACGCGATAGAGCGCAAGCTCGACGACCTCGAGGCCGCAATCAAGGCGCTGACGGAAGTCAACAGGCAAATACTGGAGGCCAACCGCGAGACGTTATTTAGGCTCAAGACGCAGAAGCAGTAAAAGCTAGGCGCCCATTTTCTTGATGAGCTTGTCCATCCTCTTGGTCAGCGCCTCTACTTGGGAATCCGAGTATTTCCGCTTGAGGCCCTGATGCGCTTGGCCCTTAGGAATCCTGCCCTCGTCGTTGAACTGGTTCTGGCGCATCACCGAACCGCGCGATAGGAACTTGTAAGGCGAGGCCTGGCCCTGCTGCTGGTAGGCGTCCATCGCGGAATACATTGCCATCATCGTAGTAAGGTAGCTCTCGCTCTGGTTGAGGCCGCCCCCGCCGGTGACGACCACGATGGGCGGCTGCATGGGCGCAGGC
>JAZDFO010000100.1:0-2734 GCA_043807785.1 Microcaldota archaeon | reverse complement strand
CCGGCTCGAAGTTGACATCGGCACGGAAACGCGCACGCTCGTCGGTGGCCTCGTGGGCAGTTATTCCGAATCCGAGCTTGTCGGCAGGCTCGTTGCAGTGGTGTGCAACCTCGAGCGCAAGACAATCCGCGGCGTCGAGTCGCAGGGCATGCTCCTGGCCGCCGAGTCTGAAGACGGCGAAATCTCTCTGCTTTCCCCCGACAAGCCCATTGCGCCCGGCAGCAAAATCCGCTGACGGCAATGACTGCAAAATGCCCGGATTACGCAATTCCGCGTATCTACCTGTTTTTAGCTAAAGCCTTTTATTCGCGCGCGCCGCAATTTGCTTCATGAAGACCTATCATCTCGTTTCCGCCGCGCTGCTTGCCGGCCTTGCGCTCGCCTTGCAGCTGTTCAACAACGTCGTGGGCGTGCCCTCGGGCTGGGGCATGACAATCGACCTGGTCGGAGTGCCAATACTCCTGGCGCTCTTCGTGCTTGGCTATGGCACTGCTCTCGAGGCGCTGTTCGCAACTAGCATAGGCATCGCATTAATCGCGCAATCCGGCGTCATTGGCGCGGTCATGAAGTTCTCGGCGACTCTGCCGATGCTGGCCGTGCCGGCGTTCTACCTCATCGCCAAGCGCAGGAAGCTCGCGCCCGCCCGGCTGCTGGCGCTGCTCGGCCTTCTCCTGGCCGCATTCATTGCCTCGTTTGCCGCGTTGGCGTACTTCGCGTTCTATTCGCAGCAGTCTTTCGGCGGCTCCATTCTCTCCGGCGTCGTGCCCATCCTTGGCTTTGCGGGCTTTTCCTGCCTGCTGCTGTGGCTATGGCGGCGCTACGGCAGCGAGCACGAGCTGCGCGGCGCGTTCTCCTGGAAGGAGGCGCTCGGCATAATGTCCATCGCTGTCGTGCTGCGCGGGCTGCTGATGATAGTGGCGAACTTCTACTTCGCCGGGCCGCTTTTCTTCCACGTCACTCCCGATGAGCTGGCGGCGATGATTTCCTCAGTGCCGATTCCTCTGCTTGGCCCGTCGGCATGGTACGCCAGCATCTTCCTCTGGAACGCCGTGCAGGGCGCGCTGGAATTCGCGTTGGCGTGGGTCATCGCCTTCAAATTCGGTTTTGCGCAAAAATACGGTGCCTGAAGTGAACGCAGTCGAGGTAAGCGGTTTGAGCGTCAGCTACGGCGGCTCCCGCGTGCTCGACGGCATCTCGCTGTCGGTTGCGCAAGGCGAGTTCGTCGCTCTCCTGGGCGCCGTCGGCACGGGCAAGACCACGCTTTTGCTCTGCCTCAACGGAGTAATACCCAAGCTGGTCCCGGCTAAAGTCACAGGCAAGGTTGTGGCATTCGGCCTCGACTCTTCCATGCATCCGGTGCAAAAGCTCAGCCGCGATGTCGCTTTTGTGTTCCAGGACCCCGACGACCAGATTTTCTCCCTTACCGTGGAAGAGGAAGTGGGTTTTGCGCTTAAAAACGCCGGCCTGCCGGCAGAAAAAATCAAAGCCAGGGTTGCGGATGCGCTTAAACTCGTCGGCATCGCAGATTTCGCTTCCAGGGACCCTTCCACTTTGTCATTCGGCCAGAAGCAGAAGGTCGCCATCGCCTGCGCCGTTGCAACCGACGCGCGCCTGCTTTGCCTGGATGAGCCGGCCTCCGCCCTCGACCACCGCAGCTGCGTCGAGCTCTTCGAGCTTCTGCGCAGGCTCAACTCACAGGGCAGGACCATCGTAATTTCCTCCCACGACACCGACCTGCTTGCCAAATACGCTGCGCGCTTCGTCGTGCTCGGCGGCGGCAAGGTAATCCTCGACGGCGGGAAGGAGGTTTTCCGCTCAACACAATTCAGGGACGCCGGGCTCAAGGTCCCGTGCATTCTGGAAGGCTGAATTTGCATGCTCAGATACCATCCTGGCGGCTCAATAGTCCACCGCGCGGGTGCAGGGATAAAACTGGTTGCGCTGCTGGCCGCAACAATATCGCTGGTCATCCTGCCCGCCTCGTATTCGGTGCTGTTCTTGTTTGCCATCGCCGGCCTATACCCCCTTTCCGGCGTCTCCCTCTCCCGCACTGTTTCCGACCACCGGCTTGTCTTTGTTTTCTCGCTCTCTGCATTTGCCTTCCACTGGGGCGACTCGCCTGCCGGCGCCTTCAACTACGCCTATCTTTGCTCGCTGTTTTTGCTTTCCTTCCTCTTCGTCTTCACCACGCCTCCGTCGCAAATCGACCGCGCCCTGCGTGGCTTTGGCCTGCCCAAGACGACGGCATTCATGCTCTCGACCGCCATAGCGTCCGTGCCGTATTTCGAGCGAAAGGCCGCAAAAGTCCGCATCGCCCAGGCATCCCGGGGCTCAAAGGCGCTTTTGCCGCTGGTCCTGCCCGTGCTGCATTCGTTGTTTAGGCGCGCGCGCAAGCTGGCAATCTCGCTTGAGACGCGGGGATTCCAACCATAACTGATGCAATTTTTTGCACTGGAAACGCACCCTCGAAAGCTATTAAATGCCCTGCAGCTGCGAATGGCTGTTGAGGTTAATGCGCGGTCAGTGTAACCAATTCTGCGATTATCTGGCCGTTTTCTTATCGGAAGATTTTTATTATGTATTTTCATTATACTTATCATGTATTTAAATTATTATATTGTTGTATCGTCTTTTCAGTCATGGAAAAGGCTTTGGTGTCCGCCATCTCGTTATACCGGGCTTCCACTTACCGGCAAAAGGTTCTTAGGTGCATGCTAGGGAAAACCTTGACGCC